>JAGXFT010000208.1 GCA_024637135.1 Nitriliruptorales bacterium | reverse complement strand
CGGGCTCGGGCAGTTCGGCCTCGGCCAGGGCGATCTCCTCGGGGGAGACTCCCTGGTTCTGGACCAGCCCGGCCGCGGCGAGCGCACCGGCCAGCGACGACCCCCCGCCGGACGGCGAGTCGTCACCGGAGGAGTAGGCGTGCTCGACGCCACGGGCGTCCTCGTCGTCGCCGTAGCCACTGGGCTCGTCGCCCACGGTGGCCTGCTTGAGCGACAGGCTCACGCGACGACGGACGGTGTCCACGTCGATGACCTTGACCTCGATCTCGTCGCCGACGTTGACGACGGCCTCGGGGACCTCGACGTGGCGGTTGGCCAGCTCGGAGATGTGGACCAGGCCCTCGATCCCATCGTCGACCTTGACGAACGCACCGAAGGGCACCAGCTTGGTGACCTGGCCGTCGACGATCTCGCCGACGCCCACCTCACGGGCGAACTTCTGCCACGGGTCCTCCTGCGTGGCCTTGAGCGACAGCGACACGCGCTCACGCTCCAGGTCCACGTCCAGCACCTCGACGTCGACCTCGTCGCCGACCTCGACGACCTCGGACGGGTGGTCGATGTGCTGCCAGGACAGCTCGGACACGTGCACCAGGCCGTCGACGCCACCCAGGTCCACGAAGGCTCCGAAGTTGACGATGGAGGACACGGTGCCCCGCCGGATCTCGCCCTTCTGCAAGGACTGCAGGAACTCGGAGCGGAACTCGCTCTGGGTCTCCTCCAGGAACTTGCGCCGCGAGAGCACGACGTTGTTGCGGTTGCGGTCCAGCTCGATGATCTTGCACTCGAGCTGGGTGCCGACGTAGGGCGCCAGGTCACGCACGCGCCGCATCTCGACCAGGGACGCGGGCAGGAAGCCGCGCAGTCCGATGTCGAGGATGAGGCCACCCTTGACGACCTCGATGACGGTCCCGATGACGGTGCCGTCCTCGGTGTAGATGGCCTCGATGGTGCCCCACGCGCGCTCGTACTGGGCGCGCTTCTTGGACAGCACGAGACGACCGAGGTCGTCCTCCTTGTTCATCACGAGGGCTTCGACGACGTCCCCGACCTGCACGACCTCGTTGGGGTCGATGTCCATCTTGATGGACAGTTCGCGGATGGGGATGACGCCCTCGGACTTCCAACCAATGTCCAGCAGGACCTCGTCGGGGTCGATCTTGACGACGACCCCCTCGACGATCGAGCCTTCCTCCATCGACTTCAGCGTGCCCTCGAGGGCCGCCTCGAACTCGGCGTCGGTGAGGTCGTTGTCGACGATCACGTCGCCGGTGGAGGTCATGGAGGAACCGGGGTCGTCCATCACGACGACGGGGCCGGCCTCGGGGTTGGGTTCGTACTCGGGTGTGGCGGTGGTGGTCTGGTCGCTCATGGTGTCGTTTCGTTGTGTTGGCGGTGCGCGGCCTCGGTCTGCCGGGCGCCGGGTCATCGTTCGATGACACAGGGTCGGGGGCACGCGTGACGTGCCGGATGGGTTGTGTGGTGGTCGCGGGGGCGCATCGATGCGGGACATCGGCGGCCGTCGCCACGACATGACGAGTGGACCAGGTCCACCCGGACCTCCATGGTCCCTGATCCCGGCCCGGATTGCAATGTCGGGATCTGCCCGTCGTGGGTGTCGACCGCCGATTCGCCCCCGAGGCGTCGACGACCGCGGGGCTAGGGTGTGTCTCCCGGCTCGGTTGTGCAGCGACGGCCGAATGCCAACGGAGTCCGGGAGGTGCGCCCTCGCGTGTCGACCGCGTGTCCCCCGCCCGCACCTCCACCCACGGTCGCCCGCCGTCGCCCGTCCGCTCCGCCGGCGCCCGTCCGCCCCCGCTGCCTGGAGCACCATGCCTCCCACCGACGAACTCGGCGCCGCGGCGATCGACCTGGACGAACTGGTCGAGGTCGCGGGACTGCTGGCCGACGCCGCCCGGCGACAGACCCTGGCGGGGTTCCGACGCCCGATGCTGGTCGAGGACAAGGGTGGCACGGAGGCGAGCACGATCGACGGATCGGGTTTCGACCCGGTCACCGCTGCCGACCGGGCCGCCGAGGCGGCCATGCGCGAGGTACTGCGCGACCGTCGCCCCGACGACGGCGTCCGCGGGGAGGAACTGGACGACACCACCGGTACGTCCGGGCTGACCTGGGTCCTGGACCCGATCGACGGAACGCGGTCCTACATCGCCGGGATGCCCACCTGGGGCACCCTGATCGCGATCTCCGACGGCACCCGCCCGTTCCTGGGCATCATCGCCCAACCGCACGTCGGCGAGCGCTTCGTGGGCATCGACCACCCCGAGCGTCGCCAGGCATGGCTGCAGCGGCAGGGCGGCCGCTCACCGTTGCGCACGCGCGTACGCAGCCTCGACGAGGCGGTGCTGTTCACGACCTTCCCGGAGGTGGGGACACCCGCCGAACGGGCCGCGTTCGAGCGCGTCCGCGACCGGGTCCGGATGACGCGCTACGGGGCCGACTGCTACGCCTACGCGCTGCTGGCGGCCGGCCACGTCGACCTGGTCGTCGAGGCCGGGCTGAAGCCGCACGACGTCCACGCCCTGGTCCCGATCGTGGAGGCTGCCGGCGGGGTGGCCACGGCCTGGGACGGGTCGCCCGGCCATGAGGGTGGACGGCTGCTGGCGGCCGGCTCGGCCGACCTCCATCGCGCCGCCATGGACCTGTTGGCCGGGGTGCCGGACCGGGGCTGAGCGCACATCGGGCCCGCGCTCGAGACCGACCGTCCACCTCGAGGGGTCAGGGAGCCCGCAACCCTGGTCCTGATACACCCGAATTCCTGTCCGAACGAACAAGGATGCACGACCTCGACGGACGAGGCCATCGATATGGTCGAGGTTCGTCCTGAGTTCCTTGTCGTTGGGGTCCCCGTGAAGTTCGGCCGCTTCCGCGCCGTGGCGTCGTCCGACGGCGCCGCCACGCGCGGCCCCGGGTCGACGCTGGTCGAGGGCTTCGGGCCGGTCCCGGACGACCACCCCAAGGACGCCTTCTTCACCAGTCCGCTGCGGGTCACCGACCTCGTGGCCGACCACGAGGACCACGACGACGGGATGCGTGCGACCTTCGTGGCGACGGTCCGTGATGCCGAGGGGCGCCGCTGCCCCGAGGTCGCAGTCCACGCCCGCATCGCCGGACCCCACCGACGGGCCACCGGCATGGGCCACACGTCGATGATGGGCACCGTGACCTTCCGCATGTCCGGACCCGTCGGCACCTACGCGTGCCACGTCGAGGACGTCGCGGGCGGGGCCCTGGGACTCGACCTCGAGGCCAGCACCCTGACGGCCACGGTCACGGGCTGACCGCGCCCCCGCCCCGGACCGGTCCACGCCGGCCGTTCACGGACCACCAACCCGACCGTGCGGGCGCTCCCGGTGCACGCCGCAGGCCGCGTCGAGCGCTGTCTGCTCGACCCGGCCCACCCGCTGCGGGAGATGGCGTGACGACCGCGCCGGCCGCCCCCGACCGGTCCACCCCGGCCGTTCACGGACCACCAACCCGCAGCGGGTGCTTATCCTGACCGCATGGAACCCACCGCACTGACCATCGTCAGCCAACTGATCGTCGACGCCCAGACGCGCCACGGGGCGGCGGCCCTGCGACGGCTCGACGTCGCCCCGGACCTGCTCGACGAGAGCATGGACCAGGTGCTCGCCCTGGGCGGCCGGGTCGGGCTCGACTGGTGTGTCGTGGACGGCGTCGAGGTCGGCGGCCTGCCGGCGGGCGAGGAGTTGGCGGTCGCGTGGCTGCGCGACGACGACGACCCACACCCCCTGGTCCCGCTCGAGGACTGACCGGCGAGCGCCGGCCGGCGTGCGTCGACAGGGGTCGATCGGTCCTGGTTCGTGGTGCGGCGCGCTCAGCCGCTGGCCTCGACGGTCGTGACCGGGCAGTCGACCATCCGCTCGACCCGGCTGGGCAGGTCCATCTTCAGCCACCGGGACATCCCGGCAGGCAGGGTCGACACGATCACCTCGTCGAACTCCTCGGCGTGCACGATCGTGCGCACGGCCGCCACGGGGTCGGAGTCCCCGACTTCGCCGTCCGCGGTGCCGCCCAGCGACGCCACCTTTTCCATCATCGCGTGCAGTCGGTGCGACGACCGCTTGCGTGCCTGGTCGACCGCCTTGCTGTCGACGTCCCCCGGGTTCTGGACACCGAAACTGTCGTCCGGCGCGGTCCAGGAGGACTCCTTCTCGACCTCGATCATCGGGACGACGACGTAGAACTCCGTCGCGCCGGCCTCGATGCGGTCCTTGACGTGCCGTTCCAGTTCTGCTCCGCCCATCGTCTGGTTTGCAACGATCAGTCGCCTGCCCATGGTGGCTCCCTTCGTCGGGGTGTCCATCACAGGCTAGTTCATCCGTCGTGTTCCGGCCATGGGCATTCGTGCGCTGGCCTCGGACCCACCGTGCACCACCTCCGGGGCGAGGGTCCGGCGACTTGACAGCGACCGGCGATGGGTGCGATCGTGCCGCCATGAGCCGACCCGACCGCGCCGTGACCAGCACCCGCGTCATGGTCGGCGACACCATCCGCCCGGCGCGGGTCGAGATCGCGGACGGACACGTCACGGCCGTGGTCGACCCGGCGATCCCGGCAGCGGCGGGCGTTGACGTGCACGACGTCGGCGACCTGGTGGTGCTGCCCGGCCTGGTCGACAGCCACGTGCACGTCAACGAACCCGGCCGCACCCACTGGGAGGGGTTCGCGACCGCGACCCGAGCGGCTGCCGCCGGCGGGGTCACGACGATCGTCGACATGCCGCTCAACTGCCTCCCACCCACCGTGGACGTCGCTGCGCTCGACACCAAGCGTGCAGTCGCCGCCGACCAGGTCGTGGTCGACACGGCCTTCTGGGGCGGCGCCGTGCCCGGCAACGACGACGACCTGGCCGGTCTGCACGAGGCCGGCGTGCGAGGCTTCAAGTCGTTCCTGTGCGACAGCGGCGTCCCCGAGTACGGCTGCGTCCACCCGTCCGCCCTCGACCCCCTGCTGGGTCGGATCGCGACGCTGGGTTCGATGCTCGTCGTCCATGCCGAGGATCCCGACACCTGCGACGCGGCCGCCGCAGCCCTGCACGCCCCCACGGCGTCGGAACGACGCCGGCACGCAACGTGGTTGGCCACCCGCCCCGCCCGCGCCGAAGCCCGGGCCGTGGAGGCGCTGGCGGCGGCCTGCCGGCGCACGGGTGCACGCGTCCACGTGCTGCACCTGTCGGCGGCCGCTGCGGGCGAGGTCGTGGCCGCCGCCCGCGACGAGGGACTGCCGATCACCGCCGAGACCTGCCCGCACTACCTCACCCTCCATGCCGAGGACGTCCCGGACGGGGCAACCGAGTTCAAGTGCGCGCCGCCGATCCGCGATCGGGCCAACGCCGACCGGCTCTGGGACCTGCTCGTCGACGGGGTGCTGGAGGCGGTGGTGTCGGACCACTCCCCCTGTCCTCCGGCCGACAAGGCGCCGGGGTCGGGCGACTTCCTGGCGGCGTGGGGCGGGATCGCCTCGCTGCAACTCGGCCTCCCGCTGGTCTGGACGGCTGCCCGCCGCCGAGGTGTCCCGCTCGAACTGGTGGTTCGCCGCATGTCGACCGGGCCGGCCCGGATCGCCGGGCTGGCCCGCAAGGGCTCACTGGAACCGGGGGCGGCAGCCGACTTGGTAGCGTTCGACCCCGATGTCACCTGGGAGGTGGACGGCACGCGACTCCATCACCGACACCCCGTGACCCCCCACCACGGCCGGACCCTGACGGGCCGAGCAGTCCACACGTGGCTGGCTGGTCGACCGATCATGCGTGACGGCGTCGTGGACGAGGTCGCGACCGGGGTGCTGCGGTGACGGTGCCTTCCGGTGGGGCCATCGAGCCGGCCACCGCTTCCGGTCTGGTCGACCTGGCCGCGCGACGCCTGGGCGGACTGGTGGTTGCCACCAACGACGAGTTCTTCGGGCCCGCCGACTGCCTGCTCGACCCGGCCGTGCCGGCCTTCGACCCGTTGGCGTACGCCGACCGCGGCAAGCTGGTGGATGGGTGGGAGACCCGCCGGCGTCGTGACGACGGCCACGACTGGTGCGTGATCCGTCTGGGTGTCCCGGGTGTGGTGGACGAGTTGGTGGTCGACACCAGCCACTTCGTCGGCAACCACCCGCAGGCCGTCTCGGTCGACGCAACGACGTCGCACGACCTCGTGCCGTCCGGTGGGTGGTTCCCGTTGCTGGCGACCAGGTCGCTGCGAGGCGACGAACGACAGGCATTCCGCGTCGCCGACGGCCGCCGGGCCAGCCATGTCCGCCTGTCGATCCACCCCGACGGCGGTGTCGCCCGGTTCCGGGTCCTGGGACGACCGAGCGTCGACCTCCATCGCGTGGCGGACCCGGGCGGGCGGTTGGACCTGGCCGCGCTGGTCAACGGAGCCCGCGTCGCGGCCTGCTCGGACGAGTTCTTCGGCAACGCGTCCAACCTGATCCAGGTCGGCGACGCCCGGGACATGGGCGACGGGTGGGAAACCCGACGCCGACGGACCCCCGGGCGCGACTGGGTGGTGATCGAACTGGCCACGACCGGCGTCATCGAGCGGGTGGAACTGGAAACCTCCCACTTCCGCGGCAACTTCCCGGACCGATGCGTGGTGGAGGTAGCACATGCGCCGGTCGGCGACGTCGCCGACCTGGACGACGGCGACTGGACGCCGCTCGCGCCGCCGGAACACATGCGCCCGCACGCCCGCCACGTCGTGGCGGCGACCGAGGCCATGCCGGCG
>JAGXFT010000025.1 GCA_024637135.1 Nitriliruptorales bacterium | reverse complement strand
GCGCTGGCGCAGGCGCGGGCCGAGCAGGTCGAGCAACTCGTCCGGCGGCACGGTCGCGGGGACCTCCGGGTCCGGGGTGATCGCGCGCTCCTCGATGGCGGTGTGGGTGACCCGTCGGAACGCCCCGGCCCAGGCGCCACCGGCCTCGCGACCGCGCGTGTCCGGCACGCCCCCGAGCCCACCGCCGACCCCGTTGCCCACGCCATCGCCAGGCCCGGCAACGGCGCCGAGGACGTTGGCGACCGCCTCGGCCGGGGTGACCGGAGCGGGGTCGACCAAGTGCGGGCGCGAGTTGCCGGCAAGGTCCACGCCCCACGCCCGGAACGCATACGACCGGCCGTAGCGCAACCGCGGCAGCGTTCCCGGCTCGATCTCGTTGGTGATGGTGATCGGGTGGGGCGGGGACTCGCCGGTGATCGGCGTGGCGGGGGTGTCCTCGACCACGTCGTCGCGACCGGTCGCGGCCACCTCCTCGGGCGTGGCCTTGCGGATGCGCCGGCCCGGTCGTGGCACCGACAGGCTCCAGCCCTCCCACCCGAACATGGCCTCGTGCACGTGCACCGGCGAGTCGTCCACGCCCGGCGTCTCGCTGGCCGCCGTTCCCTGCACGAACCCCTCCTCGAGGAGGTCGTCCAGCACCGTGCCGTGGCCCGCCACGGCGACGTCGGTGCGGCGTGCGTGCAGGGTGGCCCAGCGCCCCGTGGTGTCGTCGAACACCTCCACGCGCATGCCACGGGTGACGTCCTCGGTGTGCAGGTCGTCCAGGTCGCCGGTCGACAGCCCGGTCGTGAACTTCTCCTGGCGGGCGAGTCGCTGCTTGGCCGTCACCGCCTGCCCGACGCGCGCCACGGTGAAGCCGCTGGATCGCAGTGCCGGCGAGGCGGTGTCGGCCGGGTCGCCGTTGGCCTCGACCGCGACCAGGCGCGGCATCGTCCACAGGAAGCGCTCGGTCTTGATGGCCCCGCCGTCGGTGTCGGTGTCGAGCACGACGAAGCGGTCCGTGTCGCCCAGCACCAGCGCCCCGTCGCGCCAGTCGTCACCCGACGGCACGGTGACGAAGGCCCCGTCACGGGTGGCGCGGACCCGCACCCGGGTGTCGTCGCCGGCCTTGGGGGCGGCGTCGACGATGATCCTCCCGGTCAGGAAGCGCGCCTCGCGCAGCCGCTCGACGTCACCGCGAAGGTCCACGACCAGTCCGAGCCGCCGCAGCAGCTCGGGGTGGTCGCCGGCCATCGCGACCCGTTCGTGGAACTCCGGTTCGGGGGAGGGAAGCGGCGGCCGGGTCGCGTCCGGGTCGGGGCGCTCGCGGTGGGGCTGGACCGACTCGGGCCGCTCGTAGAAGCGTCGCACCCGGTGCAACTGGATCGCGACCTGGACCAGCAGGTCCTCGGGCTCGCCGTCGAGGTCGAGCTCGATCGGCCCGGTCGGCCAGCGCTCGATCGGGGTGTTCTCGACCACCTCGTCGAAGAACTCGGTCGCCAGCGACTCGTCGTAGGTGCCGCCCTGGCCGGTCGAGTCGTCCCCGCGGCTGAAGCGCCGCGCCAGCACCAGCATCGCCTTGGACAGCGGGTGCTGGGAGGGGGCCGGCGGGCTGGTGGGGTCGGCGTACATGCTCGACTGGTGCAGGCCCTTGGCCAGCATGTCGACGTTGCGGGTGTCGAAGCTGCGCCAGTGACGGTTGTCCCAGCCGGGCACGGTCCGGCCGGCGACCGGCGTGGTCGGCCCGAACAGTTGCGGCCACAGGCCGGGGTCGACCGGGTCGAGCAGTGGCTCGACGTCGATCGGGCCGGACTGGTCGTGGAGTTCGATGCGTGCGGCGACCACCGCCGCGCCCCAGTCGTCGAACAGTTCCGCCTTCGACAGTGGTTCGCCATCCTCGCTGGGTTCCAGTCGCGGCGTCACGAACAGTGAGATGTGGAACGGCGCGTCGTCGCGCACCGCGTGGGGCAGGGCGCACACGACGTAGCGTTCGCGGTCCATGGTCAGCCCTCCGGTGCGAACGCGGCGCAGTAGGTCTGCCATGCCTCCGACGTCCCGTCCTCGGCGCCCAGCACCTCGCGGAAGGGGGGATCGCCGTTGGACCCGGCCAGTTGGCGCTCGGCCTCGATCGACACGGAGGCCGAGAAGAACAGCACCTCGACCTCGACCGTGATGCGGGCGCGACCGATCATCTTGCCCGTGTCGAAGTCGTACACGAGCTCCATGTAGAGCTCGATCGAGGCGCTGATCAGGCCGAGCACGTCGACCTCGCCACGCAGGCGGAAGTAGCCGGTCAGCGACCCCTTGTCGCCCTCCAGGCGGATGTAGATGCCGACCGCCGCCGAGATCGACCCGGACGCCACCCCGAAGTCCACCGACAGGGACGCGGTCGCCTCCAGACCGAGCTCGAGCACCTCCAGCCCGTTCGGGCTGACCCGGACCAGGAACCAACCGCCACCACCCAGGCACATCACGGTCAGGGTGAACGGGCGTTCGCGGCTGCAGAAGCTGAACCCGACCGTCACGACCTCGCCCAGGAACGGCACGTGCACGTCAGCCGCGAGCGCCATGTTGGTGAGGCTGAACACGCCGATCGCCACGGCCGGCAGCTCCAGGGTGAACCCGGCGACCGCGCCCGCCGGGCTGACCTCGAGGTACGGCGGGTCGCTGAAGCCGTCGAAGGGGATCAGGTCCTTGATCGTCTCGACGAACGACAGGAGCCCGAGGAACTCGATGTCGCCCATCACGACGTCGACCTCGGGCTTGCCGGTCGACCCGGCGGTGAAGAACAGGTGGTCGAAGGGCACCCGCATCAGCGGCTCGGTGCCGAACAGGGTCAGGGCGAAGTCACGCAGCTCGGCGCTGGCCGTGACCTCGGGGGCGCCGGTGGCCGGCAGGCGGCCACGCACCGCCAGCACCAGGTGGTCGGTCGCGGCGGGATCGGCGAGGGTGAAGACCGGGAAGGTGGCGGGGAAGGCCTGCAGCTGCAACGTCCACGAGAACCGGAACCCCGTGGCGAGGTTGGCCGGGTCGAGCGCGTTGACGAAGGCGAACACGTCCTCGACCAGGTCCTCGGCCCCGGCCACCTCGTCCAGCGCGTCGGCGACCTGGCCGAGCCGGGAGCGGACCAGTGGTGGCAGCTGCACGGCCAGGGCGCGCAGGCTGTCCGCCAGGTCGGCCACCGCCTGGAACGTCGGGGCGACCTGGGCCTCGACGTCGTCGAGGTCGACGCCGACCAGGGCGCTGAACAGGTCGCCGACCTGGTCGGCCAGGTCCTGGGCGTCCTGCGCGACCTGCTGGGCCGCCGCCAGTGCCTGCTGGGCGGCCGCCTGCAGGTCGGCGCTCTTGTCCGCGGCCCGGTCGACGAGCCGCTGGGCCTCGGCGACCGCCGCCTGGGCCTCGGCGACCGCTTCCTCGACGTCGCGGGTGAACGCCTCGATCCGTCCAAGCGTGTCGGTGACCACGGTCGGCAGGGCGAGGTCGGCGAGCAGGTCGTCGGGGATCAGGTCCCACAGGTCGAACAACCCGAACAGCTTGGGCGTGACCCCTTCCAGGAAGGCCCGCGCGTCGAAGTCCCCGGTGACCGCGCTGGCGATGTCGCCGACCGGACCGGTGGTGCGGGACAGGCCACGGATCGGCAGGTCGGGGGCGAGGAACCCACCGGCGGCGTCGCTGCCGGTGGCCCCCGGCGCACCCCCGAAGCGCATCCCCGGCAGGGGTGTGGTGGGGAGGTGGGTGGGCAGACCCGGCAGGCCGGGGAGGTTGATCCGCGCCCACACGTCGCCGACGTCGCCTGCGCCGAAGTCTCCGGTGACGTACTCCGGGCGGTAGCTGATCCACATCGCGTCGGTGCCCGAGATCCGCTGGACCGCCGGGACCACGACGTTCGCAGCCGCCAGGGTCGGTATGGCCGTGCCGAGTTGGGCCGTGCCCTCGAGCCGGATCGCCGCGGTTTCCAGGGCGGGGTCGGGGCCACCCTCGGCCGCGGGCACGTAGGCCACTGCCTGGCCGTCCAGCCCCACCTCGCTGTCGGGGTCGGTTCTGTACGCCGTGGCGACCTGGTCGCGGTTGGCGCTGGTGGCACTGAAGGCCTCGGAGATCCAGATCAGCGGCGTGTGCAGGCGGACCGGTCCATGCTGCATGTCATCGGTGTCGACCACGAAGGTGAACCGGTGGCCACCGACCCGCGGCCAGAAGAAGGTCACCTGTTCGGTGGCGCTGGGCGGGTCCAGCACCGGCGTGACCAGCGGTCGCACGTCGCCGTGGAGGAACGGCAGGTCGCGGTCGCCGTAGTCGCGCCGGCGCTCGCCCAGGACCAGGAACATCCGTTGGTACAGGCCGGCCACCGAGTTCGTGGCGGTCTTCATCTTGCGCTCGGTGACCTTGACCAGCGCCGCCTGGTGCCCGAACGGGAACAGGAACCCCGGGTACACCACGCGGACGTACTGGTCCCGGCCCAGCGGCGCGACATGGTCCCAGGCCAGGATCGACTGCAGGCCCACGGCGGAGTAGTCGCGGGTGGTCCACGCCCCGTGCAGGTCCAGCCACGCACCGAGCCCGGACAACCACAGGGCTTCGGCGGCGACCGGGACCGGCCTGATCTGGCCGTCCTCGCCGATCCAGGTCTCTGCGGTCTGGCGCACCAGCATGTGGCGGTCGTAGCGGTCCAGCGAGCCGAGGAAGCCCGGCCCGCGCGTGTCGGTGTCGTCGACCTCGTGGCTGAGCGGGAAGTTCGCCGGCGTGAAGTCGCCGTCGGGCCGCTGCCAGTCGTCGCCGACCCAGTCACGGTCACGGGCCCACACCGCCCGCACGATCCGGCGCACGTTGGCGGCCTCGTCGGGGGGTCCGCCCGGGGTGGTCGGCTGGTGGGCCAGGCGGCTGTGCCACAGCTCGACGGCCAGTGGGTCGTCGCCGGCCGGGACCGGGTCGGTCGCGTGCGCGAAGCGACCCTCCGTGCTGGGGGAGACCACCAGCCGGTACGGGGCCTCGATGGCCGTCTCGCCCAGGGTCGGCGGCCGGCTCAGCTCGCGCCGTGGCCGACGGATCGGTGGCAGGTCCGGGACCAGTCCGCCGCCCGGCCGGAAGATCGAGTCGTCGGGGATGCGCGTGCGGGCCGCGATGGTGGGGGTCGCCCGGGCCAGTTCGCGGCGGGCGAGCCGCAGGTTGCGCTGGTGGTCACGGCGACCGGCCAGCGTCGTGACGTCGGGGGCCGGGTTGCCACGCAGGAACGCCTGGGTGGCGGTGCGGATCACCGGCCCGTCGCCGAACAACTGCAGCACGAGGGCGTCGCCGAGGTGGATGAACGGCGGCTCGAAGACGCGGCCACGGCCGCCGGTGCTGCCGCGGCGCCCGGCCTCGCCCGGGACCGCCAGCGGGTGCACGACCAACTCCAGCCGGCCCATCGCGGCCAGGATGCCGGCACTGGAGAAGGCGATCTTGTCCTCGGGCGAGATCGCGAACACCAGCCGGCTGGAGCGGGCGGGTCGGAACCCGGTCGGCGGCAGGATCGGGTTGTCGTCGAGGACGTCCTGGGTGATGCCGGTGCTCGGCGGTGCCCCGTCGTCCCGGCCGGGCTCCAGCGCCCGGACTTCCCGGACGGCCTCCTCGAAGCCGTGCTGGAACGCGTGGTCGACGAACAGACGGGCCGTCGCACCCTCGGCCGGGCGCACGACCGGCGGGCTCGCACCGCCACCGACCAGTTCGCACCCGGTGAAGGACACCGACAGGGCCACGAGGTCGCGTGGGCGGACCACGTCGACATGGATGGCGCCGTCGACGTCGGCCGGGTCCGACGGTGGTCGCGGCAGCAGCACCGGCCCGTCACCCGGGTCGACGGTCAGGTCGGGCAGAAGTCGCCAACCAGCCGCGAAGCGTTCGCGCCCGACCCCGTGGATGACGCGCCGGCGTGGTGGCATGCGACCCCCCTGCGAGCGCGTCAGAGACGCCCCGGTGCGGGCTTCGCCGTTGGGCGGGTTCTCGCCCGATCGACCCTAATCAGGCCTGTCCTGTCGCCGGAATAGCACGTTCGAGCCATCTCCCCGGGGTTGCTCGCAGCTGGTCCTGGTGGGGCGGCCGGGAGGAGAACGTCCGCCGTGCATCGTCGACTCTCCCACCGGGCCGGCGATCAACCTCCCGCGAGTGGCGACCGGAGCGGACTAGCGTCCCCGGCAGCACCACGATGGTCGTCCCGACGGAGACAACATGCCGCGACTCCCGGCCCTGGAGCGGGCGGACCTGCCCGAGCACGAGGAGTTGTTCGCCTCGATCGAGTCCCACCTCGGGGTGCTGCCGAACTCGACGCTGACCATGGCGCACCGGCCCGAGATCATGGCCGCCTTCGCCGACCTCAACCAGGCCGTCATGGGTCCGGGAACGGTCGACGCCCAGCTCAAGCAACTGGTCGCCCTGATGGTGTCCTCGGCGGCCACCTGCCGCTACTGCCAGGCCCACACGGCCCACGTCGCGCACGACCGCGGGGTCACCGAGGCCAAGATCGAGGCCCTGTTCGAACACCAGACGTCCGACCTCTTCGACGACGCCGAACGCGCCGCGCTGACCATCGCCGAGGGGGCCGGGCACGTCCCCAACCAGGTCACCGACGACCAGTTCGCCACCCTCCGCTACCACTTCAGCGACGAACAGGTCGTCGAACTGGTCGCCGTCATGTCGGTGTTCGGCTACCTCAACCGCTGGAACGACACCATGGCGACGACGCTGGAGTCCTCGCCCCTGGCCTTCGCCGGCGACCACCTGCAGGCCGACGGGTGGACGGTGGGCAAGCATGGCTGAGCCGGCCCGGGCGGGGGACGTGGCAGTCGAGATGGCCGGCATCGCCAAGTCCTTCGGCGACGTCCACGCCCTGGACGACGTCACCTTCCGGGTCGCGCCCGGCGAGGTCCACGGGCTGCTGGGCGAGAACGGTGCCGGCAAGACCACGCTGATGAACGTCCTCACCGGGCTCTACCTCGCCGACCGCGGCGACGTCGCCCTGCACGGCCAGCACGTCGACCTGCGCACCCCGTCCGACGCGGTCGGCCACGGCGTCGGCATGGTCCACCAGCACTTCGAACTGGTGCAGGCCTTCAGCGCGCTCGAGAACATCCTGCTGGGTGCCGTCACCGCCACCTGGTCGATGGACACGGCCAGCCACCGCGAACGGATCGCCGACCTGGCCGACCACTACGGCTTCACCGTCGACCTCGACACCCGCGTGGCCGACATGGAGGTGGGCGACCAGCAGAAGGTCGAGATCCTGCGCATCCTGTACGCCGGGGCCGACATCCTGGTCCTGGACGAACCCACCACCCACCTCACCCCCGCCGAGGTCGACCACCTGTTCGCCTCGGTCCGGGAACTGGCCGCCGAAGGGCTGGCCGTCGTGCTGATCGCCCACAAGCTCCACGAGGTGTTCGCCGTGTGCGACCGCGTGACCGTGCTGCGCCACGGTCGCCTCGCCGGATCCCTGGACGTCGCCGCCGCCGCCCACGCCGACGTCGTCGCCATGATGATGGGCGACGACGCCACGATGGTCGAGGCCCGCGCCAAGACCTGCGACATCGGTGAGGACGAGGTGTTGTCGCTGCGAGGCGTGACGGCAACCGGTGGCGCCGTCGACGTCCACCTCCACGACCTCGACCTGCAGGTGCACCGCGGCGAGTTCGTCGGCATCGCCGGGGTCGCCGGCAACGGCCAGCGCGAACTGATGGAACTGCTGGCCGGCCTGCGACCGATCACCACCGGCCGCATGCACGCCAGCGGCGTCGACGTCACCCACGCCCGGGTCGACGAACGCATCCGCGCCGGCGTGGCGGTCCTGCCCGGCGACCGCATGCGCGAGGGCGTGCTGCCCGCCAGCCCGCTGTACGAGACCTATGCGCTCGGGCGCCACCTGTTGCACGACCACTTCTCGCCGCACGACCTGCAGGACCAGGCCCGCGACATGATCGCCCGCTTCGACGTGCGCACCTCCGGGCCCACCGCCCCGACCGCGTCGCTGTCCGGCGGCAACATCCAGAAGGTGCTGGTGGCGCGGGCCCTGGACGTGTCCGAGCACGCCGGCGGCGGGGCGATGGTCGTGATGAACCCGACCAGCGGCCTGGACGTCGGCGCGGCCGCGTTCGTCCACGACCAACTGGTGCGGACCTGCGAGGCCGGCGGCGGCGTGCTGCTGATCAGCGAGGACCTCGACGAACTGCTGGCCCTGTGCGACCGCGTGGTCGTGCTGTCCCACGGGCGCCTGGCCGGCCAACAGGTCGCCGGGGACTACGACCGACTGGTGCTGGGCGACCTGATGGTGGCCGCCCATGGCTGACAACGTGCTGGTCGACGCCGAGGTCGAGGCGGAGGTGGCGGCCACGGGCCGCAGCCGACCGTCGTCGAGGTCGCCGCCATCTACGTGCTCGGGCTGGTGGTCGCGCTGGTGGTCAACGCCCTGCTGCTGGCCGCGCTGGGCGCCAACCCGGTGACCGCCTACAGCACGATCCTGTCCGCGGCCCTGGGGTCGGTGGCGGGGCTGGCCCAGACGCTCAACCGGACCACGCCACTGCTGCTGGGTGCCAGTGCCGTCGCCTTCGCGATGCGGGCCGGCTACGTCAACCTCGGCATCGACGGCCAGATCTACGCCGGCGCCATCCTGGCCACCGGGGTCGCCTTCCTGCTGGACGGGTGGCCGGCCGTCGTGCTGCTGCCGGTCGTGCTGCTCGCGGGCCTGGTCGGTGGGGGACTGCTGGCGTCGATCCCGGCGTGGCTGCGCGCCACCCGGGGCATCAACGAACTGTTCGTCACGGTCATGCTGAACTTCGTGGCGCTGTTCCTCGCCGAGTACCTGGCCACCGGTCCGTGGACCGACCCGGTCGCCGGCGAGGCCATCACCGTCCCGATCTCGGCGGCCGCCGACCTCCCGCGGCTGCTGCCCGGTGGCGGCCACGCCGGCATCCTGCTGGCCCTGCCGGTCGCCGTCGGACTGTCGCTGTGGCTGGCACGCACCCGGTCCGGGTTCGAGTTCCGCGCCGCCGGCTCCAACCCGCTGGCCGCCGGCTTCGGCGGGGTCCGCCTGGTTCGGATCGGCGTGGTCGCGCTGGTCGTCGCCGGTGCCCTGGGCGGCCTGGCCGGGGCCATCGAGGTGACCGGCGTGCACTCGCGACTGCTCACCGGCCTGACCCCCAACTTCGGGTACATGGCCGTGCTGATCGCGGTGCTGGCCCGTCGCAGCCCGGTCGCCACCATCCCGGTCGCCTTCGCCTTCGCCGTCCTGATCGTCGGCGCCGACTCGCTCCAGCGCAGCGTCGGGTTGCCGCCGTCGGCCGTGCTGCTGTTCCAGGCCGTCGTGGTGGTCTCGATCCTCGCGTTCGAGACCGCCCGTGGTCGCCGCCTGGTCGCCCGGCTGGTGCAGGCGACGCGCCGGTCGCCGGGGCGGCGACGCGCCGGGGGAGTGGCCTGATGGACTTCCTGCTCGACCTCGTGGACGCCGACATGCTGCGCACGACCCTGGTCGTGGCCACGCCGTTGCTGCTGGCCGCGCTGGGAGAACTGCTGCTGGAACGCGTCGGGCTGCTCAACCTGGCCATCGAGGGGATGGTCGGCGTCGGTGCCGCCATGGGCTTCTGCGTGGTGTTCGTCGCTGGCCGGACCGTGCCGACCGTGCTGCTGGCGATCGCCGCCGCGGCGCTGTCGGCCATCCTGATCGGCGTCGTGTTCGGCTGGCTGACCCTGCACCTGCAGGCCAACCAGATCACCGTCGGCCTCGCCCTGCTGATCCTGGGGCTGGGTGCGTCCAGCCTGCTGTACCGCGGCGTCGTCGGGGTGACCACCACGCCACCGAGCATCGGGACGCTGCCCCTGTGGCGGATCCCCGGCCTGTCCGAGATCCCCTACCTCGGACGCGTCCTGTTCCAGCACGACCTGTTCGTCTACGTCGGGCTGTCGACGCTGCTGCCCGTGTGGTGGGTGCTGCACCGCACCCCGCTGGGGCTGCGACTGCGCGCGGTCGGCGAGAGCCCCAAGGCCGTGGACGCGCTCGGACTGCCGCTGGCGCGCCTGCGCTGGTCGGCGCTGGTCGCCGGCTGTGCGCTGATCGGCATCGCCGGGTCCTTCTTCCCCCTGTCGCTGGTCGGCGGCTACAGCGACGACATCGCCTCCGGACGTGGCTGGCTGGCGCTGATGCTGGTGATCTTCGGCCGCTGGCGCCCGTGGACGATCGCAGCCGGCGCGCTGCTGTTCGCCTACGTGGAGGCGTTGCAGTTCCAGTTCGGGGTCACCTCCAAGGCGATCCCCCCGCAGTTCCTCCGCATGCTCCCGTACGTGCTCGCCATCATCGTGCTCGTGCGCGTCTACGGCCGCGCGCAGGCACCCGCAGCCCTGACCAAGCCCTACGACCGAGAGTCCCGATTCTGACTGGCTGGCCGGCAATGGCGCCGACGGCAACCCCGCGTGCGGATCCGACGAGGATCCCACGCCCGACGGCGCGACGCGCCAGGAAAGGCACTTCCATGACCAACCAGGCAACGACCCTGCGGCGCCTGACCGTGGGCCTGCTCGCAACCGGACTGCTGCTCGCGGGCTGTGGTGGTGAGGACGCCACGGACACGGCCACGGGAGACGCAACGACCGACACGGCCGCCCCCGACGCCGACACCGATGCCGCCACCGCCTCCGACACGGGTGGCGAGTCGACCGGCGACCCGGCCGACGGTTCGAGCGATGGGGAGTCCCTGCGCTTCGCGATGATCCTGCCCGGGCCGATCCAGGACGCTGACTACAACGCCATCGCCTACGAGGGCCTGGCCGGGCTGGAGGCGGACTACGGGATCGCCACCGAGTACTCCGAACAGGTCGCCGTCGCCGACGCCGAGCGCGTCGCCCGCGAGTACATCACCGACGGCGTCGACGTCATCGGCCTCCACGGCGGCCAGTTCCTCACGATCGCGACCGACCTGGCCGCGGAGTTCCCCGACACCACCTTCGTCGCCGAGTCGTCCGGCCCCATGGACGCACAGCCCGACAACGTGTGGAACATCGCCCGCGAGTTCGCGCCGGGCTTCTACGTCCAGGGCGCGCTGGCCGGGTTGATGACCGAGACGAACACCGTCGCGTTCCTCGGCGGCATCGACATCCCCGACTACAAGGCCAGCGCCAACGCGATGTTCGCGGGCGCCCGGTCGGTGGCACCCGAGGTCGAGTTGCTGTTCAACTTCACCGGTGACCAGAACGACGCCGTGGTGGCTCGCCAGAGTGCCGACGCGCTGATCAACGAGGGCGCCGACGTGCTGGTGCTCGGACTGAACAACGGCATCTACGGCGTGGCCGAGTCCTCGGCCGCGGCGGCCGACCCCGCCCTCATGACGTCGTCGTTCACCGACAAGGTGACGGTCGCGCCGGACACGTTCCTGGTGTCGACGCTGTGGGACTTCGAGGGCGCCTTCGGCCAGGCCATCGAGGGCATCCAGGCCGGCGAGGCCAGCGGCGTGATTCCCCATGAACCCGGAGTCGGGCCTGATCACCCTGGGCGAACTGCACAACGTCCCCGACGACGTGGCGACCCAGGTCACCGACCTGTGGGACCAGGTCGTCGCCGGCGAGGTCGACGTGCCCGTCAAGACCGACGAGGTCGTCGTCCCCTGATGTCATGACCTCGACCCGGTCGGCCCCGCGCCGACCGGGCGACGCCGGGCGGCTGACCCGGCTCTGCGGGCGTCGCCACGGGCATCTACGGTCGTGGCGGCGGTCGTCAGGGCCGTGGCGGGGTGGTGCCACATGGAACTGCTCGAGCGGGACGATGTGCTCCAGGACCTGGTGGGGCTCGTCGACCGGGCACGGTCCGGCGATGGGCACATCGCCTTGCTCCGGGGCGAGGCAGGCATCGGCAAGACCGCCGTCGCACGGGCCGTGGCGCGAGCCGTCGCCAAGGACGCCCGGGTGCTGTGGGGGGCATGCGACGACCTGCTGGCGGCACGGCCGTTGGGACCCGTGTGGGACATGGCGTCAGCCGATCCCGGTCTCGCGGACGCCCTCAGGGCGGACGACCAACGCCTGGTGCGCCAGGCCCTCCTCGACGTGTTCACCAGGACGCATCGTCCGACCGTGGCGGTGTTCGAGGACGTCCACTGGGCCGACGGCGCCACCCTGGACCTGTTGACGCTGGTCGGACGACGGATCGAGGACACCCACACCCTGCTGCTCGTGACCTTCCGCGAGGTGCTCGCCGACCATCCACTGCGCGTCGTGCTCGGCGACCTGCCTGCATCACGGGTGCACAGCCATCGACTTCGGCCGCTGAGTCGTGACGCGGTCGCCTCGTTGGCCGACGATCCGGAGGTCACGGCGCGGGTCTTCGAGCAGACCGGTGGCAACCCGTTCCTGGTGTCCGCGCTGCTGTCCGACCCCGGTCAGCAAGTGCCGGCCACGGTTCGCGACCTCATGGGCTCGCTGCTGGCCCGGCTGGCCGGCAAGGCCGAGCGGCTGGTCCAGTTGGTGTCGGTCGTCCCGGGTCAGGCCGAGTTGGCCCTGCTGGACGAGATCGACCCGGACCTCGGGGACTCGTTCGCCGCCGCCGCGAACCTGGGCCTGTTGCAGCTGGTGGACGACGCGGTCGCATTCCGTCACGAGCTGGCCCGGACGGCCATCGAGACCGGCCTGGACGAACGACGGCGCCGCCAGTTGCACCTCCAGGTGCTCGAGGCGGGGGAGCGGCTGGGGTTCGATCCGGCGCAGCTGGCCCACCACGCGCGCCTCGCCGGGGACGTCGACGCGATGGTGCGACTGCTTCCCCACGCGGCCAGGCATGCGGCCGCGGGGCACAGCCATCGCGAGGCCATCACCCAACTGGACGCGCTCGAACCTCACCTGCACCTGCTGCCCCTCGACGAGCAGGCCGACCTGCATGAGCTGTGGGCAACCGAGGCCGTGTTCGTGACGGGGGAGGGCCTGCAACACGCTCGGGTTGCGGTCGACCTGCGGAGGCAGATGGGGGACGCCCCCGGTGTGGGCGCCGGGATGGTGCGCGCGGCGAGGTCGGCGTGGGCCGGGGGTGAGTACGGCGAGGCTGCCGACCTGCTCGAGGGGGCCGTCGAGGTGCTCGAGCCCGTGGGCGGGCAGGACCTGGCGCTGGCGTATGCGGAGGTGGCGAGGATCGCAGCGCAGGACGACGATCCGGACCGCGCGAGGTCCTACGCCGAGAAGGCTTTGGTGCTGGCGCCCGAGCCCAGCGAGGCGCGTGCGCTCGCGCTGTCGACCGCCGGCGTCGAACGCAATCTCCGCGCCTATCCGGATGGCTGCGCGATGCTGGTGGAGGCAGCGCACATCGCCGAGTCCCTCGGATTGGCATGGATGCTGCAACGCGCGCGGGGCAACCTCATCCAGGCGGCCCTGGACGCCAAGGACGTCGAGCACGCTCGCCGCCTGAACGACGCAGCCCTGGCGACCGTGGACGACGACATCGTCACGAGCTCGTACCACGTCATCATGGGCGGGGTCATCGACACCGCCGCTGGCGACTACGAGGCCGCCGGACCAGTCCTCCGCGACATGGTGGATCGGGACACCCCCGCAGCGGGCCTGCAGTGGTTCGCCGAGGTCGCCGTGGCCGAGTTGCTCGTGCGCAGCGGCGATGCGGGTGCCGGTCCAGCGGTCGTGCGGCTGTGGGACCGAGTCTGCGGCGTCGGGCAGGTGCCCGGGCGTGCGTGGGTCGGGACGCTCATGGCCCAGTACCACTGGGTGTTCCGGCAACGCGACGATCCCAGCACCCAGCGCAACCTCGAGATCCTCGAGGAGACGGTCGAGCGGGGCGGCCAGTGGGTCGTGGCCGACCATGCCCTGTGGCTGTGGCTCGACGGGCACCTCGATGCCATCCCCGACCGGGCTGCGCCGCCGGTGCGCTGGCTCGGCGACGGCGACTGGGAGCGCACCGCCGACTGGTTCGCCGAGCGGGGCGTGCCGTTCGAACAGGCCGTGGCGCTGAGCCTCGGTGACACCGACGCCCAGCTCGAGGGCCTGCGGATCGCCCAGCGCATCGGGGCCCGTGCCCTGGCCGCCCGGCTCCGGGATGGGCTGCGCGCCGACGGCGCCACGGGCATCCCCCGCGGGCCGCGCGCGGCGACCAGGGAGAGTCCGCTCGGCCTGACCCCGCGCCAGGGTGACGTGCTGACGCTGCTGGCGGACGGGATGTCCAACGCCAACATCGCCGAACGGCTGTTCCTCTCGGTACGAACGGTGGAGAACCATGTGTCGGCGATCCTGGCGAAGTTGGACGTGGCGACGCGTGACGAGGCCGTGGACGTGGCAGCCGCCGCGGGCGATGTCGGTTGAGACGGCAACCCCGGGGCACGGGCGACGATCGCCCGGGCCCCGGTCCCGCGTACCCGTCAGCCTCCGTAGTTCACGACGTCGGTCGACGAGTCGATGCCTCCGTGGGCGCTGAGGTGGACCCGACGCCCGTCCGCCGTGGTCACCTGCGCGATGACGCCCACCGTCCCGTGCTCTTCGCCGTCGGCGTCGACCCGCGAGTTCACCCGCACGCGCCCCTCGCCGGAGGCGAGCGGTTCGGGGCCGGTCATGCCGGACAGGACCTGTGGGCAGGCGTAGCCGAAGAGCCAGTCCAACGGGTGGTCGATGCCTGCGTTGTCGAACACCCGCACCTCGGAGGTGTGGGCGACCCGGACCAGGGTGTCCCCGCGAGGCGTGTGCACGAAGGTGGCGATGGGCTCCGGGAACCCCTCGCCGAACTCGGGCAGTCCGGCAGGGCAGCCCACGTCGAGCGGTGGTCCGGTCACCACGATGACCCCGTCGCCGGAGAACACCCATGCGCTGAGGTACGGCGCGCGCTCCACGACACCCGTCTGCTCGGGCGGGTCGGCGCGCGCCGCCGTCGGGATCATCAGCGCCAGTGCCGCCAGCACCATCATCATCGTTGCGGCCGTCGACCGCGTCATGCTCACCATCACGTCTCCTGTCGATGTGGCGCATCGCCTGTCGATGCGTCCGGCCGGGACGCTACGACCGACGTCCTGGGCGCGAATGAGTGGCCGCCACTCAGATTGCAGGGTTCGGGGAACAATGGTCGAGGTCGCGGTCGACCAGGACCACCTCGACAACGGCTGACCGCGCCTGTCGCCAGTCGTCAGTCGTCAGTCGTCGCGGAGCGCGGCCAGGCAACGGGCGAGGAAGTCACCCAACTGGGCCGTCTCGGGCGAGGACAGGTCCGAGAGCATGCGGTCCTGCACGAGGTCGACGTCCGGGCGGCAGTCGGCGACCCGTGCGCGGCCGTCGTCGGTCAGGCGGGTCCGCCGGATTCGACCGTGGTCCGGGTCGGGGTGGCGAGCGACCAGCCCGGCCGACTCGAGCTCGCCCACGATCCGGTGCATCGTCTGGGGCGTGACGAAACACCGTCGCGCCAGTTCGGCGTTCGACAACTCGTCGTCGTCCACGAGCACGGCCAGGGCGGCGTAGCTCGACATCGTCATGTCGTGGGTGCCCAACGCCCGGTCCATGTGCGCCCGGAGCTCCTGCTGGAGCTGCTTGACGACGTACCCGATCTCGTCCTGGGCCGGACGGCTTGACATATCAGCATCCTGACATATGTTGGTTCACATTGTCAGCATACTGAGAAGGAAATCGATCATGGCCACCACCGGACCCGACTTCATCGCCCTGCAGGTGCGCGACCTGCACGCCTCCGCGGACTTCTACGAGCAGCGGCTCGGCCTGGCCCGGGCCGCGCAGTCGCCACCCGGGGCCGTCGTCTTCGACACCCAGCCGACGTCCTTCGCCGTGCGTGAGCCGCTGGTCGACCTCGACGCCGTCGAGCACCTCGGCTGGGGCATCAACCTGTGGATGCACTGCGACGACGCCGACGACCTCTGCGAGCAGTTGCGCGCGACCGGTACGCCGATCGCGGCCGAGCCGGGCGACTCGCCGTTCGGGCGCACCTTCGCCTTCATCGACCCCGACGGGTACCGGGTCACGATGCACGATGGTTGAGTCGCTGACGCCACGGGGACCGTTCTCGCTGGCCGAGTCCGCGTCCTTCCTCGCCGACTTCACCCCGGCCGACCACCCCGGTCCGGCGGCCGGCCACCTCCACCTCGCCTTTCCCTCGCGACCCCAGGGGGACGCCGTGGCCGCCTGCGTCCGCCAGCCCGACACCGACGCTGACGTCGTCATCGAGATCGTGGCTGGCGCGGACCCCGATGCGGCCGTCGCCGACGTCGCCCGAATGCTGTCGCTGGACGTCGACGGGCGCGGGTTCGCCGCCGTCGGGGACCGCGACCCGGTGATCGCCCGGCTGCAGGCCGACCGGCCTGGCTTCCGGCCGGTCCGGTTCGCCTCGCCGTGGGAGGCAGCGGTGTGGGCGGTGCTGTCCCAGCGCACGCGCATGACCCAGGCCGCGACCGTTCGCCGACGCATCGCCGAGCGCCACGGCGCCACGGTCGACGTCCACGGCCAGTCGCTGCCCGTCCTCCCCGGACCGGCCACCCTCGCCGCCGTCGTCGACGACCT
>JAGXFT010000024.1 GCA_024637135.1 Nitriliruptorales bacterium | reverse complement strand
GACCGCGCCAGCGCCGCCGTCAGCTCCTGGTCGTCGTCACCGTGGCGGATGCCCACGATCTTGACCGAGCCCTTGGGGAACGTGACGTCACGCAGGAACGAACTCGACGCACGCAACGACGCGACGTTCTCGATGGGTGCCAGCACGCGCGGCCGCCAGCCCCGCTCGGCCGACGTCCGGGCCTCGATCGCTCGCCGCGTGGCCCAGTGGGCGATGGCCGCGAACACGTCCCCACGGATGTCGCTGAACGGGCTGTCCAGACCGCGACGCAGCAGCGCCACGAAGACGCCGACGATGGCCGCCACGGCGATGACGGCGAACAGGGGGTTGATGACCACCATGGCGACGATACAGCCGACCGCGCCCGCGAAGGGCACGAACCGGGGGAACCGCAGCGTCGGGCGGAAGCTGTCCAGGTCGAGCAGTCCCTCGATCAGAACGACGACGTTGATGGTGGCGTAGGCGATCAGGAAGAACAGCGTGATCACGGGCGCGATGGCGTTGAGGTCCCGCAACATGATCGCCGCCAACGCGATCACGGCCGTCACGATCAGCGCGTTGCGGGGTTCACCGCCACGGGTCCGGGCGGCGAACCACGACGACCGTGGCAGCAGGCGGGCCTCCCCCAGCGCCTGCAGGATCCGCGGGGCGCCGACGACCGAGGCCAGCGCCGACGAGAAGGTCGCCCCCAGCAGGCCGCCGAGCACTGCCGGCCCCCATGCGGACTCGCGCACCATCACGAGGTAGTCCGTGACCAGCACCTCCGGCGTGGCCGACCGCGACAGCCACCAGGCGGCTCCCAGGTAGATCACCAGCGTCAACCCGACGGCGCTCAACGTCCCCAGCGGGATGCTGCGCCGGGAGTCGCGCAACTCGCCCGACAGGTTGACCCCGGCCATGATCCCGGTGGTCGCCGGGAAGAACACCGCGAACACCCCCCAGAACCCGGTGCCGATGAACCCGGTCTCGAGCGCACCCGGGTAGGCACCCGCCAGTGTGGGCGCGACGTCCATCGACCCGGTGAACGCGGCCGCCACCACCGACACGATCGAACCGACGATCAGGCCGAGGATGACGTACTGGACCCGGAACGCGAATGCGGCACTGACCGCCGCGATGGCGACCAGCGCAACGAAGGTCACGAGGTCCACGACCAGGGGCGGGTGGGACGGGAAGATGAACTCCCAGCCCCCGCGGAACCCGAACACGTAGAGGGCGACCGCCAGCGTCTGGGACAGGTACAGCGGCACGCCCACCGCACCGCCGGCCTCCAACCCCAGCGACCGCGAGATGATCGCGTAGGCCCCACCACCGGTCAGCGGCGTGTTCGTGGCGATCGAGGCGATCGACATCGCCGTGGTGCCCGTGATCGCGTACCCCAACAGGATGATGCCGACCGCCCCGAGCAGGCCGGCGTTGCCCACGACCCACCCGGTGCGCAGGTACAGGATCACGCCCAGGATGGTCAGCAGGGTCGGGACGAAGACGCCCTCGAAGGTCCCGTACAACCTCGGCTGCACCCGTGGGGCGCCCGCCCCACCGACCTCACTGGATGCCATGCGGAGCGGTCCTCACCGTCGATGGATGACGTTCGGGCGAGTGGTCCGCCGGGTTGCCCCGGCGCTCGCACACATCCGATCGATGACCGGACGGAGGCTACTGGGGGTGGACCGCGAACACGTGGGCCGGAAGGGACGGGTCGAGCTCCACGTACTGGCTCCCGCCGCGCCAGTGGAAACGCTGCTCGGTCAGTCGGTCGTCGACCAGGAACCACTGGTCGTCGCCGATGCCCAGCGCACCGAGGTCGAGGTGGACCCACGATCCATGGCGCCACTGGGTGTCGAGGCTGACGATGACCAGGACGGAGTCCCCGTTGTCGGGGTCCTTCTTGGAGTACGCCAGCATGGAGTCCGAGTCGGTGGCATGGAGGTGGAGGTTGCGCGTGGACTGCAGCGCCGTGTGGTCCCGGCGGATCCGGTTGATCCGGGCGATCAGCGGTGCCAGCGAGTCGGGGTCGTCGAGGTCCCAGTTCCGCAGTTGGTACTTCTCGTTGTCGAGGTACTCGTCGTGGTCCGGCCGGGCCAGGCTCTGCTGCAACTCGAACGCCGGGCCGTAGATCCCGAAGTTCGACGTCATGGTCGCCGCCATCAGCAGGCGCTGGACAAACATGTTGCGTCCACCGAACTGCAGGTGCGAGGGGAGGATGTCGGGCGTGTTGGGCCAGAAGTTGGGCCGCAGGTACTCAGCGACGTCGGTGTCGGTGAGGTAGCGCAGGTACTCCTCGAGCTCCCACTTGGCCTCGCGCCAGGTGAAGTACGAGTAGGACTGGTTGAAGCCGCGCTTGGCCAGTCCCTCCATGACCCGCGGCCGCGAGAAGGCCTCGGCGAGCAGGATCAGTTCGGGCGTGGTGCGCTTGAGCTCGGTGATGGCCCACTCCCAGAACCGGAACGACTTGGTGTGTGGGTTGTCGACTCGGAACACCCGCACGCCCTGGTCGATCCAGTACTGCATCACCTCGAGCAGGGCGTTCCACAGCCCCTCGGGGTCCGTGGTCTCGAAGTTGATCGGGTAGATGTCCTCGTACTTCTTGGGCGGGTTCTCGGCGTACTGGATCGACCCGTCGGGACGCATGCGGAACCACTCGGGATGCTCGGTGACCCACGGGTGGTCGGGCGAACACTGGAACGCGATGTCCAGCGCCACGTCGATGCCGAAGTCCTCCCGTGCGATGGTGACGAGGTCGCGGAGGTCGTCGACCGTGCCCAGGTCGGGGTGCACGGCCAGGTGGCCGCCCTCCTCCGCACCGATCGCCCACGGCGAACCGAGGTCGTCGGGTCCGGCGGTGACGGCGTTGTTGCGGCCCTTGCGATGGGTGCGCCCGATCGGGTGGATCGGGGGCAGGTAGAGGATGTCGAAGCCCATGTCGGCGACCCGCGGCAACTGGTCGACGACGTCGCGCAGGGTCCCGTGCTCGCCGGGCGCACCCAGGGAACGCGGGAACAGTTCGTACCAACTGGAGAAGCGGGCGCGAACCCGGTCGACGTCGACCTCCAGCGGGTCGGACTCGGTCGCGTGGGTGCGCGGGTCGACCTGCCGGACGTGGCCCGCCAGCCCGTCGTCCAGCCCCACGCCCACGCGGGTGCCGCGATCCAGCGACGTGTCGGTCAACTGCTTCGCGGCGTCCCGGACCCTGGTGTGGGAGGTGGTCCGGCGACGACCGACCATGCCCTTGAGGAGGATCGCCCCGGCGGCCAGGTGGGACTCCACGTCGACGTCGGCGGCGGCCTTCTTGCGCAGGTCCTCGCGCCAGGTCGTGAAGTGATCGATCCACGCCTGCACCTGGTACTCCCATCGCCCCATCGACGACACCCGGAACTCGCCTGCCCAGCCGTCGAGCCCCGGGTTCACCACCTCCATGGGCGATTCGAACCAGTCGTCGTGGCCCACGGGGCGGGACCGCACCGCTGCGGCGACCCGGTCGTGGGAGTCGGCGAACACGTCAGCCGTGACGCGCACCGACTCGCCGACGACCCGCCGGACCGGGAAGCGTCCACCCTCGACGTTGGGTCGGACGGCCTCGACCAGCACACGGCGGGTCGGGACATCGGGCAGGGGCGTCGTGGTGGGACTGGACACGGTGACTCCGGGCATGGGCGAACGGGGTGCAGTTGCGCCCATCATGCCCGATTGACGAGCCGAATGGTCCCCGGACGACCGTCGAACGCCGGGCGAACGTTCGCACACCCGTTCCTCGTCGGGCTCGGACGGCACTCGGTCGCCGGTTCGGTCGGCGGTCAGCCCACTGCGGTCGCGGCCGGCACGGTGGGAGTGAGGTCGCGGGTGACCGGCTCGGCGGCGCGCAGGACCAGTTCCTCGTCGCGATGGCGGATCGTCATCTCCTCGCCCACCTCCAGGGTGTAGGTCGCCTCGAGGCGACCCATCGCCACCCGGACACGACCGGCCTGGGTGGTGATGGCGAAGGTCATGCGACGCCAGTTCGATGGCAGCCTGGGGTCGAACGCCAGGACCTCGCCGTCGTCGCGGAAGCCCGCGAAACCGCACACCAGGGTCTGCCACACGCCGCCGGCCGCGGCCACGTGGACCCCATCGGCGACGTTGCCGGCCACGTCCGCCAGGTCCACGAACAGCCCGAATCGGAAGTACTCCAGCGCCTTCGCGTCGTCACCCAGTTCGGCCGCCATGATGGACTGGGTCGACGCGGACAGGGACGAGTCGCCGGTCGTCAACGGGTCGTAGTAGTCGTAGTTCCGACGCATCAGGTCGGCATCGAACTCCGACGGCAGCAGGAACATCGCGAGCACGATGTCGGCCTGCTTGATGACCTGGTGGCGATAGATCACGAGGGGGTGGAAGTGCAGCAGCAACGGGTACTTGTCCCGTGGGGTCGCCTCGAAGTCCCAGCGCTGCTTCTCGAGGAAGTGCTCGTCCTGGGGTGTGATGCCCAGGCCCTCGTCGTGGGGCACGTACATCGCGTCGGCTGCGCGCTCCCACTCCTCGAGCTCGCCGGGGCGCAGGTCGGTGCGATGGCGCAGGCGGGCGAGCACCTCGGGGTGGTACTCCTCGACGAGGCGGACCACCTCCACCGCATAGCGCAGGTTCAGGCGCGCCATCAGGTTGGTGTAGGCGTTGTCGTTGACGACGGTGGTGTACTCGTCCGGCCCGGTGACGCCGTGGATGTGGAACGACTCGCGCGCCCCGGCGACGTGGCCGTTGCGGTAGAACCCCAGGTCGACCCACAACCGGGCGGTCTCCACCAGGATCTCGGCGCCCTCGTCGACCAGGAAGTCGGTGTCGCCGGTCGCCCGGACGTACTTGCGGATCGCGTAGACGATGTCGGCATTGATGTGGTACTGCGCCGTGCCGGCCTCGTAGTAGGCCGACGCCTCCTCGCCGTTGATGGTCCGCCACGGGAACAGGGCGCCGGCCTGGTTGACCTCGCGGGCGCGGGTGCGGGCGGCGTCCAGCAGGCTGTAGCGGAAGCGCAGCAGGTTCCGGGCGGCGCGCGGCATGGTGTAGGTCAGGTAGGGCAGGACGTAGACCTCGGTGTCCCAGAAGTAGTGGCCCTCGTAGCCCGAGCCGGTCAGGCCCTTGGCCGGGATGCCGGTGCCCTCGCACCGCGCCGAGGCCTGGACCAGTTGGAACAGCGACCACCGCACGGCCTGCTGGACGACCGGGTTGTCCTCGATGACGACGTCGCCCGCCTCCCAGAAACGCGCGAACCAGTCCGCCTGTTCGGCAGCGAGGTCGTCGTAGCCACGTTCCAACGCCCGGTCCAGCACGCGGTTGACGCGGTCCGCGAGCCGCATGCTGGGGGCGGACCGCGAGGTGGCGTACGCGGCCACCTTCTCGATCACCAGGGACTGGCCCGGTCCGAGGTCGGCGAAGAAGACCGTCTTGGCCCGGGCCCGGTCGGTGACGCCGTCCACGTCGATCTCGACGTCCGCGGTGACGTGGTGGTCGATGCCGCAGGCCAGCGTCATGCCGGATGCACTGGTCGCGTAGCGCAGCACCCCCCGGCTGCCGGTCGACTCGTGGCCCTCGCACACCAGCACGTCGCCCAGCGACTCGGACCGGCGCGGGTCGTCGATCCCCTCGCCGACCAGTCGGACGTCGGTGGACGGGTCGAAGACGTCGCCCACCATGCGACCGGACTCGTCGGTCGCCGCCTCGTGGCGCAACTGGGAGGAGATGACGACCGGGGCCTCGCCGTCCAGCATCGTGACCTCGTACCGGAACGCCACCAGGTGTCGGTGGGCCATCGACACCAGCCGACGTGATCGGACCCTGACCCGCTTGCCCGACGGGGTCCGCCACACGAGTTCGCGCGTGAGTTCCCCGGTGCGCATGTCCAGCCGGCGCTCGAACGACTCGATGTCGGCCATCGTCAGCTGGAGCGGTTCGTCGTCGACGTAGAGGTGGAAGCGGCGCGCGTCGGGGACCGCGACGATCGTCTGGCCGGTGCGCGCGAAGCCGAACGCCTCCTCGGCATGGGTGATCGGCCACGTCTCGTGGAAGCCGTTGACGAACGTGCCGAGGTCGTGCTGGGGACGGCCCTCGTCGGGTGCACCGCGCAGCCCCACGTAGCCGTTCGACAACGAGAAGATGGTCTCGGCACGGTCGAGGTAGTCGGGGTCGACCTCGCACTCGACCAGCGCCCACTCGTCGACCGGGTAGACCATCGTCGGCAGACCGACGATCTCACGATGCAGCATGTGAGATCCTCACGCCAGCAGGGTCGACAGGTCGACCACGACCAGGTCCGCGCCGGCATCCTGCAGGCGTTTCACCTGGTCACCGGTGCCGATCCCGATGACGGTCCGGAAGCCTCCGAGCCGTCCGGCCTCCACGCCGGAGACCGCGTCCTCCACCACCGCCGCCTCACCGGGGTCGACGCCCAGCCGGCGGGCGGCCTCCAGGTAGGTGTCCGGGGCGGGCTTGCCGGGCAGGCCCTCGCCGGCCGCCACCACCCCGTCCACGATGACCTCGAAGCGGTCGCGGATGCCGGCCGACTGCAGCGACGCGACGGCGTTGCGTGACGACGACACGACCGCGGTCAACAGGCCGGCGTCGACCGCCGCGTCCACGAACGCCACGTTGCGGTCGAAGGCGTCGACCCCACGTTCGTGCATCAGCCGCAGGACCAGGTCGTTCTTGCGGGTGCCGAGCCCGTGGATCGTGTCGGCGTCGGGTGGGTCCTCGGCCTGGCCTTCGGGCAGGACGATCCGGCGGGACTCGAGGAACGCGGCGACCCCGTCGTAGCGAGGCATCCCATCGACATGGGTGAGGTAGTCCGGGTCGATCTCGAAGGGTTCGAAGGGGTGCCCGTGGTCGGCGGACCAGCGCAACAGGAACTCGTCGAACATGGACTTCCAGGCGGAGGCGTGCAACGAGGCGCTGTCGGTCAGCACGCCGTCGAGGTCGAACAGCACCGCGCGGTGGTCGGCGAAGCGGAAGTCGGCCATGGCGGATGGACGTCCTTGATCGGATGCTCCCACGATAACGCCTGCCACTCGCTGCGCTCGGGCAGGTTCAAGAAGTCGCTGCGCTCCTTCTTGCCGCTGAGCCCAACCCCGACGGCCGCCTGCCCTCGGTCGCTCCGAGATGCCGTCGACGCCGAAGCGGGCCGCCCTCGCCCGAGGTCCCTCGACCCGACCAACCTCACGCGAGGCCCTTCCACCCGACCGCCGCCCGGGCCGAACGGCAACGGCTCGATGGTGCCCCAGCAGTCGGGCCCTTCGACCCGACCACCAGCCAGGCCGATGGGCACCCGCCGGCGGGACCCCGGTCCGCGGCGTGTGCAGCATCCAGCCACCGACCACGTCAAGGGAGATCGTCGAGCGCTGTTTGCTCGGGGATCTCCACGCGCCGCGGGAGCATCCGCGGCCGACGGAGCAGGCCGTGCTCGCCCGGTCCACTCCCGCCGCCGCCGGGACACCGGTCCGCGGCGTGTGCCAGATGGTGTGCCGGGTTCAGTCCCCGAGGCCCATGCCCAGTTGGCGGGCCGTGGTGACCCACGGGTGGTCCAGGGGCACGGAGCGGCGGTTGCCGGCGACCTCTTCCAGGGGCACGCGAACGGCGGTGCGTTCGCGGTCGGCGATCATGATGCCGGTGTGGTCCTCGGCGATGGCGTTGACGGCTTCGACGCCCAGGCGGGTGGCCAGGAGGCGGTCCTTCGGCGACGGCGTCCCGCCGCGCTGCACGTGGCCCAGGATGGTCAGTCGGGCCTCGATGCTCGTCATCTCCTCCAGCGTGTCGGCCAGGCGGGAGGTGTGGCCCTCGCGCGACTCCTCGAACGCGGCCCGAGCGGCCTTCGCCTCGTTCTTGGCGTCCTTGTCCGGGGCCTCGGACTTGGCCGTGCGCAACTCCTCCAACCGGGCAGCGCTGGCCCCCGAGATGGCGCCCTCGGCCACCGCGACGATGCTGAACCGGCTGCCGGCGGCCTTGCGTTGCATCAGCGACTCGGCGACGGCGTCGACGTCGTAGGGGATCTCCGGGATCAGGGCGACGTCGGCCCCACCGGCGATCCCGGACGCCAGGGGCAGCCACCCGGTGTTGTGGCCCATGATCTCCACCACCATGATCCGGTGGTGGCTGTGGGCGGTCGAGTGCAGGCGGTCGATCGCCTCGGTGGCGATGTTGAGGGCGGTGTCGAAGCCGAACGTGCGCTCGGTCCCCCACACGTCGTTGTCGATCGTCTTGGGGAGCGTGACGACCGGCAGCCCCGCCTGGTGCAGTCGGAGGGCGTTCTTCTGCGTCCCCCCGCCACCGAGGCAGACCAACACGTCCACACCCAGGTCCTTGGCGTTCTGGACCATCGACTCCGACATGTCGATCGTCTTGTCGCCCACCGACATCTTGTGGACCTTGGCCCGACTGGTTCCCAGGATCGTCCCGCCACGGGTCAGGATCCCGGACAGCGCGTCGGCGTCCAACCGCACGTGGCGCTTCTCCATCAGCCCCCGGAACCCGTCCTGGAAGCCGATGACCTGCATGCCGTGGGCCCGGATCGCGGACTTGCCGATGGCTCGGATGGCGGCGTTGAGCCCAGGGGCGTCGCCGCCGGCCGTCAGGATCCCGATGGTGCTGGCCATGCTTGGTCCACTCGTCTGGTCACGGTCGTGCGGGCACCGCCACCCTAAACCCTGCCACCGGGCCGGGGGAGCGCTCGACCGTGCCCGATCCGCACGATCGCCTGTCCGCACGAACCTGCGCGAGTCGAGCGCAACACCTCGATCGAGCGCACGTTGCGGCTTGACCCACCGGGCCCCACCGGGTTCGGTCGGTGCGAGGTGCGAACCGACCCGAGGAGTCGAGATGACCCGGTTGCTGGTCCTGGGTGGCACGAGGTTCGTGGGGCGGGCGCTGGTGGTGGACGCCCTGGCTCGCGGGTGGGACGTCACCACCTTCAACCGGGGCACACGGCCGGCCGCTGACGGGGTCACCGAGGTCCATGGCGACCGGCGGGACCCGGAGGGCCTGGGCGAGTTGGCGGGGCTGACCTTCGACGTGGCCGTGGACACCTGGTCGGACGAGGCGAGCGCGGTCGACGACGCTGCGCGCGCGCTGGTGGGCCGGGTCGACCGGTTCGCCGCCATCTCCAGTCGCTCGGTCTACGAGTTCCCGCAACCGGTCGGCGCGGACGAGTCGGCCCCGACGGTCGATGGCGATGCCGCGGGCGGACCGGACGAGGAGTACCCCCAACGCAAGGCGGGAGGCGAGGCCGCGGCCACCGCCACCTTCCCCGACGCCCTGCTGGTGCGGGCCGGCCTGATCCTGGGGCCGTGGGAGGACATCGGGCGGTTGCCGTGGTGGCTGGAGCGGATGGCGGTCGGCGGTGACGTGCCGGCCCCCGGGCCACCGGACCTGCCCGTGCAGTACGTCGACGTCCGCGACCTGGCCGCGTTCACCCTGGACGGGCTCACGGCCGGTCTCGCGGGGCCCTACGACGTCGTGAGCCGTTCGGGCCATGCCACGATGCGCCAGGTACTGGACGCCTGCATCGCGACCACGGGTTCGGACGCCACCCTGCGATGGGTCAGCCCCGACGCCGTCGCGGCGGCCGAGGTCCAACCGTGGACGGAGTTGCCGATCTGGCTGCCGCCGGGCGACCTCCACGACACGATGCACAGGTCGGACCCGTCACGGGCCCTGGACGCCGGCCTCGATCCGCGGCCGGTCACCCAGACGGTGGCCGACACGTGGGCGTGGCTGCAGGACGAGGGGCCCCCGGCCATCCGGGAGGATCGCCCGGCCGTGGGGCTGGACCGCGACGCCGAACAACGACTGCTGGCCCACGCTGGTGACTGAGGAGCCACCGGGCACGACG
>JAGXFT010000207.1 GCA_024637135.1 Nitriliruptorales bacterium | reverse complement strand
GGTTCCTATCGCCTGGCGGTGGCGCCGGTCGAGGGCGACGTCTTCGAGGCCACGGCGGCCGCGACCCGTGTCGCTGCCTCGCTCAAGCAGGGGCGGGGCCGAAGAACGCGCCCATCTCAATTCGTGCGCACCGTCCGCCCACGACGACGGGGCCCGCGGCGAGCACGGTGCCCTCAAGGCCGTCTCGGTCCCGGCCGGGCAGACGGCGACGCTGACCTGGAGATTCACCGATGGGTCCGACGTCGCGTTCACCAACCTCGACGGGGCACCTGGCGGCGGGCATGCAGGGCCGCGTCCGGGTGGTCGGCTGTCCGGACACCGCTGCCCAGGGCCCGTCATCGGCCGACCGGCTCAGCGGCGAGCGTCTGCGTGGCCGAGCACGTCGACGTCCCATGACCACCCGTGAAACGCGGCACAGCGATTCCGTCGTCTCGGATGCCCTACCTTCGCGGCGTGGCGCTGCACAACCACGCGAGGTGGACGAGGCGCTGTAGGAGGACCCCGACATGGTCGAGGCCGCCGTCCTCGGGCTCCCCGACGACACCATCAGCGAGGAGGGGGCGGCCGGGGTCGTGCGCGACGACGGTCCACCGACGCGGGTGCGATCAGGGCCTGGACGAGGGAGCGCGTGGCCGACCACACGAGCCCGCGCGTCATGCGGGTCGTCAGGGAACTGCCCACGACCGCCACCGGCAAGATCCAGAACCGCGGGATCCCCGTCGGACGACGCCTGACCGGCCCCGGGCCACGTGCCTGCCCACGCGCGGCCCCCAGCCAGCAAACCCCGCGAGATACAGGAACCAGCATGGACACCGACCACATCGACCAGGTCCTCGGCGGCCTCCACGACCGCCGGACCCAGTGGGCCCGCCTGCCGATCCGCGACAAGATCCACTACCTCGAGGAGGTACGCGAAGGCGTGCTGGCCAACGCCCAGCGATGGGTGGACGCCGAGGCGGAGGCCAAGCAGTTCGCGGCCGACTCGACACTGGTCGGTGCCGAGTCGTGGGTCGGCGGGCCCTACGCCGTGACGGCCTGGCTGAGCGCGTCGATCGAGACCCTGACGGCGCTGCGCACCGGTGCGGACCCGCTCGCCCACGTCGACACGCACACCAGTGTCGACGGCAAGGCGGTCGCCCGCGTCCTGCCGGTCAACGTCTACGAGCAGTTGCTGTTCAACGGCGTGACCGCCGACGTGTGGATGCAGGACGGCGTCACGACGGCGAACCTCGACGACCACGTCGCGAGCTTCTACGGCGAGGAGGACCCGGAGGGTGCGGTGTCGCTGGTGCTCGGGGCCGGCAACGTGGCGGCGATCGTGCCGCTGGACATCCTCGACCGGATGATCAACGCCGGTGACGTGGTCGTGTGCAAGATGAACCCCGTCAACGACTACCTCCAGCCGATCTTCGAGGACGTCTTCGCGCCCCTGGTGCGGCACGGCTACCTCGCGTTCCTGTCCGGCGGGGGCGACGTCGGTGCGCACCTGACTCACCACGACGACGTCGACAACATCCACATCACCGGGGCCGCGGCCACCCACGACCTGATCCTGTACGGGCCGGGTGAGGAGGGCGCACGCCGCAAGGCAGCCGACGACCGGCTGGTCGACAAGCCGATCCACTCGGAGCTCGGCGGGGTCGGGGGCACCATCGTGCTGCCGGGCCCGTGGAGCGACGGCGACTTCGCCTACCAGGCCGAGCACGTCGCCACCCAGAAACTGCACAACGCGGGCCACAACTGCGTTGCGAGCCAGGTCCTGGTGCTGCCGGCCGCCTGGGACGGCAGCGAGCGCCTGCTCGCCGAGGTGACCCGCCAGCTCGACGAGGCCGAGACCCGGCCGGCCTACTACCCCGGCACCGACGAGCGCCTCGACGACGTACGTGCCGCGGACCCGGGCGTGGTCGAGCTGGGCGGCGACTCCCCCCGCCTGCTGCTGCCCGACGTCGATCCCGACAGCGACCACATGGCCTTCACCACCGAGTTCTTCGGACCGGCCATGGCCGCCACCAGGCTGGGCGGCGACGATGCCGCGACGTTCCTGGCCAACGCGGTCGAGTTCTGCAACGAGCGGCTGTTCGGGACGCTGTCGGTCAACCTCATCGTCCACCCGCAGACCCGCGAGGAGCTGGGCGAGAACTTCGATCACGCGATCGCGCGTCTGCGCTACGGCGGGATCGGCATCAACGCCTGGGTCGGGGCCGCCTTCCTGCTCTCCCGGGCCGCGTGGGGCGCCTACCCCGGCCACACCCACGACGACGTCCAGTCCGGCATCGGTGTCGTGCACAACGCGCTGATGTTCGACCGCCCCGAGAAGACCGTCGTCGAGGCCCCGTTCCGGCCCTTCCCGCGCTCGGTGGCGACCGGCCAGCTGGCGCTGTTCCCCCGGCCACCGTGGTTCCTGACCAACTCCACCTCCCCTCGGACCGCCCGGCTCCTCACCGAGTTCGCCGCCGACCCCGGCCCCGGGAAATTGCCCGGACTGTTCGCCTCTGCCCTGCGCGGATGAACCCACCCACGACCGACAAGGACGAGCAATGAACAACCCCGACTACGTCGTCGTCGGCGCCGGTTCCTCCGGTGCCGTGGTGGCCGCACGCCTGGCCGAGTACACCGACGCACGGGTGCTGCTGGTTGAGGCCGGACCGGGCGGGTTCCAACAGACCGTCAAGATCCCGGCCGCGTTCCCCCAGCAGTTCCGCGGTGACCTGGACTGGGAGTACTGGACCGAGCCCGAGCCGCACCTGGGCGGACGCCGCATCTACATGCCGCGGGGCAAGATGCTGGGGGGTTGCAGTGGCCAGAACGCGATGATCTACATCCGCGGCAACCGCAGCGACTACGACTCATGGGCTGCCGGTGGGGCGACCGGATGGTCCTATGACGACCTGCTGCCGCTGTTCAAGCGCTCGGAGAACAACTCGCGCGGCGCCAGCACCTTCCACGGTGGCGACGGGCCGCTGTACATCTCGGACCCACAGGCACCCAACCCGCTCAGCGAGGCGATCGTGGAGGGCTTCGTCGCCACCGGGTCCGCCCGCAACGACGACTTCAACGGCGCCGAGCAACTGGGTGCGGGGCTCTACCAGGTGTCCCAGCGCAAGGGCCTGCGCTGGACCACCAACGACGGCTACGTCAAGCCGGCTCGCAAGCGCGACAACTTCATGGTCCTGACCGACACGCGGGTGCACCGCGTCGCGTTCGAGGACGGACGCGCCGTCGGGATCGTCGCCGAGCGCAGGGACGGCACGCCGGGGCTGCTCCGCGCCGAGCGCGAGGTCGTCCTGTCGGCCGGTGCACTGGCGACCCCCCAGCTGCTGATGCTGTCGGGGATCGGGCCCGCCGACCACCTGGGCGAGTTCGGCATCGACGTCGTGGTCGACAATGACAACGTCGGGTCGCACTACATGGACCACCCGATGTACATGCTCAACTTCGAAACCACGATGTCGGGCACCCTGGCCGAGGCCGAGAACCCCGTCCAGCTGCTCAAGCTGCTGGCGACCCGCTCCGGACTGCTGACCTCCAACATCGGCGAGGCCGGCGCGTTCTTCCACACCCGCGACGACGACGCACCCGACCAGCAGTTCATCGCCGCCCCGGGCTACTTCAACAACCATGGCTTCGACAGTCACGACGCACCTGCCTACGCCATCGGCTGCTCCATGGTGGGCGCGCGCAGCGTCGGCGAGGTCCGGCTCAAGAGCGCCGACCCCACCGAACTCGCCGCCGTGACGGCCAACTACTTCGCCGAGCCGAGCGACATGGACTCGATGGTGGCGGCCATCGAGCGGGCCCGCGAGGTCACGCGGTCGGGCCCGTTGGCCGACCTCACCGTGGGTGAACTGCACCCCGGTCCCGAGGCCACGACCCGGGCCGAGCTCGAAGACGAGATCCGCCGATCGGTGGAGCACACCTACCACCCGACCTGCACGGCCCGGATCGGGAGCGAAGCCGACGGCGTCGTGGATGCGAGCCTGAAGGTGCACGGGGTCGAGGGCCTCCGCGTCGCCGACGCCTCGGTGTTCCCGACCATCCCGCACGGCAACACCCACGCGCCGGCCGTCGTGGTGGGCGAGAAGGCCGCCGACCTCATCACCGCCGAGGCCTGAACGGAACCATCCCGCCCCGCCGCCAGGCGCCGACACCGTGGACGCGGTGTTCCACGACGTCACCGCTGACCACGACCTCGTCCCGGAGTCGACGCCCGCGGCCGCGGCGCCGAGGACGAGCCCGCCGACCTGGTCGCGGCCGTGGCGGGCTGATCCCCGTCGCCCTGGCCCGAGTCCCGGGCGTCGGCCCCTGCGTTCGGCGGTTGTTCCAGGACATCAGGCGCAGGGCGCCGAGGGCCATGGCGGCGTACGCCCGTTCCCGAACGGACAATGTGCTCGTCCTGGCCGCCGCTAGCTCACGGGTGGCATGCCCCCCGTTAGGGACAAGCAAGCACCGGGGCTACAGAAGGGGCCACCATGAAGAGGAAGATCGCACTGACCGCAGCGGCCGCGATGGGCGTTGCGATGATGGCCGGGCCGGCCGTGGCGATGCCGGAGGCACCCGGCGACGGGCAATGCGTCAGCAGCGGGGTGACGGCGCTTGGTGGCGAAGCCATCGCTGCGGCCGCGACCGGCAACCTCCTTTCCGGGGTCGATGACAACCTGGTCAACACCGTCATCCTCGACCACGTCTTCAACAACGCCAACGTGACCGAAAGCCTGCCCGGCATCACGATCTGCGAGTGAGGTAGCCGAATGACCCTGGGGGCCGCGCCGATTGGTGCGGCCCCCGCGGCGTCTGAGGTCACGTGGCCAGGCCGGTGAGTACCTCCTAGCAGGAGCCGCAGACCACAGCGGCAACGAGGCAGGCTGCAGGTGAGGTCACGTGGACTGCGCTGCGCCAAGATCTGCGACCAGGTCGCCGAAGCGCTGGCTCGCCACGAGGGGCTGGTCGCTGACTCACGACCGAGTTGTTGGATCGGATCCGCGAGTTCAACGGCCACATCAACGGTCTCGAGCGACGGCTGCACCCACTGGTGCGACGTCTGGCCCCGATCCTTGCTGGACGTGCCCGGCTGCGGGGTGCTGCCGGCAGCCAAGATCCTCGGTGAGACCGGCCGGCCCCTCGGGTCAAGTCCAACGACGCCTACACCCGACTCAACGGCACCTGCGCCCGTGCCGGTCTGGTCGGGCAACACGGACAAGGTCCGGCTGTAGTGCGGCGGCAACCGCCAGATCTACACCGCCCCGCACATGATCTCGGTCACCCAGGAGGCCCGCGGCGTCGGCCCCGGGGCCGACTACATCGCCAAACGAATCGCCCGCGGTGACGGCAAGACCGAAGCCGTCCGACTCCTTCGCCGCCGCATCTCCAACGCCGTGCTCGCCGCGATGCTGACCGACGAACGCCTCGCTACCTGCGCGGACACGGAGCCCCATACCGAGCCAGCGTTGGCCGCCGCTTGACATGGGTTTCTGCCGATCTGCGAGGTGGTGCAACCACCTCGTTGAACTCACCATGACTGTCCGAGGTTGCGCGGCCCGTCGTGAAAGTGTGTAGATCCCGAGATATCAGGGGGCGTCGCACGACGACCGGCGTGGCCTGAATCTGGTGTCGACCTCTCGGCGAGCGGTGGCCACGGCCGACCTTGGAACCGGCCGACTGCCGGGCTCAGGCGGACTTGAAGCCTTCGAACGGTTGGCGACAGGTGTGGCACATCCACAGGTCGCGGCACGGGGTGGGGCCGAAGGCCGAGTCGCGCGTGGTCTCGGTCGACTGGCAGTAGGGGCACACCCGCTCGGTCGCGGG
>JAGXFT010000206.1 GCA_024637135.1 Nitriliruptorales bacterium | reverse complement strand
CCAAATGAACGCGTGAGGAGCGCCATGGAACTGAGAACAAGTAGCTTCCGTATCACGTGTCCCATCCCTTCCCGCGGGGACCTGTCACCACTTCGCGCACCTTGGCAGGGCGCAAATGTGGCGCTCCGGAAGTTGGAGGGCTCGGGCGGATGTCGGGGATGGGGTGAGGTCTTCGACACCTCACCCGCGCATGGCCCCCTTGTCCCGTTTCCCCGCAACCGCTTCACCCCGCAATAGAGTCCCAGAGTCTGGTGCAGCTCGCGGAGCAGGGCGGTCTGGACCAGCCAGGCGCGGACGTGAGTCCGGGCGCCGATGGCTCTAGAAGAACACGGTCTGGCGGCCCATGACGATGGTGGTGAGCATGTCCTGGATGGTGCTGCGGACCTGGTCGGCGAGTTCGAACACCACCATGGGGTCGTCGGCGGCCTCGGGTCCCAGGTGGCTGGTGTCGATCGGCGTGCCGTAGGTGATCGACCACTTGCTGGGCAGGGGGAGCAGGCCCAGTGGGCCGACGAACGGGATGGCCAGCATCTGGGCGACCAGGGGGAAGTAGGGCAGCCCCAGCGCCCGGGCGATCTGGCGCGCATCCCACAGCAGCGGGTAGATCTCCTCGGACCCGACGATGGCGGTCGGGATGATGGGGGCCCCCGCGCGCAGGGCGGTCGCGACGAACCCGCCGCGGCCGAACCGCGCCAACTGGTAGCGGTCGGCGAATGGCTTGCCCAGTCCCTTGAAGCCCTCCGGGAAGACCACCACGAGTTCTCCCCTGGCCAGGAGCGCGTCGGCGTCGGTGTTGCCGGCGCGGGTGGCGCCGGACTTGCGTGCGAAGTGGCCCACGAACGGCGTCTGGAACACCAGGTCCGCCCCGAGTTCGCGGGGGTGGCGATCGGTCGCTTCCCACAGGTCGACGTGGAGCATGATCCCGTCGGCGGGCAGCGTCCCGGCGTGGTTGGCCACGACCAGCCCGCCCGTGGGCCCGTCCGCCGATGACGTCGGGAGGTGGTCCCGACCGTGCGAGGCGACCCGCCACCAGTGCCGGTACAGCGGCATCGCCAGTGGCATCAGGACGTGGTCGGTGAGGTGGACGTCCAGTCCGTAGTCGTCGACCTCGTAGTCCCCGGTGAAGCGGCGACGCACGAAGTCGGCCACCTGTCCGAGGTGGTCCCCCAGCCCGTCACCGAGCACCTCGGCCAGCGCGTCGAGCACCGACCTCGGCTCGGTGCGCGACCGCTCACCGGGTCCCGACGTCGACCGGGACGGGTCACCTGCTCGGGCCGTCGCGGTCGCCGGCGTCCGTCGCACCCGTGCGTCCCGCCGCTCGCCGTCGGTCGCCGGTGGCTCGTCGGCGGCCGCCATGCGCGCGTGCACCCGGCAGCGACCGTCCTCGACCGCGTAGTTGCGGCACGGCACATCGGCCGCGGTGGTGTCACGGCACCGGGGGCGTGCGGTGGTCCCGGCCTCAGCCACGATGTTCCCTGTCCGCGGTCGCGCGGGTCACGACGGGTCCTGGCGTTGCACGGGCTGGCGCAGGAGACTGGCCACCAGTTCCGACAGCGCGAGCAGGTCACGCCGGGTCACGCCGCGTTCCCGGCGACGGTCCAGGAAGGCGCGGAAGGCGTCGGGCGTGGTGTACTGCGGGGTCCAGCCGAAGGCGGCTTCCAGACGCGCGGTCGCCACCACCCGACCGAACAGCAGGAAGCTCAGCTGGTCGGTCGGCACGTCCACCTTCCCGCTGCGGTTGAGCGCGTCGGCGATGCCGCTGACGAAGGACGACGGGAACGCGATCCGCAGTCGACCGGCCTGGCGGATGGCCTGGCTGAGGTAGAGCGTCCCTGGCCCCGCGACGTTGTAGAGGCCGGGATGGGGGTCGACCACGGCTCGGGTCACGGCCTCGACCGCGTCGTCGGCATGGCAGAACTGCAGCCGTGGGTCGAAGCCCAGCGCCGACGGCACCACCGGCAGCGAGAAGTAGCCCGACAGCGCCGATTCCTCCACGCCCCCGACGAAGTTCGCGAACCGCAGCGTGGTGAGGTCGAGGTCGGGTCGGCGTCGGACCAGCGACGTCGCGTACCCCTCGACGTCGATCACGTCACGGGTGAAGCCCGACGCCGAGCGGTCGACGGGGCTGGTCTCGGTGAACAGGCCGGGGTCCGACGCGCCCGAGCCGTACACCGCCGTGAACGACTTCAGGACGACGTGGCGAAGCTCGGTGGCGTGCTGGGCCGCAGCGAACAACTGCATCGACCCGATGACGTTGCGTTCCTTCATCTGGCGTCGTCCACCGGCCGCGCGTGGCGCCGAGTGCATGCCGGCGTGGACCAGGGTGTCGATGCCCTCGTCGCCCAGCGTCGACCCCACGACCGGGTTGTCGAGCTCGGCCCGAAGGAACCGCATCTCGCCGATCTGGTCGGGTCGGTGCGTGTCGACCCCGACCACCACGTCGATGTCGTCGCGGTCCGCGAGGCTGCGCGCCATCCGGGCCATGATGGGACGGGAGACCCCTGTCAACAGGACCCGGCGACCGCTCATGCCGGCCGGCCGTGCACCCGCCGGAGCCCGGCTCGATGGCCCACCGGGGTGGGCGCGCCAGCACGGGAGGCAGGACGGTCGAGTGGCATCATGGTGCGGATCGGCAGCCGGTCACATCGACGACGATCAGGCCTCGGCCACGTCGTCGAGGTCCACCGTGGTGGGATCGACCAACTGCGCGTCGAGATAGGAATCGAGGTCGATGCTGCGGACGCGGTAGGAGCGTCCGACCCGCACCGCCGGCAGGTCACCGCCGCGGATCAGTCGATAGACGGTCATGGTCGAGACACGGAGCAGGTCCGCAACCTCGCCAGCAGTGAGGAGTTGTGCATTCATCGTGTGACACGCCCAGGCATGCGGTGACAGTTGATAGCCCACGCTAGCAACATGGGAGCGGAAAGACGAAACCTCGGCGACTTTCGCGTCGCGGGCCCGGTTGATCCCCTCCACCCCCACCGCCACGACGCCCCCCAATCGCCGTCCTGACCACGTCGGGGCGGCGCCACCTTCATCGACGGCACCGGTCGGACCCGGGTGCGTCACAGGCCGTGATGGGGGAACACCAGGTCGCGCACCGTGGCGACCGACCGGGTGGCGCGGTCGCGGGCGCGTGCATGGAGGTGGTCGTTGACGGCCACGGGATCCTCGAAGAAGTCCTCGGGTGCGCGCTGACCGGTGCGCCGGTTGGCCTCCTCGCGCCACGGCATCGGCGTCTCGATCGGCAGCGTGGCACCGGCCATCTCGGCGAAGGCCATCGTCCACGCCCGTGGGACGACCTGGACCCACTGGTAGCCGCCGCCGCCGGTCGCCAGCCATCGACCACCCGCGGCCTCGTGGGCCAGCACGTGCAGTCGCCGGGCGATCTCCGCCATGTCGTCGACGGTCAGGGCGAGGTGGGCGAGCGGATCGGTGGCGTGCGTGTCGCAGCCGAGTTGGGTGACCAGCACGTCCGGACGGAACGTGCGCACCAGGGGCTCCACGACACGGTCGTAGGCATCGAGCCAGACGTCGCCGGTGGTCCCCGGCGCCAGGGGCACGTTGACGGCCGAGCCGGGGGCACTGGGCCCGCCGATGTCCTCGCAGGCGCCCGTGCCGGGGAACAGGTAGCGCCCGGACTCGTGCAGGGAGATGGTCAGCACCCGTGGGTCGTCGGCGAACATCGCCTCGACGCCGTCGCCGTGGTGCACGTCGACGTCGACGTAGGCGACCCGTTCGGCACCGGCTTCCAGCAGGTGGTCGATGGCGATCGCGACGTCGTTGTAGATGCAGAACCCGGCGGCCCGGTCCGGCATCGCGTGGTGCAGCCCGCCGGCCGGGTTGAAGGCGTGGTCGACCTCGCCCGACAGCACCAGTCGTGCGGCCTCCAGCGAGGTCGCACACACCAGCATCGCGGCGTCGTGCATCCCCGCGAAGACCGGGTTGTCCGCCGACCCCAGCCCGAAGTCGAAGGCACGTGCCGCGTCCGGGTTCCTCGAGGCCTCCCGGACGGCGTCGACGAAGTCGGGCCGGTGCAGTCGCAGGATGGTCTCGACGTCGATCTCCCCGGGCGGGGCCACGACCACGTCATCGGGAACCAGCAGGTCCGTGCGGGTGATGAGGTCGACCGCCAGTTGGACCCGGATCGGCGACAACGGATGGTCCTCGGAGAACCGGTACGTCGCCAACCGGTCGTCCCACATCAGGGCCACGCGTCGGTGGGTCACGTCGGTCACCTCCTCCACTGGCCGCAGCCCGACGATAGTGACCCGACGTGCGTGCGACATGCCCGCGGGTCCGCATCGGCGTTCGGACCATCGTCGTCCGTCGTGCTTCGTATCCTCGCACTCCTCCACCCCGAGGCCCACATCCACGACCAGCCGTCCGAGCCACAGCCGTCCGAGCTGCTGTCACCGGGACCGGTGACCGAGACGGCGATGGGGCTCGGCCCCGACGCCACGGACGCAGGCGTGCTCGTCACCGACGACGATGCCGACGCGGGAGCCGGTGTCGACGTGCCGGCGTGGCGTCCGAGCCCGCGGCTGGTGGCCGGCGTGGTGGCCGGGTTGGTGGCCGTAGTCGCGCTGGTCGTCCTGGTGGGCCCGTCGGGGCCACCCACCGCGGCGCTGGGGAACATCGCGTTCGGCGGACTCCCGGACGCGCCCACCGCGCCGGTGCGGCAACGGTGGACCCTCGACCTCGGCAGCCGCGATCGCCTGGCCCTGGTCGACGACCGCGTCGTCGTGGTGGCCGACGACCCCGACGTCGACGACCCGACCCTGCGCGTGACGGCACGCCACGTCCGCAGCAACCAGGTCCTGTGGGAGCGCGAGCTGGTCGGTCCGGCGAGCGTGGTGCTCGTCGACCGCCGCGGGAACGTCACCGTGCCCGCCACCCCGCCGACCGACGACGGCTTCAACGACGACGCGCCGCGCCTGGTGGGAGTCGACGTCGAGGACGGCGGCCTCCTGTGGGAACGGCCGGCCGGGTTCGTGCGTCCGCAGTCCTTCAACGGCCACCTCCTCGTCCAGGGGGGAATCGGGTGCACCATGGTCGAGGCGCGAACCGGCGTGGCCGCCTGGGACACACCGTCAGGACGCTGCGAATGGCTCGACGAGGACTCCGCCGCGGTGGAGGAACGCGACGGGTGGGAGGTTCGATCCGTGGAGGGGACCGTGGAGGCCACCCTGCCGCCGACTGCGGACAGCATCGCCCCCGTGGCGATCGGGGACCTCCTCGTGGTCCTGGAGCGCGAGCGGGTGGTGGCCTTCGACCGGGCGGGCCAGGAACAGTGGTCCGTACCGATGGCGCAGAGGGACTCATGGATCACGGGCGTGGGTGACGTCGTCGTGGCCACCACCTACGGCGGACAGGAGCCGGAGACGCGGGCGTGGAACCTGCAGGGCGAACCCGTCGAGCTCGCCGTGGACGGCATCGAGGACGCCCTGGCGTTGGAGGTGGACGGACGCACGGTCGCCGTGGTGCTGGACTTCCGCCGCGACGACGACGTCGCCATGACGGTCCATTCCCTGGACGAACCCGCGACGGTCCTGGGCAGCATGACCGGGGCATGGGTCGACGGGCTGGTGGGCCCGCTCACCTCCCGGGGCCTGCTGGTGGTGGACCCCGATGACGGTGAAATCGGCCTGCACTCGTGGCCGGACCTCGATCCGGTGTGGACCACCACGATGGAGGAGTCGACCTGGATCGACGACGGCTGGACGACCATGCAGACGTCGTCCGTGGGAATCGTGCTGGCCCCGTGGCACCAGGGCGACGGCCGCTGGACGATCCACGCCCACGCCTGAGCCGGCGACTCGTCCCGACGCCGTCAGGCCCCGAGCTCGCGACTGCGGTTCGTGGCCGCGCGGATGGCCGCCGTGACCGCGTCACCGAACCCCTGCTGGCCCAGCGCCTCCAACCCGGCAAGGGTGGTGCCGCCCGGCGACGACACCATCTCCCGCAACGCTCCCGCGTCGAGGTCGCTGGTCGCCAGCAGGTGGCCCGCGCCGGCCACGGTCTGTTCCACCAGCACGACCGCGTCGTCATGGGACAGGCCGACGGCCTCGGCCCCCGACACCATCGCCTCGGCCAGCGCGAACACCCACGCCGGGCCGGAACCGGACACGCCGGTCACCGCGTCGAACTGGTCCTCGGGCAGGACGAGTACCTCGGCGGCCTCCCCCAGCAACGCCACGACCCGCGCCACGTCGTCGTCGGTGGCGTGGCGGCCGCCGGTGACGACCGCCATGCCTCGGCCGACCAGCATCGGGGTGTTGGGCATGACCCGCACCGCCCGCGCGCCGCCGGGCAGGGCCGCCTCCATCGCCGCGGTCGAGATGCCGGCCGCCACCGACACGACCACCGCATCGGCGTCGAGACCGTCGGCCAACCCCGCCAGCACCTCGACGACCAGGTGCGGCTTGACCGCGACCAGCACCACGTCGGCGCCGGCAACCGCAGCCGACGGGTCGGTGACGACCTCGATCCCCAGGTCCTGCGACCGCTCGCGGGCGACGGCGGCATCCGGTTCGGCACCGACGACCTCGCCGATCGAGACGTCCTCGGCAGCCACCAACGCGGCAGCGATGGCCGAGCCCATCCGGCCCACCCCGATGACGGCGACGCGATCGATCATGGTGGACATCAGCGGCTCCTTGGCGGTGGGCGGGGCCACGACCCTAGGGGCTGTCCGAGGGTTGATGTGCATCGAGGCCGCCCGCGTCGACGACGACCGACCGGCGGGATTCAGCCCTGGGTCGACACGGGGTTGGGCGGCATGTCGTTGGCGGCCCGCCAGGCCTGCTCGGCGTCGATGTAGTCCGCGAACCCGGCCCGCAGGACGCTGTTGAAGGTCGCGTCCGACACGGCCAGGACCTCGCCCAGCAGTTCGTCGAGGGTGGCGTGGTCCACGACCGCGAGCGGCACGCGGCCGGTCAGCACGATGTCGCCCTCGTCGTCGAGCGCGAAGTGGACCCAGCCACTGCGCTCGTTGCGGTGCAACAGCAGTTCGTGCACCTCGCCGTGGTTGCCGTCGGGACGTCCGGCCAGCAGCGAGGTCACGCGCACCGACCGGTCCCCGACGTGGAACAGCACCGGGATCGTGCGCTTCCACTCGCCGGACAGCATGGTCATGAAGCGGCCGTCACCGAGGTCGTCCAGGTCCAGCCCGAGCGCCTCGACCCCGGCGACCAGCGCGTTCGCGACCTCGTCCGGCGTCGGCGCGGGAGTCGGGTCGGGAGTGGGGTCCGGTGGGGGCTGGTCGGCGGACGGCGTCACGGCGTGGCCTGTGGTGGGGTCGAGGTGGGAGCCAGGCGACGGTCGACGCACACTGGTCAGGGACGGCTTCAGGGGGCGGCTTCAGGGGGCGGGCTCAGGCGGCCGGTCGGGCTGCCGGGGCCATCGACGAGGTCGCGGCCATGGCACCGTACACCGACTCCAGGCGGTCCACGGTGGCGTCCCAGGAGTGCGCCAGGGCCTGGTCGCGACCGGCTCGGGCGGCGGTCGAGGTGGCGGCCGGGTCCGTCAGCCAGTGGGCGATCGCGGTCGCGTGGTCCGACGGATCATGGCCCTCGACCAGGGTGCCACCGTCCCGGACCACGGCGTGCAGGCCGTCGACCGCACTCGCCACGACGGGGGTCCCACTGGCCTGAGCCTCCAACGCGACCAGGCCGAAGGTCTCGGTCCGTGAGGGCACGTGCACGACGTCGGCGCGGCGATACAGCACCGCCAACTCCTCCTGGGGGCGGGCCGGGACGACGTGCACGGCATCCCCGATGCCCAGGGCGGCAGCCTGGGCCGCCAGTTCCGCGGGCTCGATCCGGCCCGACATCGCCCCGGAGGCACCACCGACGACCAGCAACTGGGCGTCCGGGACGGTCTCGCGCAGCGTCGCGAGCGTGCGGACGGCGACGTCCGGACCCTTCAACGGTTGCAGGCGGCCCACGAACAGCACCAGCGGGGCGTCGCCGATGGCCACCAGCGCGGTGGTGACCCGGGGGCCCAGTGACGCCTCCTGCCGCGGGTCCGGCGTGAACAGGTCGACGTCGACGCCCGGCGGGACCACCGTGATCCGGGCGCCGGACATCCCCAACCGGTGGTGCAACAGACGGCCCTCGCCACAGGTCAGTGCCAGCACGCGGTCGGCATCGTCGGCGATCCGCTGCTCGGCCACCAGGCGCAGCGGCGGTTCGGGCAGGTCACCCGGTGCGAGGGCCTGGTTCTTCATCACGCCGAGGGTGTGGAAGGTGTGGGCGTACGGGATCCCCCACCGACGCGACAGCCGACGGGCCACCCATCCCGACAGCCAGTAGTGGCTGTGGAGGAGGTCGTAGTCACCCCCACGCTCCAGCGCCTGCATCGAGAACGAACACAGGTGGGACGGGAGGTCTCCCTTGGCCACGGCGTCGGCGGGTCCGGCCTGCAGGTGGACCACGCGCAGGCCGTCGGCCACCGTGACGACGTCGGGGTCGGACGCGTCGGTGCGACGGGTCAGCACGTCGATCAGGTGTCCCCGGGCCGCCAGCCGCCGGGCGACCTCCAGCACGTAGACGTTGAGGCCACCACCGTCGCCCGTGCCGGGTTGCTGGAGTGGCGAGGTGTGGGCCGACACCAGGCCGATGCGCAACCCGTCGCCCCGCACCGACGGGCGGGGATGGACGGGGCGAGGCGGCGTCATCCGGACGCACCACCCGGCACGGCAGTGACCTGCACGACGTCACGGTCCACAGCGCCGAAGGTGTACTTGTAGGCCTCGTCGCCCCGCAGCAGGTCGAAGGTCGACAGGCCCTCGGTCGCCGCCAGTTCGACCAGTTCGGCCACGAGCACGTTGCCGGTCGAGAACCCGGACAGACGTGGGTTCCACGCCGAGTTGTACAGGCCCCAGCGGTCGCCCCACACCAACGAGACGTTGGCGGCGACCGGGTTGTCGGCGACGGTCAGTTCGTGCAGGCGGAAGATCCCGTCGGCGTGGAACTCCTTGCCCAACGCCCGGAACCAGTCGCGCATCTCGGGTCGGTCGAAGAACGAGGCCTTGTCGCCGGCCGCACCGTCGTTCATGGTGAAGAAGCGATCGAGGGCCGCCTCGAGGTCGTCCGCGCCGGCCTCCACGACCGCCACCGGGCCCAGGTCCCGCCCGAGCTTGCGCGCCTTGCGACGCAGTTCCTGTCGATCCTTGCCGTCCAGCGACGCCTGCCAGGCGTCGAAGCCGTCGGCCAGGTCGACGACCGGGGCGACGTCGTGGCGCTCGCGGGTCACCGCCATGGCGCCGCTGGCCTCGAGGGCGGTGGCGAGGCGCTCGGGCCAACCGGTGTCGTCGGGCAGCGCGGACAGGTCGATGGCGTCGACGTCGAGTCCGGCCAGCCGTTCGGCCCACGCGGTCGCCAGTGCCTCGTCGGCGTCCGGACGGGCCACCGGGCCGCGGTAGTCGGTGACCTCGGTGCCGCCGGCCAGCCGCACGACCCGCTGGTCGTCGACGGTCACCACGGCCTCGACGACGATGCCGACCAGGTCGTCCCCATCGTCCCCGTCGTGCAGTGCCAGGGTCGTCACGGCCTCGTCGGTGACCAGCGAGGCCTGCCAGGTCTGGAGGTAGCGCGGCGACTGGAACACGGTGGCGCGCGGATCGTGGTCCAGCAGGGTCGTCCATGCGGCCCGCAGGGCGTCATCACCCAGGTCGGCATGCTCGGTCAGGACGGTCACGGACGTTCCTCGGACGGCAAGGGGGGCTGGCAACGGGGGCTGGCAACGGGAGGCGGGCGGCAGCGCGCGCCGGAGTGGACCGGCAACGGCCCGAAGTCCAAAACGTCGGGCCGGCTGGCCCTATTCCTCGTCGAGTGCGGCCAGCCGACGGAACGAGCGGTACATCTCGACCAGCGCGACCTTCTGGGGGGCCGTCAGTTCGGGTGCCGCCGCGATGGCCTCCTCGACCCCGACGTCGGGCTCGATCTCGTCCAGCAGGCCGGCGCGCACGTACAACGTCTCGGACGAGATCTCCAGCGCGCGGGCGATGCCCTGCAGGATCTCGGCCGACGGATTGCGCAGTCCGCGTTCGATCTGGGACAGGTACGGGTTGGACACCCCCGCCATGTGCGCGAGCTTCCGCAACGACAACCGGGCGCCCTCGCGCTGGCTGCGGATGTAGGCCCCCAGGTCACCGGCGCGCTCCAGCAGGTGGTCCACGGCATGGTCGCCATGCGGTGCCGACCCGCCGGCCGCGTTGCCCGGGGATGCCCCGGCGAGGTCGTCGGACGGCAGGTCGTCGCGGTCGTCGGCCATGGCGGCGACTCCTGGACGTGGTCGGGACGGGCGGACCCGACGATCGTAGGGCGTGGCCCATCGACCCCGTCGGGGCCGTCCCCACACGCGCGTCGGCCATAGCCTCGTGTCACCGATCCGTCCGAGACCGAGGACCACGCCATGAACGTCACCGCCGGTGACCCCGCGCCCGATTTCACCCTGCAGGACCAGGACGGCAACGACGTCCACCTGGCCGACCTGCGCGGCGCGCCGGTCGTGATCTACTTCTACCCCAAGGACGACACGCCGGGGTGCACCACCCAGGCCTGCGGGATCCGGGACGCCTGGGGGGAGTTGCAGGACGCGGGCGCGCAGGTGCTGGGCGTGTCGCCGGACGACGTCGACTCGCACCGCTCCTTCGCCGACAAGTTCGACCTCCCCCACCGGCTGCTGGCCGACACCGACCGCGAGGTCATGGAGACCTACGGCGCCTGGGGCGAGAAGACGTTGTACGGCAAGACGGTCGTCGGCGTGAAGCGCTCGACCGTGCTGGTCGACGCCCAGGGGACGGTCGCCAAGGTCTGGAAGCGCGCCACGCCCAAGACCCATGCCGACGCCCTCCTGAAGGCCCTCGGCGACCTCGGCTGACCACCACCTCTCCGCGATCGTCCACGACTGGACTCGGCCATGCCCACCCCCACCACCACGATCGACGCTGCCGTGATCGACCGGGGCGCGTCCCGTCCCACCGTCCGACGACGTGGGCTGGTTGCCGCCGCGGTCATCGCCGTGCTCGCGCTCGCGGGCTGCGGCGGCGACGATCCCGCGACGGACACGGCCACGCCGACCGCGCCGGGTCCCTCCGACCTCCCGGCCGACCCCTCGCCCGGGGCGGGCACGGCCGGCGGCGACGTCGACCTGCAGGCACAGGTGCTGGAGGGCTTCGACGACTCGACCCCCGAGCAGGTCGCCGGCCTGTGCCAGTCCGTCCAGTTGATGGGCGCCGACTTCCTGGTCGAGGCCCTGCTGGACAACGACGACCTGCCCGCCGCGGTCACCGAGGCGGCTCCCGAGGACCTCGCCCAGGCGGTCGCGGACATCTGCCGCAACGTCGAGCCCGTGGCCTCCGAGGGCTCCTGACCGACTACTGGAAGGCGCCGACCAGCCAGGCCAAAGCCACGGCCCCGCCGACCAGCAGCACGAACAGCACGACGGCGAACCAGACCCGGGCGCGCGACGACGGGTCGTCCACCGAGATCACCGTGGTCGACCGGTCGTCGGTTCCGTCACCGTGTTCCTGGCCGTCGTCCTCGGCCCCGCCATCGGACTCGATCCGGACCACCGGGGCGGCCGGGCCGTCGTCGGTGAGGATGTGGTCCGCCGATCCGTCAAGCACGCCCTCGTCGGGATCGTCCACCGGGTCGTCGATCGGAGCACCGACCGGTGTGGCCACGGCGGCATCCACGGATGGATCGAGGTCCGCCCCCGGGAGCGCTGCCACGTCGTCGTCCGCCGGGACCGTGTGGTCCGCGGCCGTGACGTCCACGTCGCCGGGGCGGCCGCGGGACACGTCGATCACGCGCGACGGCGTCACGCCCAGGGAGGGTCGCGGTGCGGCCGGCGCGGGCCCCAACAGGACCCGCACGTCGGCGGCGTCCACGCCCACGGCCGCCGCGATCACCGGCGCTGCCACGCCCAGTTCGGCCAGCACGTCGACCACGACCTCCAGCGTCATCGGCTGATGGTCGTCGACCGCGGCCACCAGGCCGGCGAGGTCGGCCGGGTCCACCCGCTCGAGCGTGTCCAGGACCGCCGGGACGTCACCCGGGTGGCACACGGCCGCCACGAAGTCCGTGGCCAGGTCGTCCACCGCAGGCTCCACGCCGACGTGGGTGTCGCCCGGGGCCGTGCTCACGGGCGGCGGCCGGGCAGGGAGGTCGTGGCCTCGCGGTCGCGGCGACGCGTCTGGTTCGGCGTCCAGCCGACGATCTCCCGGTCGGCGCCCACCGCCGCGGTCACGACCAGGTCGTCACCCACGGGCGTGCCCGGCTCCACGTCGGGGCGGACCCAGCCCAGGCCGCGACCACCGGCGCGGCCCGTGACCTCCACCTCCGTGGATGGCTCGTCGGCGCCGTCGCCGCGGGGGCCGAGCAGGACCAGTCGACGTCGTGGCCGTCCCAGCATCCACATGTGCGCGATCGGTTCCTGGCCCGGGTAGCAGCCCTTGGCGAGGTGGACGTGGGTGGCGAGCAGCCCGTACTCCTCCGGCAACCGGCCACCGACGACCTCGTGGCCCCAGCGCGGCTCGCCCCGTGCCACCAGCAGGTCGTCGGTCTCCGCGGTCGTCGCCGACGCGATCACCGTGGTCGCGTCGGCCGTGCCGACCAGTTCCACCCCGAACGCGTGCCGGACCACCACCACGTCGCCGTCGCCGAGCGCCTGCCACGTGTCAGGACGGAGGTCCAGCCCGGCCGTCTGCAGCGCGTCGTCGAGGTCGTCGCCGCCCAGCGAGACGACCGGCAGGTCAAGGCGCGTGAAGGCGATGTCGGCGAGGAACGTTCGCATGGCCAGGACGTCCAGCACGTGGTCGGCGGCCGTGGCGGGCGCCAGCAGCAGGATGCGGTCGGCGTCGACCAGTGCCCACCCCATCGCCAACGGTCCACCCTTGGCGTCCAGGACGAGCCAGCCCAGCACCGCACCCGGGTCGGCACCGAGGAAGCGTTGGGTCGTCACCGCGTCGAGGTGGCTGACGCGGTCGTCGCCGGTGACGGCGATGGCGACCAGGTCGGCGGTGGCAGCGATGGGCATGGACGGGGACTTTCCGTGGGCGGACGAGACCCAGCGTAGGCCCGGGCGAGGTTCTCGGACCCGTGCCGGCCACGGTCGGGCGGTCCGGCCGGGCCCCCGTCCGGTGGGGTGGTGGCCCCGCCGCGTCAGGCGGCCAGCACCGTGGCGTCGATCCCGACCGCCTCGGCGACCTGGTGGGCACCCATCGCACCGGCAGCCCGCGCGATCACGTCGCCCCGCGCATCGCGGAACAGGACCGTGGGAGCGCGCCGCACGTCGTGGAGTCGAACCATGTCCAGGTCGGTGGTCGCGTCCACCTCGTCCCACGAGAAGTCGTCCGCGCGGGCGGCCACCTCGTCCAATGCACGACGCACCTGTGGGCAGGTCCGGCAGGTTGGCGTGCTGACCAGGGTCGCCGACACGACCCCCGACACGACCGCCGGTTCGTCGTCGGTCGTCCTGTCCGACCGGGTGGGGTCGACCGCACGAACACGACCCTGGCGGGACTGCCACCAGCGACCGGCCACCACGGCCACGGCCACGATCGCCGCCACGATCACCAGGCGCGCGATCACGACCCACCGCGCAGGCGCAGGCCCAGCACGTACAACTCGCAACCGACGCACAGGCCGGTCACCGCCAGCAGGCTCGACAGCCCCAGCACGATCCCGACGAGCACCCACCCCAGCGTGGCCGTTCCGGCCAGCAGGGCGACCAGTCCCGCCCCGGCGACCACCAGCCCGCAGGCCTGGGCGAACCGTGGGGGCCCGGGGTCCTCGGTGGCGGACGCGGGGCCGAGATCGAAGGCCCGACGCACGGCCCGGAACACGGCCGCCCACGGTGACCGGGCCACGCCCAGGGTCACGGCAGTCGCGAACACGGCCACCTGCAGGCCCACCAGGCCGATGCCCGCGGTCCCCTGGACCACCAGCGCCGTGGCGAGCACGGTGGCGGTGATGGCCGCGGACACCCGCGGACCCCGGACGTCGATGCGTCCGGCGGGCGTGGCGGTGGCGGTGGTCACGGTGGACTCGGTGGGTCGTGGGCGCGTCGTGGCGCGGACGACACGTGGTGCCGTCATGGGAGTGAACGTCATTCGACGCCGTGGCTCCCCCGGAGTCGTGGAAACCGTGGAAACCGTGCACGTCGCCGGACCGCGGCCGGTGCGGGGACGCTCGGTCTCAGGCGCGCCGTGGGTCCAGCAGCCCGGTTGCCTTGCGCAGCAGCAGGCGGATGGCGACCGTCCCGCGCACGTCACGGATGTGGGTCACGTCCACGACCTCGTGGCCGGCGCGGTCGGCCCAGCGCGCGAAGGCGGCGGGGGCACCCTTGAGGTCGGTCAGCACCTCGACGTGGTGGCCGGTGCGAACGCCCTCCATGGCCTGCATCGTCAGTGCGATCCCGGCCTGGTAGGTCCGACCGCGGGTGTCCAGTCGCGACACCGGGCGCGGGCGGGCGCTCCCGGACTCGTCGGATCGGACCGTGATCCGACCGCGGTCCGACGTCACCGCCGATGCCCCACCGGCCGCCGCGACAGCGCCACGCACGAAGCCACGCGCCAACGCGTTGCCGACCTGGCCGTCCACCTCGCCGATCAGTCGCAGACCGACGTCCAAGCCCTCGATCACGGCCCGGTCGTCGTCGCTGGCGACCACGCGGGCCTCCGGGAAGGCCGACCGCAACCCCTCCACGGCGACCACGACGGCGGCCTCGAGGTCGCGCGACTGGGCGCGCCCGCCGGTGGCATCGACCAGGCGGCGGCCCTCGGCCTCGGCCAGCAGTTCCAGCTTCTCGGTGTGCTCGACGAGTCCGGCGATCAGTTGCACGACGACGTGGACCCCCAGTTGGCTGCCCGGGGGCACGCGGACGTCGCCGCCGCCGCGAGCCTGTTCCCGGGCGATGTAGACCTTGGCCGGACGACCGCCCTTGGGGTTGCGGCGGGTCCCCACCACCACCAGGCCCGCGTCGGCAAGTTGGTCGAGGTGGCCGCGGGCCACGTTGGCGTGGAGGCCGAACATCTCGGCCACGTCCCGCGCCGACACGCCGTCCCCGTCCGTCCGCAGGCGTCGGTAGATGCCTGCCCGGGTCGGGGCGGCCAGCACGTCCGCGACCGGGTCGCGGGTCGCCGCGACGGGGTCGCGTGGCTCGGAGGCAGGCGGGGTCATGGGGATGGGCTCGACGCGACGACGGGGGAACGGGACGACGCCTGCAGGGTCATGGCCGCACCGGAGGGCTGCCGACCGGCGCAGTGGAAACCGTGCAAACGACGGGGCCGTGGGTCGTCCGGCCACACGATCCGGCCGGTTCGGGTACCGCCACGGCCAGGCCTCAGCCCATGCCTCGGAACCACGGGATCCCCGCCAGCACGAGCACCAGCGAGACCAGCGTGAACAGCCCCAGCGCGTTGCCCGGGCCATCGCCGCGACCGGCGCGCGCGGTCCCGACCTGGAAGGCGCCCAGGGCCCCGACCATGGCCACCGGGTGCCACATCGCCAGGAACGGTCCCTCGGTCCACCCCTCGTTCCCGACGTACAGCACCAGCCCAAGGACGACCTGCAGGGCGAAGACCCCACCGACGACGCGGACCCAGGCGGGCACACCGTCTCGCGCCGCGGAGAAGGCCCACGCGGCCACGGCCACCAGGCCCAACAGGACCAGCCAACGCAGGCCGGAGTGGGCAGCGAGCACGGCGTCCATGGCGAGCCTCGTGGGGGTCGGGGGTCCCGGCATCGCTGCGATGCCGGTGGGAACGCCCGCAGGCTATCCCCCGGCGAACGGGGGGACGACGACGACCTCGGCGGCCGCGGCGAGGTCGACCGAGGCGTCATCGCCGGCCACCGGTTCGCGATCCACGTACACCGTCGCCGACCCCAACCGGGCCGCCATCAGGTCACCGTGGTCGCGCGCGAGGGCCGCCAGCAGCGCCGGCACCGTGGCCGCGTCCACCTCGACCTCGCGCGCGCCGGCAGCGTCGGCCAGGGCCGCGAACAGTCGCACGCGCACGTCACCCACCTCCGTGCGCGGGGGCGTCCGCGGCCGCGGCAGCAGCCCGTTCGACCCCTTCGAAGCCCCCCGTCCGGACCGCCACGTCCAGGGCGTGGCGCAACCGCTCGCACCAGCCCGCGGTCAACCCGTCCTCGGCGTGGCCGAAGCCCACCTCCAACCACAGCACCGCACGCGGCCCCGCCGCCAGCGCCCGGGCGTCGTCGACCGGGAAGTACGCGTCGTCGAGGCCGTGGACGACGAGTGTGGGCAGGTGGGCGGGGAGGATGTCGGCGGGGTGGCGCGGGCGGGACCACGTCGCCGGCGGCGACACCCGCACCCGCAGCCCCCAACGCATGACCGCCCGTGAGACCGGCGAGTGCCAGTGACGGTGCAGTTCCTGCAACGGGGCCGTGCGTGGTTCGGCAGGCAGGTAGCCGGGTCCGGAGACCAGCACGAGCGCGTCGACGGCGGTGCCGGTCGCCACGGCGTGCACCGCCGCAGTGGCACCCATCGAGACGCCCACCACCGTCACGTGGCGGTGGCCGTCACCGCGCAGTGCGTCGACGGCCGCGGCGACGTCGTGGCGCTCGCGGTCACCCAGGGTCGACCAGCCACCGGACCGACCGTGGCCCCGCAGGTCCACCGCGAGCACGCTCGCGTCGCGTTGCAGGATGTCGGCGAGCCGGGCGTACGCGGGCTTGCCGGCACTGGCCGCGAACCCGTGCAGCAGCACCACGGCCGGGACCTCGTCCGCGGGCCGGGAGTGGGCCGGGCCCGCCAGCCAGACGACCGACAGCCACACGTCGTCGGCGGTCCGCACCCGCCGTCGCGTGTGTGGTGAGGAATGCCCCCCGACCGTCCCACGGGCCTCGAGGAAGCGCCGGACCGGACCGCGCCGCGGATGCCCGTCGGCGTGCAGGCGACCTGCACGGGCGGCGCTGACCGCCGGTCGGCCGTGGTCGGCGCGGTCGGGGGTGTCGGGTGGGGTCGCGGCAGGCGACGGCGGCAGGCGAGGTGTCATCGATGTCTATGCTGCCAGAATGCATCTGTTCGTGCTCACCAACAGGGCCACCGGCGCGAAGGGCCTGCTCCCGTCGTTGGAGTTCCTGGCCCACTCCGTCGTGGAGTCCCCCCTCGATGCCTCACGGGTCGCGGGACTGCGTGACGTCGACGCGGTGCTGGTGGACGCCACCGATGACCTGCGCGAGGCCATGGCGGTGTGTCGACGGGTCACGGCCCACGAACTGCGACGTCCCCTGGTACTGGTGGCCAGCGACGCCACGCTGGCCGCACTCAAGCTCACGTGGGGGTTCGACGACTGGCTGCTGGCGACGGCGGCACCGGGGGAACTCGAGACCCGGCTGCGACTGGCCGTGGACCTCGTGGCCCTCGACGTCCACGAGCCGACGGCGGCCGTCGGCGACCTGGTCGTGGACGAGGAGAGCTACCAGGTCCGGTTGCGGGGTGACGTCCTGGACCTCACCTACAAGGAGTTCGAGCTCATCAAGGCCATGGCCAGCTCACCCAACCGGGTGTTCACGCGCGACCTGCTGCTGCAGGAGGTGTGGGGCTACGACTACTACGGTGGCTCCCGGACGGTCGACGTCCACGTCCGCCGGCTGCGGGCGAAGTTCGGGCCCGAGTACGAACACCTGATCCAGACGGTCCGCGGTGTGGGCTACAAGCTAGTCCCGCGGCAACCCGGGGAACGTCGGGGCGGCTGACGCACCGCCGCCCTCAGTCCCGGTCGTGGTCCAGGGCCAACGCGACGTCGTCCCACTGGGTCTGGAACCCGACCGAGTCGTACAGCGCGATGGCGCGCTCGTTGGAGCGGTCGACCCACAGGATGATCTCGTCGCGACCGACGTCGGCCAGGT
>JAGXFT010000205.1 GCA_024637135.1 Nitriliruptorales bacterium | reverse complement strand
GTCGCGCTCCCCACACCTCGGCGGGCTCCTGTGCATGTCCCCGAACCCGTGAGTGCTCACGTCCACGGGGCTTCCCAGGATCCCCGCGACGGGAGGAGTCCGCCATGTCGAGTTGGCTGGGAGGCAGGGGATCGAACCCTGAATGCCGGCTCCAAAGGCCGGAGTGTTGCCTGTTACACCACCTCCCACCGGCCCGATCCGCCGGGACAACGTCCACGATGGGGGTCGGACCGCGGCGACGCCGTGGCGACGCCGGGAGGCCGCAGGGTACTACGAGGGCTCAGTCTCGATGCAAGGACGGGCCCCCGGCCGGGGAGGTGGTGACCTCGACCCGGTCGAAGCGTTCGCGCGCCCGGGCAGCCAGGTCGTGGGCGTGCGCGGCGTCGGCGGCCAGCGCCACCACCGTCGGCCCGGACCCGGACACGATCGACCCCAGCGCGCCGTCCACCAGGAAGGCGTCCACGGCGTCGGCCAGTTCCGGGCGCAGGCGGAACGCGGCCACCTGGAGGTCGTTGTGGAGGCTGTCGCCCAGCAGTTCCGGGTCGCCGGTCCGCACCGCCTGCAGGACCTGGTCGGGCTGCATCTCCAACGGCGGTGTCTCGTGGTCCCAGGCCTCGTAGACCGCCGGGGTCCGCAGCGGCTCGTCGGACATGCCGATCACCCAGTGGAAGGTCCCCCGGCACAGCACCTGCGCGGTCGCGGTCCCGGTGCCGGTCGCCAGGGCGGTCCCACCGGACACGCAGAAGGGAACGTCGGATCCCAGGTCGGCGGCCAGCGACTGGATGTGTTCCCGGTTGCGACCGCCGTCCAGCACCGCGTTGACGGCCAGCAGGGTGGCGGCGGCGTCGGCCGAGCCACCGGCCATGCCGGCGGCCACGGGGATGTCCTTGTCGAGTCGGACGTCGACCCGCGGGACGCCGTCGCCGGCCTCGACCGGGTCGATCCCGAGGTCGGCCAGGATGTGGTGCGCGGCCATGACGCACAGGTTCTGGTGGTCGTCAGGGACGCCGGTGACGCCGTCGTGCCCGAAGTGGACCGAGGCTCGCTGGTGCGATGGGTGGCGGGCCCGCAGCCCGGGGCTCGCCCGCACGCGAACGCGGTCGTGGATGCCCACGGTCTGCAGGATCGTGACCAGCTCGTGGTACCCATCGGGACGACGACCGCGGACGGCAAGGAAGACGTTCACCTTGGCCGGGACGCGGACCGTGGCCGACAGGGCCCTCTCGGTCAAGATGCTCCTCGTGTCGTCGCCGCGAGGGTAGACGCTCAGCCGTCGGCTCCCGACGGCGGATGGCCGTCCGCCACCACCCGAGCGAGTGCCCGCCCGAGCGCCACGAAGTCCGCCGGGGCGAGCGCCTGGGCCCGCAGGCCGGGGTCGATGCCGGCCGCCTCCAACGCCGCCACCCCGTCCTCGCCCCAGTCGCGGCGCAGGTTGTTGCGCAAGGTCTTGCGGCGCTGGCGGAAGGCCCCGTCCACGACCGGCCGCAGGACCCGGCGCTCCTCGGCCGACAACGCCTGGGAGCGACGGGTCACGCGCATCATCACCGAGTCGACGTTGGGCACCGGGTGGAACACCGTCCGTGGGATGGCCGGTCCGAAGGCCACGTCGGCGACCAGCGCGAGCCGGACCGAGACCGACCCGTACGTCGGGTCGCCCGCCCGGGCCGCCCAGCGCTGCCCCACCTCCCGCTGCACCATGACGAAGGCATCCCGGAGTCGGTCGCCGGCGAAGGCCTCCAGCAGCAGCGGCGTCGCGACGCTGTACGGGAGGTTGGACACCAACCGGTCGGGGTGGCCGGGGAGGTCGTCGAGGTCGACCGCGAGCCCGTCGGCGTGCAGGACGGTGACGTCGTCGCGGCCGTCGAGGACCTCGTGGAGCGCACCGACCAGGCCTGCGTCGACCTCGATCGCGGTGACGTGGTCGACCACGTCGGCCAGGGCCATCGTCATCGCCCCCAGCCCCGGTCCGACCTCGATCACGCGGTCCGTCGGCGCGAGATCGGCCGCCGTGACGATGCGTTCCACCGTGTTCGGGTCGACCAGGAAGTTCTGGCCGTCGGACTTGCGGGGGGCGAGTCCATGCCGTGCCAACAGGTGGCGGACCTCGGTCGGCGTCTGGGTCACAACAGCCCGAGTTCCCTCGCACAGTGCGGCCACTGGCCCCAACCCAGGGCCTCCTGCAGGCGCTCGGCGGCCTCGATCTGCTGGGACCGCGTGCCCTGCCAGGCGTAGTCGGGGTAGGACGACTTCTTCCACGACCGCCACGTGTCCGGGTGGAACTGCAGACCGCCGTCGTAGAGCCCCACGTTCAGGTCCCACTGCCCGTGCGACTCGCACTGGGCGAGGTCGTCCCAGACCGAATTGCTGGGTGCAGGCGGGGTGGTCGACTCAGGCCGCGGTTCCGGCGTCGGTTCCGGCGTCGGCTCCGGCTCGGGCTCGCGGGTCCGCCGCGGTTCGGGGTCCGGCTCGCTGGTCGGTTCCGGCGTGGACGACGTCTCGGGGGCCGTGGCGGGCTCGGGCGCGGTCGTGGGCTCGGGCGTCCAGGTGGATTCGGGCTCGGGCTCGGGTTCGGGGGCGGGACTGCCGGTGCCGACCTCGACCACGCGCTCGACCGGTTCGGCGGTGACCGCGGTGTCGACCAGTTCGCGGCGAGCCTCCTCGCCGTCCACGACCACGATCTCCCACGTCTCCACCTCGACGCCGTCGACACCGGCCACGACCTCGACGTCGTCGCCGACCAGTCGCTCCGGGGTCGGGACCCAGTCGGTCTCGAACTCGATCGGGACCTCGACCTGCTCGGTGCGGCTGTCCCGACGGATGACGGTGATGACCTGCCCGGCGGCGGTCGGGGTGTCCACGCCGGGTTCGACCCGGTCGCCGTCGCCCAGGTCGACCCCGGCCGCGCGCAGGGCGGCGCCCACGGTCGACGGGATCAGTTCGATGGCGAGGCGCTGGTCGTCGACCAGCACGGTCACCCGGTGGGGGGTCGTCACGCGCACGACCATGCCGTCGACCACCTGGGTGGAGGACGGCTGCACGACCAGTTGGGTGGTGTCACCGATGCCAGCGGCGACCAGCACGTCGTCGAGGTGGTCGGCGACGGTCCGGACCCGCGCCCGTTGGCCGTCCACGATCACGGTGTACTCGCCGGCGCGCTCCACCCGGACCGACATGCCGTCGGCCAGCGGCGTGGCCGGGCCGGGGGTCACGACGTCGGCGGCCCCCAGGGTGACGTCGGCGCCCGCGAGTGCATCGGCCACGGTCCCGTGGAGCAGTGCGACCGACTGGACCTCACCGTCGACGCTGATCGCGACCCGGTCCATGGACCATGCGACGGCCAGCGCGACGGCGGCCAGCAGCAGCAGGGCGACCAGCCGTGCCCACACGCGGTCGACGACGGCGACGCCGGGGTCGTCCATCACGATCGCATCGGGATGGTCGTCGAGTCCGGTTCGCGCCAGCATGGAGGTCGTCACGTCAACTCGCCTGTGAGCGGGCAGCCGGCGACGGCAGGCGGAAGGCGGTGGCCGCGTTGGCCGCGACGACGTCGGCCAGTTCGGCGACCTCGAGGCCGTGGAGTTGCGCCAGTTGCGCGGCGACGAGCGGGACGTAGCCCGGGTCGTTGGCCGTCCCGCGGTGCGGGTGCGGGGTGAGGTAGGGCGAGTCGGTCTCGGTCAACAACAACTCCAGTGGCGCGCGTGCCGCGGCATCACGCAGCGGCTGGGCGTTGGCGAAGGTGACGTTGCCGGCGAAGGACAGGAACCAGCCACGGTCGACGCAGTGGTCCACGACGTCGGCGTCTCCGGAGAAGCAGTGCATGACGACCCGCTCGGGGGCGCCGTGGTCCTCCAGCGTGGCGAGGCAGTCGTCCCAGGCCTCGCGGCAGTGGATGACCAGGGCGCGGTCGTGGTCACGGGCGAGGTCGATGTGCTGTCGGAACGCGTCGTCCTGCTGCTCCGGGGTGGTGTAGTCGCGGTAGTAGTCCAGCCCGGTCTCGCCGATGCCCACCACGACGTCCTCCGAGGCCAGCGTGTCGATGACCTCCATGACCGCCGGCGTGGCCTCCATCGCATCGTTGGGGTGGATCCCGACGACGGCGAACACGCCGTCGTGCTGCGAGGCGCTGCGGACCGCCTGCGTGGACGACGCCATGTCCGTGCCCACCGTGATCAACGTGTCGACACCATTGGCGTTGGCACGGGCCACCTGCTCGGCCACCGACAGGTCGTCGTGGTGGTCGAGGTGGCAGTGGGTGTCGACGAAGGACATCCTGGCTTTCGGACTCGGGGGCGATGGAGGTGGCGGCGCGGCGGGGCGGTTCCGGACGACCGGTGGCCCCGACGAACCGGTGCCCGGTCCGTGGATCGACTGCCCTGGTGACGCGCCGCGATGCTTGTGCGCGGCCTCACAAGGGTAACCGTGACCGGCTCCCCCTCGATCGCGGACGGTCCCTGTCCGATCGACCAGTGTCCCGATGCCAGTCCGCTGGGGGTGTTCGGGATCAGTCGCGGTGCACGAGGTCGTACAACTCGCGCGTCGGCATCCCGACCTCGTCGGCCACCTGTTTGACGGCCGCCCGTGGCGCGGCACCGGTGGCGGCGACCGCGGCGACCCGGGCACGCAGGTCGTCGTCGGTCGGTCGCTCGTCGGGCTCGTCCGGGCGCCCCGCGACCACCAGTGTCAGTTCCCCGCGGACCTCGTCGACGCGTGCCCGCACCTGCGCCAGGGTCCCGTGCAGGTGTTCCTCGTGGACCTTGGTCAGTTCCCGCGCCAGCATCGCGGGCCGGTCCTCGCCGCAGGCGGCGACCATGTCGTCGAGGTCGTGGGCGGCGCGGTGCGGGGCCACGAACACCACCATGGTGCGTTCCTCGCGGGCGAGCACCTCCAACCGCAGCGTCCGCGACGAACCCTTGCGGGGCAGGAAGCCCTCCATGGTGAAGCGGTCCATCGGCAGCCCGGACGCCACCAACGCCGCCAGCAGCGCGGACGGACCCGGGAGCGGTTCGACCCGGATTCCCGCCGCGACCGCGGCGGCGATCAGGCGATGGCCGGGATCCGACACGCCGGGCGTCCCGGCGTCCGACACCAGGGCCACGGTGTCGCCCGCGACCAGTCGGGCCAGCACGGCCGGGACCTGGGCACGCTCGTTGTGGTCGTGCAGTGCCCACTGCGGGCGATCGGACTGGACGTGGGCCAGCAACCGCCCGGTCCGACGGGTGTCCTCGGCACACACCAGGTCGGCGGTGCGCAGGGCGGCGGCCGCCCGCGGGGTCAGGTCGTCGAGGTTGCCGATGGGCGTCGCCACGACCTGCAGCAGGCCGGGCGCGGCGGACTCCTGGTCGACCATCCGCGCCTCCCCGCCAGTCCGCCGGCTTCCGGCCGGCCACGGTACGGCCACCCCCGGACGGCCGACCGCCGGACGGTCCCGGCGATGCCGACCATGCCGGACGGGACCATAGACTTTCGCGACGTGGCCGGGGGCGTTCCTCGGGGGCGACGACCAAGAGAGTCGAGATGCTGCGGCGAGCACAGTCCGGCTGGGACTGGGTGACCTCGTCCGGCCGCGCGCGGTGGCTGGTGCCGCTGGTCGTGGTCGCCACGGCGGTCGCGACCATGGTGGTCCGGGTCGGGCACCCGGAACGGATCTTCTTCGACGAGGTCTACTACGTCAACGACGCCCGGGACTTCCTCGAGTACGGGGTCGAGGACGGCTTCGTCGTCCACCCGCCCCTGGGCAAGTTGCTGATCGCCGTCGGCATCCACCTCGTCGGGGACACCCCGATGGGCTGGCGGATCGTCGGTGGCCTGCTGGCGGTCGCCGCCGTGTGGCTGACCTACCTGCTGGGCCGCCGGCTGGGGCTGCGACTGGCCGCCGCCGGGCTGGCCGGGCTGGCGCTCGCGCTGGACGGCGTGTTCATCGCCCAGGCCCGCATCGGCATGCTCGACATCCACCTCGGCTTCTTCGTGGTGCTGGGGGCCTACGCGCTGGTCCGGGACCGCGACCGGCTGCGGGCCGCCGACGACGAGGCGCTGCGCGCGGCCAACCGGGAACAGGTCCGGGCGCGCAGGGCCCGGACCCCGGTGGCCGCCGGGATCGGGGTCCCGCCGCACGAGGCCGACGCGCCGGCGGAGCCCGAGCCGACGGCCACGTCCATCGATCCGGTGCTGCCGCACCCGCCGCTGGAGGGCGAGCCGAGCACGGTCGCCACCGGCCCGGATGCCCCCGTGGCCGACGGCCTCCCCGACGTGCTGCCGGACGGCCCCGTGACCACCATCGACGGTGAGCCGGTCCACGCGCCGCTGCCCCGGGTCGGTCGCTGGTGGCTGGTCGTCGCCGGCATCGCCTTCGGCGCGGCGACCGGCACGAAGTGGACCGGGGCGGTGGCGCTGATCGTGGCCGGCCTGGTGTGGCTGGGCATCGAGTTGGCCCGCCGCCGACGGGTGACGGGCCGGTTCGGTCCACGGCTGGGGCGCGGCATCCTGCTCGGGGTCGTGGTCCTGGGCCTGTTGCCGATCGCGGTCTACGCGACGACCTGGATCCCGTGGTACGCCGCCTTCGACCAGACCTGGATCGCCACGACGCACTGCGGTGACGCCGGCGACGAACTGGACTGTGACGGCGTGGTGGGCGAGACCCGCGCGCTCATCAGCTACCACGAGCGCATGTTCACCTTCCACGACGAACTCGAGGCCGAGCACACCTATCGCGCCCCGGCGTGGGGGTGGCCGATCCAGCTTCGCCCGGTCGTCTACTACTACGAGACCTGCAGCGACAACCGCCTCGACCGGGTCGAACAGACCGACTCGGACGGTGAGGTGACCACGCCGGAACCGTGCCGCGTCGCGCAGGACCAGGCGGGTGAGATCCTGTCACTGGGCAACCCGGCGGTGTGGTGGTTGGCGCTGGCGCTGCTGCCGATCCTGGGGATGCTGGCCCGTCGACGCGATCGGCAGGTGTGGGTCCCGATGACGTTCTACGCCGTCCAGTTCCTGTTCTGGGTGGCGGTCCTCCCACTGGTGTCCCTCCTGACCGAGGGCAATACCGTTTCCCGACCCATCTTCAACTTCTACACGGTGCCGTTCGTCCCCTTCCTGGTCCTGCTGCTGGCCCTGGCCGTGGACCGCGTCACCTCGCGCGACGGCTGGATCCGCGCCAGCGTCGGGGGCCTGGTGCTGGGCGGGCTTGCCCTGGCGGCCACGTTCGTGCCGGAACTGATCGGCGAGCGCATGCTGACCCCCGCCCGCTGGTACGTCGTGGCGTTGTCGGCGATGCTGGGCGGGGCCCTGGCGGGCGTGCAACCGGCGGCGTCGTGGTTCGCCCGCGAACCTGCGACCGCACGGCCGGACCGGCGGTGGCCGACGTTGGCCGTCGTGGGCGTGGTGGTCGCCGTGGGGCTGTTCTTCCTGCCCGTGTGGACCGGCGTGACGCTGCCCGAGGAGTTCGTCAAGGCCCACTGGTGGCTGCGCACCTGGATCTGACGCGGACGAGTCAGCGGTCGCGCTGGCCCGCGACCACGTCGACCAGCGCGTCCTGCCACGGACGCAGGGCCGGGATGCCCAGCGCCTCGCGCCGGTGCGAACCGAGCACGGACCAGGCGGGGCGCGCGGCCGGGGTCGGGAACTCCTCGCTCGTGCACGGCGTCAGACGCGCCGGGTCGTGGCCCGCCAACCGAGCCGATTCACACGCCAGTCCGAACCAGGTGGTGGACCCGTCGTTGGTGAGGTGGAGCAGCCCGGTCGGGCGCTCGTCCAGCAGGTCCGCCAGGCCACGGGCGAGGTCGGCCGCCACGGTCGGGCACCCGACCTGGTCGTCGACCACCTTCGGGTCGATGCCACGGTCGAGCAACGACAGCATCGTCGCGACGAAGTTGTCATGGGTGCCCGACACGACCCACGACGTGCGCACGACCAGTGCCGACCCGGCCGCGAGCGCGGCCTCCTCACCGACCAGCTTCGAGCGGCCGTAGGCGTTGACCGGGTCGGTGGGATGGTCCTCCGGCAGCGGCGTGTCGCCGGTGCCGTCGAAGACGTAGTCGGTCGACAGGGTCACCAGCCAGGCATCGTGGTCGGCCGCCCAACCGGCCAGTTCGGCCACCGACGTCCCGTTGGCGCGGGTCGCGGCGGCCTCGTCGTCCTCCGCCGCGTCCACCGCCGTCCACGCCCCGGCGTTGACGATGACCGTGGGCGCGAGGTCGTCCAGTCGCATCCGGATCGAGCCCGGATCGTCGAGGTCGAGGTCGCCACGACCCGGGGCCACGACCTCGTCGCGTGCGGCCAGCAGCGGTGCCAGGGCGGTCCCGACCTGCCCGGTCGACCCGGTCAGGACGATCATTCCCCGATCACCTCGCACTGCTCGCCCAGCGTGAGTTCGACGAACTGGGACGGGGCCGCGCCGCGCAGGCGGGTCGAGCGTCCGACCAGCGACGACCGCAGGCGCCACCCGTGGACCGTGACGTCCTCCATCAGGATGGACTCCTCGACACTGGCGTCCAGCAGTTCGCAGCGGGCGCCGATCGCCGTGTTGGGGCCGATCGTGGTCCGGCGCAGGTCGGCCCGCGGGCCGATGATGGCCGGACCGGTGACGTCGCAGTCGATCAGGCGGGCACCGGCCGCGACCTGGACCGGGCCTCGCACCTGGCCCCCGATGACCTCGCCCTGCACGTCCGGTTCGAGGTCGCGCATGACCAACTGGTTGGCGTGCAGCAGGTCCTCCTTGCGACCGGTGTCCTTCCACCAGCCCCGCACGACCGACGAGTTCACGGTGCGGTCGTGGTCGATCAGCCACTGGATCGCGTCGGTGATCTCCAGTTCACCGCGCGCCGACGGCTGGATGCTGTCGATGGCCTCGCTGATCGAGTCGTCGAACAGGTAGACGCCGACCAGCGCGAGGTCCGACTTCGGCACCGACGGCTTCTCGACCAGGCGCATCACCTGGCCCCGGTCGTCCAGTTCGGCGACCCCGAACGCGGACGGGTTGTCGACCCGGGTCAACAGGATCTGGCAGTTCGGATCCTTGTCGCGATAGTCGTCGACGACGTCGGCGACCCCGCGCTTGACCATGTTGTCACCGAGGTACATCAGCACGTCGTCGCCGTCGACCCACGGCAGCGCGCAGCCCAGCGCATGCGCCAGCCCGGCCGGTTCGTCCTGCACGACGTAGGACACGTCGAGCCCGAGGTCGGCGCCGGTGCCGACCGACCGCCGGATGTCGTCACCGGTCTGCGGCGAGATGATGATGCACACCTCGGTGATGCCGGCCGCCGCCATGTCGGACAGCCCGTAATGCAGGATCGGGCGGTTCGCGACCGGCACCAACTGCTTGGCCATCGAATGGGTGATGGGGCGCAGGCGCGTTCCCGACCCCCCGGACAGCACGACACCCTTCATGGTTTGTCTCCTGGTCGTGGACGGCGTCGTGGACGGGTCGGGCGGGACGGGCCGGACGGCTGGATCGCGGACGGGGGTCGGTCAGGGGTCGGTCAGGACTGCCTCAGCGGACGCCACCAGTCCTGGTGGTCGCGGTACCACGCGACCGTCTCGGCGAGCCGTTGCTCGAACGGCTGCCGGGGCTCCCACCCCAGCCCCCGCACCTTGGACGAGTCCACGGCGTAGCGCAGGTCGTGGCCCAGTCGGTCCTCGACGTGCTCGATGCTGGACGCGTCCTTGCCGAGTTCGTCGAGGATGCGGTTGGTCAGGTCGATGTTGGCGAGTTGCGCGTTGGCGCCGATGTTGTAGACCTCGCCGGGTGCCCCCGACTCCAGCACCAGTTCGAGCGCGGCGCAGTGGTCGTCGACGTGGAGCCAGTCCCGTTCGTTGCGGCCGTCCCCGTACAGCGGCACCGTCCCGTCGTCGAGCAGGTTCGTGACGAACAGCGGGATCACCTTCTCGGGGAACTGGTAGGGCCCGTAGTTGTTGGTGCAGCGGGTCACCCGGACGTCCAGCCCGAAGGTCCGGTGGTAGCTCAGCGCCAACAGGTCGGAGCCGGCCTTGGACGACGAGTAGGGCGACGACGGATCGAGGCGGGCGTGCTCGTCGGGGTAGCCCTCCGACACCGAGCCGTAGACCTCGTCGGTGGACACGTGCAGGAACCGGTCCACGCCGGCGTCGAGCGCGGCCTGGAGCAGGACCCCGGTGCCGACGACGTTGGTGGTGAGGAACACCGTCGGCCCCGCGATCGAGCGGTCGACGTGGCTCTCGGCCGCGAAGTGGACCACGCGATCGATCCCCTTCATGGCGGTGGCCACGATCCGGGCGTCGGCGATGTCGCCGTGGACGAAGGTGTGGCGTTCGTCCTCGTCGAGTTCGTCGACGGTCGCGCGCACGCCGGCATAGGTCAGTGCGTCGTAGTTGAGGACCTCGACGTCGCGGTCGGGGTCCGACAGCACTCGCCGGATGAAGTTGGACCCGATGAATCCGGCACCACCGGTGACGAGCAGACGGGTGGTCATGGCTGGCTGGCTCCCGGTCGCGAGGAGGACGGATCGGAATCTGGCTCGGGGGGGAACACCTCGGCGTCGGCCAGCCGGGGCGCCGCGGCGTCCTTGTCGGACAGGATAGGGGCACCCTGGAGCGGCCAGTCGATCCCGATGTCGGGGTCGTCCCACGCGATCGAGCGGTCGGTGTCGGGGTCGTAGAAGCCGCTCGCCTTGTAGAGCAGGTCGGCGGTGTCGGTCAGCGCGACGAACCCGTGTGCGAACCCGGGCGGGATCCACAGTTGGCGATGGTTGTCGGCGCTGAGCTCGGCGGCCACCCACTGGCCGAAGGTCGCCGACCCGGTGCGGATGTCGACCGCCACGTCCCACACCGCGCCCCGCCCACAGCGCACGAGCTTGCCCTGCGCACTGGGGGGGAGTTGGTAGTGCAGGCCACGAACCACCCCGGTCGCCGAGCGCGAGTGGTTGTCCTGGACGAACGTGACCTGGGCACCGACCGCGTCGGTGAAGGTGCGGTCGTTCCAGCTCTCGAAGAAGAAGCCACGGTCGTCCCCGAAGACGCGCGGCTCGAGCACGAGCACGCCGGGCAGCGCGGTTTGCTCGACGTTCATGGTTCCCCGACCTCGGATCCGGATGACATGGTGGCGCAGCGGAGGCTAACAGCCACCGGGGCGTACCCGGGTGGCGCACCCCGGTGGCGCACCCCGGCCGGTCACACGGTGTCCAGCAGGGCCAGCAGGTCGCGCACGCGGTGGTCGAAGCCGTGGTGGCGTCGCACGGTGAGCATCGCCCGGTGGGCGTGGTGCGCGCGGTCGCGAGGACGGGCGAGGAAGTGGCGCAGCAGGTGGTCCAGCTCCGCCGCGGAGTCGTAGGTGGGCACGTCGTCGCCGAACACCTCGGCGACCCCCGGGGCGGCGTCGGTGATGGCGAAGCCACCGGCGGCCGCGACGTCGAACAGGCGGTTGGCCACGAACCCGAGCCGCGACATCTCCCCGTACTGGTCGGCGACCACCACGTCGGCCTGGGCGTAGACGTCGGCGAGGTCGTCGTTGGCCACCAGGCCACCGGTCCAGTGACGTTCCTCGGGACGACCACCCCAGTTGGCGCCGTGCAGGGTGTAGGGCCACCCGCCCTCGTCCAGCCAGCGCGGACCGCGGCGGTACGGCCAGCGGGCGTTGGCCACGACCACGATGCCGGTGGTGGCCGCGCTCGGGACCGGGCCCGGCGGGCGGAACCGGCGCAGGTCGGCGGCCTGCAGGAGCGGATGGACCGGGGTGGCGACGCGGGTGGACAGCGTCGCGGCGTGGTCGACCGAGGCCACGACCACCAGGTCGTGGGCCGCCAGTTCCCGGTCGGTCACGTCGTCGGGATGGCTGATCACCCACAGCACCCGCCGTTGGCCCGGTGGGCGCTCCCGTGCGGTCGGGTCGTCGGGCGTCCACGCGTCGCGCCCCCGCAGGTGGAGCACCACGTCGGCCCGCGTCACGGCGTCGTCGGACCAGGCCGGCCGGATGTGGGTCGTTGCCCGGTGGCCGGCGCGGGCCAGGGCGGCGGCCAGGGCGGCCGCGAAGTGGGTGTCGCCCCAGCGCGGCTCCGCGGCCCGGTCCGGCACGCAGGTCAGGATCGCCCACGTGCCCGCGGGACCGGGAGGGTCAGCCACGACGCCACCGGGTCCGCAGGTCGGCGGCCCGCGCGGCGGCACCCCGGGCCACGTCGACCGCCCGCAGCGTGGCCGCCACCGAACGGCGGTCACGCAACTCCTCGTAGCGTCGTTGCCAGTCCCCCACGGGACCGGTGGCCTGCAGGTGGATCGCGGCGGGGGCGGTGGGGACGGGGTCGCTCGACCGGCCCCCCGGCAGGTCGGCGACGTGCACGATCCGGCCGCCGCCCGCCTGTCGGTCCGCGACCACCTCACCCCGCCGGGCGGTGGGGAGGTCGACGACGAAGCGCCACCGCCGGGCCCCGTCTCCTTCCCCCAGGTCGTCCACCAGCGCGAATCCGGCGGCGGTTGCGGCCGCCACGACCTCGTCGTCGCCGACGTCGTGACCACGGGCGACCGCTTCCTCGACGTCGCCGCGGGACCGCGCGACCACGACCAGTCCGACGGCGTCGAGGTGGGCATGCACCAGTCGGAACAGGCAGGGGAGGTCGTCGGGGCCTGCCCACGACAACGCATCGGACAGCACGATCGCCGCGGCCGGGCCCGCCAGCGCCGCGCGCGCGGCGCGCAGACCGGTGTGGACGGCGCCGAGGTCGGCCGCCTCCACCACGGCAGCACCACCTGGTTCGACCGCCCGGTCCACGGCCACCCGGGCGCGCCGACAGACCTCCACCGCCGGCGCCAACCCGGACGGCACCGCCGACCACGCCGCGGCCCGGCGCCGTGCGGCCCGGGGTCCGACCGATCGCACCAGCACCGGGTGCGTCGAGGCTGCAGCCACGTCGGCGGCGTCGATCGCATCGGCCGCGAGCCCGGGACCCACCAGCAGGTCACGAACGCGGGCCGCGGCGTGGCCCGGCTCGGCCGCGTCGAGGTCGACGACCGGGAACGACAGCGTCGCCGCCAGCGCGGCCAGGCGCTGGTCGTGGGCACGCACGAGGTCGTCGGCCTCGGCCCTGGCCAACCCCCGGCCCGCGAGGTCGCGCACCGCGCGGTCGTGGTCGCCGACGACCCCGACCAGGTGCAGACGGGGCGCGACCCGGGTCCACAGGCCCAGCAGGAACGTCGTGTCGGGGTCGGCGACCAGCCAGCCACCGCCGTCCGCCACCACCTGTCGGTGCATGGTGGCCAGGACCTCGACCGCGCCGGCGTCGACCTCGACGGTCGCGGGTGGACAGGTCCAGTCCCGGTCCATCGCCGCCAACAGGCCGGCGTGCACGCTGGCGACCAGCGGTGGCCCGATTCCGCCGTCCGCCGTCGCCGGGTCGCCGGTGGTGCGCGACGAACCCGCCAGCAGGCCGTGGGTCACCGTGGCCGGGTCGGTGCCACGGCCGCACAGCACCAGCACGGGCGCAGCGGTGGCCATGGTCGATCCGTGGGTCGGGCGGGGCCGAGCGTAGGACGCGGCGGGGCGATGGCGTCGGCGAGTCGACCGGGTGGACCGGGCGGATCGGGTCGGGCGACGGTGGCAGGTGGGGGAACGCGGCCGAGCCGTGGATTACGCTCAGGGGTGCGCCGGGAGACGGGCGCGATCCCGACGACGGTGTGGTCACCATGTTCCACGGCAAGCGAGTGGCGGTCCTGATCCCCGCCTACAACGAGAGCAGCCAGATCGGTGGCGTGCTGGCCGGGCTGCCCGCGTTCGTCGACGAGGTCATCGTCGTCGACGACGGGTCGACCGACGACACCGCCGCGAAGGTGCAGGCGATCGCGGCCGAGGACGACCACATCACCCTGATCCAACTGCCCGAGAACCGCGGGGTCGGCGGCGCGCTGGCGGCGGCCTACATCCGGGCCCGTGATCGCGACGTGGACGTGGCGGTCACCGTCGACGGCGACGGGCAGATGGACCCCACCGAGATGGCCGACCTGATCCTGCCGATCGTCACGGGCCACGCGGACTACGCCAAGGGCAACCGGCTGCTGGACCCGACGGACTGGCAGCGCATCCCCAAGACCCGCCTGTTCGGCAACGCGGTGTTGAGCCTGTTGACCAAGCTGACGTCGGGGTACTGGTCGGTCGCGGACTCCCAGACCGGGTACACCGCCGCCGGCCGGTATGCGCTCGACCACATCGACTGGGCCTCGGTCTACCCCCGGTACGGCCGCCCCAACGACGTGCTGATCCGCGCGAACGTGGCCGAGTGCCGGGTCGCCGACGTCCCCGTCAGCGCCATCTACGGCGTGGGCGAACGCTCCAGCATGAAGATCCTGCGTGTCATGTTCGGGATCTCGCTGTTGCTGCTGCGGCGCTTCTGGTGGCGCCTGTTCCACCGCTACGTGCTGCGGGACTTCCACCCGTTGGTCTTCTTCTACCTGCTCGCGCTCGTCAGCGGGCTGGCGTCGTTCGGGTTGTCGGTCCGCCTGCTGACGCTGTGGATCGGCCTGGGCTACGTGCCCCAGATGACGGCGCTGGCCGCCGGCTTCTTCGGCATCACGGCGTTGAACTCGGTGGCGTTCGCGACCTGGATGGACATGCAGGCCAACCAGCACCTCAACGTGCGCGTCCGAGACCTCCAGACCGCATGGGGTGAGGAGGGCCGCGCACGCGACAGCCGAGCGCTGCCCCGCGAACTCGACCGGGCCGCGACCGCCCCTGCGCGCGAGGTCCCGACCCGCGACGGCGACGGTGACCGCGTCCGGGTCGCGGCGGCCACGATCCCGCCGGGCGAGGACGCATGACGGCCCGTCGTCGGATCCCCCGGATCATCGGGGGGCTCGTCGGACTGCTCGGACTGGCCTTCGTGGTCCGGCTCGTGTGGCGCTTCCGCGAGGACCTGGTGGACACGTTGTCGCGTGCCCAGCCGGCATGGCTGCTGGTGGCCCTGGTCGTGGGCGTGTGCGGGATGTCGGTCATCGGGTTGGCCTGGCGCACCCTCGTGCAGCGAATGGGCGGCGACATCGGCCGCGCCTCCGCCCTGCGGGCCTACTTCGTGGGCCAACTCGGCAAGTACGTGCCGGGCGGGGTCTGGGCCGTGGTCGGTCGGGGTGAGTGGGCACGCCGCGAGGGCGTCCCGGGCACCGTCGCCTATGCCTCCACCATGCTGTCGATGATCACGGCCTACGTGGCCGGCTCGCTGGTCGCCGGGCTCGCCCTGCTGGCCGACGGCGGCGCACTGGACGGCGCCAACCCCTGGCTGGTGGCCGGCGTCGTCTCGCTGGGGCCGCTCGGGCTGCTCGGCCTGCACCCGCGCCTGCTCGGCTGGGGTGCGGACCTCGCCCGCCGGATGTCCAAGCGTGAACTCCAACTCGAGGTCCTGCCGTGGCCCCAGGCCCTGGGCGTGGTCGGGCGGCAACTGCTGGCCTGGGTCGGGATCGGCGGCGCGACGTGGCTGGTGACGATCGGGCTCGGAGCCGACCTGTCGCTGGTGCGAGTCCTGCTGGCGACCTGCGTGTCGTGGGTCGCCGGTTTCCTGTTCCTGCCGGTGCCGGGCGGCATCGGGATCCGTGAGGCGGCCTTCGTCGGGGTCCTGGGCCAGGATCCCGTCGTTGCTACAGTCGCGCTCGCCGCCCGCCTGCTCTTCATCATCGTCGACGTGACCGGCGCCGGGTCGGCCACCCTCGCCGCCTCCCGCACCAGGACCCTCCCATGACTCGTGTCACGATCGTCGGCGGCAGCCTGACCGGCAACCGCGGCGCCGCCTCCATGGTGCACGGGGTGGTCGACGGCCTCCGGGCCGACGGCCTCGAGCCCGAGGTCGTGGTGCTCAGCCCGCTTGCGGAGGACGATCGCGCGCTGGGCTCGAACCTGCCCGTGGAGGCCTTCGGCGCAGCCGAGATCCTTCGCAGCGTCGCCGAGGCCGCCGCCCACCGCGTGTCGGACCGGGCGCCGCTGGGCCCGGCGACCCGCGCGATCGCGGACGCCGACGTGGTCGTGGACGTGTCGGGCATCAGCTTCGTGGACAGCCGTGGCGGCACCACGCTGGCCTACAACGTGCTGTTGCTGCTGCCGGCGATCCTGCTGGACCGACCCGTGGTCAAGGCGGCCCAGGCCATGGGCCCGTTCGAACGGTCCACCAACCACGCGGCCGCCACGGCCGTGCTGGACCGCATGGCGGCCGTCCTGACCCGTGGCGCCCGCACCGACGAGTTCGTGCGCGACCTCGGGATCGCCGCGACCCGGGCCGACGACGTCGCCTTCCTGATGGAGGTCACCGCGGCCGACCGGGCCTGGGCCGCCGAGGCCACCGGGCCGGCCGACTACGCCGTGGTCAGCCCGTCGGCCGTGGTGGTCGCCCAGGACGACGACGCCTACGAGGACACCATGGCCGCCGTGGTGGCCGACCTCGCCGCCGAGCAGTCGGTCGTGCTGCTCCCCCACTCGGCACGTCCGGGCCAACCCGAGTCCAAGCTCAACGACCTGCCGCTGTGCGAACGGCTCGCCGCCCGGACCGGCGCCACCGCCCACCCGGTGGTCGTGGTCGGCCAGGACGCCACCCCCCAGCAGATGCGGGCCGTGATCGGCGCTGCCAGCGTCTGCGTCACGTCGCGGTTCCACGCGATGATCTCGAGCCTGGCCATGGCGACCCCGGTCGTCGTGGTGTCGTGGAGCCACAAGTACCGCGAGGTGCTGGCGGAGTTCGGGCTGCCCGACGCCGCCATCGACTTCCGCACCGTGACCGCGGCGGACCTGGTCGCCCGGGTCCGCGCCACGATCGCCGACGCCGACGACCTCGGTGGCCGCATCCGCGCCGCACTGCCGGCCGTTCACGCACGGGCGCAGGTCAACATCACCAGCATCCGCCCGCACCTGGAGGCCCCACGATGATCCGTGCCAACGACCTCAGCGGTGTCCTGGACCAGGACCTGTGCATCGCCTGCGGTGCCTGTGTCCAGGTCGACGAGAGCCTCGAACTGCGCCTGCATCCCGACAAGCAGATCTTCGAGCCGATCCATGCCAGCAACGCCGACGCCGCGTCGGTCTGCCCCGCGGTGCAGGTCGACTTCGACCGCCTCCACGGCGAACTGTTCCCCGGCAAGGAGGTCGGTCCGTTCGGCGTCGTCGAGAGTGTCTGGCTGGCCCAGACGCGCACCCTGGACCGCAACATGAAGGCCAGCAGCGGGGGCATGATCAAGGAGTTGCTGCTGGCACTGCTGGCACAGGACGACTGCCACGGCATCATCGCGCTCGACAAGGGCGACGGACTGCAGTACCGACCGCGCATCATCACCGAGGCCGCGCAGATCGACGACATGCCGGGGTCGATCTACCACAACCTGCCCAAGGACGAGATCGTCCCGCTGCTGCGGGAGGCGCCGGGCAAGGTCGTGCTGGTCGGGATCCCGTGCGAGTTCGAGGGCACCTTCCAGTACATCTCCCGGTTCGAACCCGCGCTGCGCGACAAGATCCACACCACCATCGGCCTGCTCTGCGGATGGCAGTACAACTACCACGCGCTGCGGGCGATCTGTGAGTACAAGGGCGTCGACTACGACGCGCTGACCGACGTGACCTACCGCGGTGGCGGCCCGGTCGGCAAGCTCCAACTGCACACCGACGGCGAGACCCACGAGGTCGGGCGACGCGTCGACTACAGCTACCAGGTGGCCTTCGACCGCACCTTCAACACCGCCCGCTGCCACCTGTGCATCAACCACTCGAACTTCCTGGCCGATGTCGTGGTCGGTGACGCGTGGTTGCCCAGCACGGTCAAGACCCGGACCGGCATCAGCCTGGTCATCATGCGCACGGAGGCGGGCGAGGCCCTGTTGCGCGACCTGCACGCCGCGGAGCGGCTGGTCGCGACCGAGGTGACGACCGACGAGATCGAGGAGTCCCAGACCCACCGCATCGCGATGGGCGACTTCGCCTACGCCTATGCCGACTACCTCGACGAACTCGGCCTCCACCGACCGGACATGGACGGGCCGAACAAGGCCGAGACACGGCCAGTGTCCCGCGACGAGGTGGTCTCGTTCCACCAGGAACTGCGGACCAAGACCGCGCTGCAGCGGGCCCGCCGGTACGGCTACCTGCGCCTGCGCAAGGGCACCAAGGAGTTCCGCAAGTACTCGTGGCGGTACCTGCGCTGGTTCGGGGTGCGCGTCCTGAAGGTCAAGTCGCTGACGGGCCAGCGCGACGAGGTGTCGGCCGACAAGCTCCGGGACTTCCGTTGACCGAGCCGCTCGACGCCGATCACGCGGCCGGGCCCGACCCCCGGCCTGATCCACGACCTGAGCCCCGGTTCGGCTCCCGCTCCGAGCCGGGGCCCGGCGGTGGCCGGGCATGGTGGCAGCGGCTGCTCGGACGGGGTGCGGATCCCGTCATCGTGGCCTGCCTCGCCAACCTCGTCCTGGGCATCTGGGTCATCGGGGTCGTGCCGGTGTTCGGCCAGGCCGACGAGGCCTTCCACTTCGCGGCCGTGCTGACCGTCGCCGACGGCGACGGGTGGCCGGCCACGGCCGACGCACTCCAGGACGAGCGGCTGCCCCAGTCCGTGGCCCGGCTGCGGGCACAGTGGAAGGGCGACTTCACCGTCGCAGAGGCACCAACCGAGCGGTTGCCGCCCGAGGGCGAGGCTCGCGACGAGTTGGAGCAGACCTGCCAGCGGGACCCGGCCACCTGCCCCACCCGCCTGGTGCTGCCGGACTGGGGTGACGGGAACACCGCCCACGTCAACCGGGCCGTGCAGCACCCGCCGTTCTACTACGCGGTGACGGCGGCGGAACTGTCCCTGGCGGCCGGGCTGGTCCCGCCCCTGCTGGGGTTGGAGGCCGGCCAGTCCGTGCTGCTGGTCCGACTGCTGACCCTGCTGGCCATCCTGCCGGTGCCGTGGCTGGCGGCGCGCGTGGCCCGGGAACTCGACCTCGGGCGCGCCGCCGAGGTCACGGCTGCCGCGGCGACCCTGGCGATACCGGCCTACTACTACACCGGCCCCGGCAGTGTCAGCCCCGACGCGCTGTTGGTGGTGCTGGCCTCGTGGGCGACCCTGCTGGTCGTGCGCATCCACCAGGACTCGTCGCCGCGCGACCTGGCGTGGTTGGGGGTGGCGCTGGGGCTGACCTCCTTCACGAAGGCACCCGGGCTGCTGGTGGTGGTGGCCGCCGGCGTGGTCCTGGCCCCGGTCCTGTTGCGGGGTGGGCTCGCCGTGGTGACACGTCGACTCGCCCTGGTCGGGATCCCCGCCTTCCTGGCCGGCGGCTGGTGGTGGCTGCGCAACCTGGTGGTGATCGGCTCCTTCCAGCCCCTGCTCAACAACCCACCGGACGCCGAACCGGTGGCACTGACCCGTGCGCGGGTGCTGGACGCCACCCTGGAATGGTCCGAGCGCAGCATGCGGGCATTCTGGGGGCTGTTCCTCGTCCCCCGGCGTACCAACGCCCCGTTGCTGTTCTGGCTCACGCTGGCGGCGGTCGCGATCGCCGTGGTGGGGGCGATCTTCTTCCTGGGCCAGGCCCGCATGGGCGTGTTCAGCCTGGTGATGATCGGGGGCACCGCCGGGATGGTGTGGCTGACGATGCTGGCGCGGTTGGCGAGCCTGGGCTCGGTCCGGGCCGTGCAGGGCCGCTACCTCTACCCGACGATCGTGCTGCTGGCAGTGGGACTGGCGGCCGCGCTGGTGCGTGCGGCACGACGCCTGGCCATCCCGCCGTGGGTGGTGCCGGTGGTCGTCACCGCGGGGGTCGTGCTGTGGCAGGTCCGGGCAGCCCTGGTGTGGTTGCGTCGCTACGGCGCCGACGACGACCTGGTC
>JAGXFT010000023.1 GCA_024637135.1 Nitriliruptorales bacterium | reverse complement strand
CCTGGTCGACACCCTGGTGCCGGCGCTGCCGGTGCTGCTGGCCTCGCACCTGGTGGTGGTCGGGGCGGTCGCGGACCCCCAGGTGACCGGCTGGATCGACCAGCCCGCGGGGTCGGCCGACGACGCCTACCTGGCCGCCGGAGCCGCGACCCTGCAGCGCGCGCGACGACGGACCGCGCGCCTGCTCACCGAGCGCGGCGCCATCGTCGTGGACGAACCACCCGACCGCCTGGCCGGACGGCTGATGGACACCTACCTCGACCTCAAGTCTCGCGGCCGCCTCTGACCTTCCCTCCCACGCCGACCCGCTCGATGTCTGGGCCCTTCCGCCCGGGCTGTGTCCAGGTCGAAGGGCGTGGAGGTGTGTCCCGCGCCATGTCGAGGCCCTTCCACCCGGCCTGTGTCCGGGTCGAGGGCCCTGGGCCCTTTCCACCCGGGCGGTGTCCGGGTCGAAAGCCGTGGGCCCTTCCGCCCGGGCGGTGCCCGGGTCGAAGGGCGGGGGCCGTTCCGCCCGGGCGGTGTGCGGGTCGAAGGGTGTGGACGGACGGCGGGGTTGGTCGTGGGGGCCTTCGGGCTGGCTGGGACACGGGTCGAAGGGCCTTGGACCACGGCAAGGAGGGCGGAGGCTCAGGCAGCGGTGACGACCCGGACCTCGCCCACGGGGGCGTCGGCGGCGTCGAGTTCGAGCCGGCGGCCGATCAGCAGCGGCCCGATCCAGACCACGAAGAGGGCCACGGCGCCGATCCCGATCCGGACGGCGTCGGGCAGCGGCGAGGGCGTGATCCAGGCCTCGATCAGGGCGGCCAGGGCGAGTGCCCCGGCGGCGGTGAAGGCCACCGTGGCGGCCCGGCGTCCCTCCTCCTGGATGGCCCGGCCGCGAGTGCGGTCACCGGGGGCGATCGCGGCCCAGCCGACCTGCAGCCCCGCACCTCCGGCGACGAAGATCGACGACAGTTCGAGCAGTCCGTGGGGGAGGATCAGGCGCCAGAAGTTCCAGCCCTGGCCGGCGTCGGTCATGATCGTGCCGGCCAGGCCCACCTGCCAGCCGTTGACGCCCGCGATGGCGAGCGTCGGCAGGCCCAGGGCCACCCCGGCGCCGAACATGCGCAGCGCGATGGTGGCGTTGTTGAGGAACAGGCGGATGCTGAACAGCCACGCTGGCCCGTCCGAGTAGTACGACTCGAAGGCTTCCTCGACGTAGTACTGGCGGTAGTCGGCGGGCATGGCGAGGTCGATCGCACCGGGGGTCGACGACAGCCACACCGCCGCGACGATCGCCGCCAGCACCGACACGCCCGTGACGACCGCGATCGACCAGCGGCAGCGCCACAGCGCGGCCGGCACCGTGCGGGTGAAGGCGCGTTCGACGCGGGCGAGGCTGACCGGGGCCGGTCGGTTGAGGACGGCGTTGGCACGTGCCAGGATCCGCGTCAGGTAGATCACCAGGTCGCGGTCGGCGTAGCGCGTCCGGGCCGTCGTGAGGTGTCCGGAGGTGCGCTGGTACAGCCGCACGAGTTCGTCCACCTCGGCCCCGTCGTGGCGACGCTGACCGGCGAGGGCGTCCAGTCGCGACCACTGGTCGAGGTGGCGCGCCACGAAGCTGTCGCGGTCCATGCGCACGTCCCCTTCCGGCGGGTGGGGCGCCCACGGTAACGTCCCGCTGGCACCGGATCCCGGCACCCGCAGCCGCGGACGAGGTGCAGGAGGCCGTCCATGTCCACCATCCCACCCGGCAGCGTCGCCGACGGTGGCCCGGGCGGTCGCCGGGTCGGGGAGGCCGGGATGGGGGCGTCCGGGACCGGGCTGGTGACGGCCGAGGCCGTGGAACTGGAGATCCCGACCGCGTCGGTCGGCCTGCGCGGGCTCGCGATCATGGTCGACGTGATCGTGCTCGGGATCGTGGGCATCGCGATGTTCTTCGGCCTGAGCCTGGTGCTCTCGAGCGTGGTGACCGACGAGGCCAGTGCCGAGGCCGCGATCTGGGTCGTCATCGTGACGGTCGTGTCGATGGCGATCGTCGTCCCGACGGTCATCGAGGCCACCACCCGCGGTCGGAGCGCCGGCAAGGTCATCGCGAAGCTTCGGGTGGTGACGGTCGAGGCCGGGCCGGTGGGGTGGAGCCATGCTGCCATCCGCGCCACCGCCGGTGCCTTCGAGCTGCTGGGCACCGGGGGGCTGCTCGCCCTGCTGGTCGCGCTGCTGTCGCCGCGGGGCCAGCGCCTGGGCGACATGGTCGCGGGGACGCTGGTCGTGCGCGAGGCGGTCAGTCGCACCGCCATCCGCCCGGTCCGGTTCACCCCGGTGCACGGGACCGCCGACCTGGTGGCGGCACTGGACGTCGCTGACCTCGACGACGCCGACTACCAGGTGATGCGCAGCACGCTGCTGCGCGACGGGCTGGACCCGGCCCGTCATGCCCAACTGTGCGGGATGGTGGTGCGGCAACTGTGGCCGCGCGCCAGCCGGCTGCCGCTGCCGACGTCGATCCCGGCCCCCGCCGTCCTCACCGCGATGGCCGCTGCCTACCAGGACCAGCATGCCCCGGCGGACGGCGCCTGGGCCACCGACTGGGTGTGGGCCTCCCGCACCTGACGCGTCGACCACCGGCCCGCGGCGGCCGGGCGAGGATGCGTCGCCCACGGATCTCGGACACGCCCGCCAGGGCCGACCGCAGCCCGGCGCCGAGGGGGTGGCCGGGGGTGGTGAGGGATGCTCGGATCGGACCGGGGGAGTCGTTACGCTGCCAACGGCGCCACCGGTCGTTGCCGTGGCGTGCCCGACTCCCGTGCCCGACTTGCCTGACTCCCGTGCCCGGCTCGCGTGTCGACTCCCGTGGTCGACGTCCGTCGAGGACCCGTGACCGCCCGCGCCACCACCGACCGCCGAGGCCGCCCGATGGACCACTTCGTCGACCTGGAGGTCTTCCAGGGGCCGTTCGACCTGTTGCTGGAGCTGATCGCTCGGCGCCGCCTGGACGTGACCGAGGTCGACCTCGCCGAGATCACGGGCGACTACCTCGCCTCGCTCGACGGCCTCGACCGGGTCGACCTCGAGACCGCCACCCGCTTCCTGGTGGTCGCGGCGACGCTGGTCGAGCTCAAGGCCGCCCGGCTGCTGCCCGTCGACGACATCGAGGACGAACACGACCTCCTCGCCCAGGCCCGCGACCTGCTCTACGCCCGGCTGCTGGAGTACCGCGCGTTCCGCGACGTCGCTGGTGCGTTGGGGGACCGGATGGAGGTGGAGGGCCGCCACCGCGCGCGCGATGTCGAACTCGAGCCTCGATTCCGTCGGTTGGTGCCGGACGCCCCGCTCGACCTGGAGGTCGCCGACCTCGCCCGCATCGGTGCGCGCGTGACGGCGCCGCGGCCGGACCCGGCGGTCGGACTGGACCACATCCGGCGGACGTTCCTGTCCATCCGGGACGCGGCCGGGCTGGTGCTGGAACGCCTGGGCACGGTCGGGACCACCGCCACCTTCGACGAACTGGTGGCCGGCCGTTCGCGTTCGGAGGCAGTCGTGGTGTTCCTCGCGGCCCTGGAGCTGTACAAGCTCGGCCATGTCGACCTCGCCCAGGACGAACATCGGGGACCGCTGGCGGTCGCCCGTCGCGAGGAGGCTGCCGACCTGCGCGTGCTGACCGTGACGTCCGCCGCCGAGTCGGGCGCTGACGACGACCAGGACGACGACGACCTCGACGGGGACGCGGTCGACGGGGACGCGGTCGACGGTGAAGGGGACCAGGGCCATGGTGGGAACGGCATGGTCGTCCGCGACCTCGCGGGGGTGGCGTCGTGATCGAACCCGCGGCCCTGGCCAGCCTCGAGGCCCTGCTGTTCCTGGCCGACGAGCCGATCGCCGTCCCCGCGCTCGCCACCGCGCTGGAGCGTGAGGACGACGAGGTCCACGCGCTGTTGACCGAACTGTCCCAGCGGTTGGAGGAACGTCAGTCCGGCCTGGTGGTTCGCCATGTCGGCGGTGGCTACCGGCTCTACACCAACCCGGTGGCCGACCCGGCGATCGAGCGCCACCTGCTGGCCGGGCGCAGCGGACGGTTGTCCACGGCCGCGCTCGAGACCCTGGCCGTGATCGCGTGGAAGCAACCGATCAGCCGGGGCGACATCTCCGACATCCGAGGGGTCAACGCCGACGGCGCGGTGCGCTCGCTGCAGTCCCGCACGCTGGTGACGGAGGTGGGCCGCGACGACGGTCCGGGCCAGGCCGTGCTGTTCGGCACCACCACCTCCTTCCTCGAACAACTCGGGCTGGTCAGCCTCGACGACCTGCCGCCGTTGACGGACTACCTCGACGAGGTGGCCCCGGACGAGCCGGTCGGGGAGGGGCTGCGGCGGGCTCGCAAGGCGCTGGCCGCCGGAGGCCGACTCCCGTCCACGTTGCGGGGGACCTGGGACGGCTCGGTGCTGGACGACGACCAGGACGAGTCCGACGACGGGCCGCCGCGTCGCGACGACTTCCGCGACCTGACCGACGACCTCGAACGGGTGGCCCAGGCCGCCATGGACCGGCTGCGTGACGCGGTCGCGGCCGTCGATGACCCCGAGGTCGCGATGGCCGCCACCCGTGACGAGGCCGACGATGACCACGAGACCGTGATGGCGGCGAGCATGCCCCGAGCCCGGGCTGGCGACGACCCCGAGACCGCGATGGCCGCCGACATGACCCATGAGGAGGTCGACCGTGACGACTGACCGCCTCCAGAAGGTGATGGCGCACGCGGGGATCGCGTCCCGTCGCGCCTCCGAGGACCTGATCTCGGCCGGCCGGGTGACGGTCAACGGCGAGGTGGCCACGCTCGGCCGCAAGGTCGATGCCGCCTCCGACGACATCCGCGTCGACGGCGAGCGCATCAACGTCGACACCGACCTGGTGCACGTGATGCTGAACAAGCCCCAGGGGATCATCACGACCGTCGACGATCCCAAGGGTCGACCCACGGTCGTCGACCTGGTCACGCTGAACCAGCGTGTCTACCCGGTCGGTCGGCTGGATGCGGACAGCGAGGGACTGCTGCTGCTGACCAACGACGGGGACCTGACCCACCGGCTGCTGCACCCGTCCCACGAGGTCGAGAAGATCTACGTGGCCCTGGTGGGTGGCATCGTCAAGGCCCGCACCGTGGATGCCCTGCTGGCGGGGGTCGAACTGGAGGACGGGTTGGCGCGCCCGCGCGCGGTCGAGGTGCTGGAGTCCAAGCACGACCAGACGCTGGTGCAACTGACCCTGACCGAGGGTCGCAAGCACGAGGTCCGGCGCCTGATGGAGGCCGTCGGCCACCCGGTCAAGCGACTGGCGCGCGTGGCGTTCGGCGGGGTCGAACTGGGTGACCTGCGCCAGGGCAACTGGCGCTTCCTGACCCACCAGGAGATCGCGCGTCTCCACGCCGCCACCGAGGGACGCAGCGGGCCGGCCGAGCGTCGTCGCCACGGCCGCGACGAGCGCCGCAATCGCGGTCGCGCCCAGCAGCGTGCGTCCGATGCCGATCGGCATGCCGACCGGCGGGCCGACGGGCACGACGGGCACGACGGGGGCAGGCGATGAGCGAGCACACCGGAGATGACAGCCAGGGTCCGTGGCCGCGCGTCCGGGCGATCCGGGGCGCCACGACCCTGGACGTGGACGACCGCGAGCACCTGTTGGCCCGCACGGGTGAACTGATCGACGAACTGTTCGCGCGCAACGACCTGGACACCGACGACCTCATCTCGCTGGTGTTCACCGCGACCGACGACATCTCGTCGGCGTTCCCGGCCGAGGCCGCCCGGGCCGGCGGGATCACCCACGTCCCGCTGCTGTGTGCGCGCGAACTGGACATCGACGGGGGCATCCCGCGTTGCGTCCGGATCCTGGCACACGTCTACACGCCGCTGGCCCCCACCGAACTGCGCCACCCCTACCTCCACGACGCCACCCAGCTCCGAACGGACCTGCCCGAATGACCGCCTGGCGGATCGCGATCGACGGGCCGTCGGGTTCCGGCAAGTCCACCATTGCCGGGCTGCTGGCCGAGCGCCTGGGGGTGCGTCACCTCGACACCGGTGCGATGTACCGGGCGATCGCGCTGGCGTGCCTGGAGGCGGGCGTGGACCCGGCCGACGGCGAGGCCTGCACGGCCGTGGCCGAACGGGTCGAGTTGGTGTTCGACGGGCCGCGGCTGCTGTTGGACGACGAGGACGTGACCGATCGGTTGCGGACCCCGGCGGTCAGCGACGCGGTGTCGCCGGTGTCGGCCCACCGGGGCGTGCGACAGGCGTTGGTGCCCCAGCAGCGGGCGGCCCTGGAGCGTGGTGGCGTCGCCGAGGGTCGCGACATCGGTGAGGTGGTGCTCCCCGACGCCGACCTGAAGGTGTGGCTGACCGCCGAGGAGTCCGAACGGGTCCGGCGTCGCGCCGCCCAGCTCGGGCTGGACACCGACGACCCGGTCGTGCATGCCGAGGTGTCGACCCGCGACGAACGTGACGCCGCCCGCAAGGTCACGCCGATGCAGCCCGCGGCCGACGCGTGGCACCTCGACACGACCGGGATGGACACCGACGAGGTCGTCGACGTGATCGTGGCGGAACTGGGTGGCAACGAGGTCGTGGCCGTGCGCGGCTGGAACCAGTTGCCGCGCGTGGCGATCGTGGGACGTCCCAACGTGGGCAAGTCGACCCTGGTCAACCGCATCCTCGGGCGTCGTGTCGCCATCGTGGAGGAACAGCCCGGCGTGACCCGCGACCGGACCGAGCACCGGGCTGAGTGGCTGGGCCGCGAGTTCGTGCTGGTCGACACCGGCGGCTGGGAGCACGCCGCCCAGGGGATGGACGCGCGCATCGTGGCGTCGGCCGAGGCCGCGATCGCGAGCTGTGACCTCGCGATCTTCGTCACCGACATCACGATCGGGGTGTTGGAGGACGACGAGCGCTACGCCAAGTTGTTGCGGCGTGCCGGTGTGGACGTGATCCTGGTCGGCAACAAGGCCGACGACGAGCGCCACGAACTGGGTGCGGCGGACCTGTGGCGGCTCGGGCTGGGCGAACCGCACCCGATCTCGGCGCGCCACGGCCGTGGGGTCGGCGACGTGTTGGACCTCGTGCTGGACGGGCTGGGGGAGTGGCAGGTCGCCGCCGACGAGGTCCGGATCCCCCGGGTCGCGCTGGTCGGCAAGCCCAACGTCGGCAAGTCGTCGTTGTACAACCGCCTGCTGGGCCAGGACCGCTCGATCGTCGACGACGTGCCCCACACGACCCGGGACTCCGTCGACACGCTGGTCGAGATCGACGGGCGGGCGTGGGTGTTCGTGGACACCGCCGGCATGCGGCGGCGCTATCGCCACGGCGAGGACGTCGAGCTGTACTCGGTGGACCGCACCCGGTACGCCATCGAGGCGGCCGACCTGGTGCTGTTCATGATCGACGGGAGCGACGAGATCAGCGAGCAGGACCAGCGCCTGGCCGCGTTGCTGCGCGATGCCGGGCGTGGTGTGGTGCTGGTCATCAACAAGTGGGACGAGGTGGACGAGGAACGCCGCTTCGACCTCGAGCGCGAACTGGACCGGAAGTTGTCGTTCGCGGACTGGGCCCCGCGGATCAACGTCTCCGCGCTGACCGGGCGGGGGACGCGTCGGGTGCTGCCGACGTTGTTGCGGGTGTGGGCGCAGTACGGCCGGCGGGTGTCGACCGGCGAACTGAACCGGTTCCTGCGCGAGGCGATCGACCGCAACCCCCCGCCGCTGCAGTCCGGGCGGGCCGTGCGGGTGCGGTACCTGACCCAGGTCGACACGGCCCCACCGAAGTTCCTGGCCTTCGCCAACCGCGAGATCCCCGCGGCCTGGCGGCGCTACCTCGAACGGCGCCTGCGCGAGGAGTGGGGCTTCGAAGGCGTCCCCGTCACCATCGAGGAACGCCGCCGCAAGACCCGCGACCGCTCCCGCTGACCACCCCACGCCAGCGGTGAGGGATCCCGCTGACCCCAGGCCAGCGGTGATCGATTCCGGTCCAGCCGTCCCGCCCGTACGGCGGCGCGGAGTTCGCGTTCGAGGCGGTCCTGTTGGGTGGCCCAGCCCTTGGCCAGGAGCCCGCGCTTGGACCCGAACCGCTGCACCAACATGGCAGGGGACACACCGCCGCGATCGGCGACCGCCTGGAGGGTGAAGCCACGGATGCCCTCGGCGGCCAGTGCCCGTCCCGCATGGTCGAGCAGGGTGTCGTCGTCGATGCTCCGTGGGCGCGCCATGGACCCAGTCAAGCAGGTCGACCCACGCCCAGTCGGCAGCCCGGGCGTGGAGGCAGGCCAGTCAGGTGCCCTGATTGGGGGAGGCGGGGGACGGGCGGTCGGGTCAGCGGTCGGGGGACTCGAGGCCGTCGTGGTCGTCGTCGAGGTCGTGGACGGCCTGGTCGCGGGCGTGCTCGTCGCCACCGTCGCCGGCATCGTCGACGACCCCGGTG
>JAGXFT010000204.1 GCA_024637135.1 Nitriliruptorales bacterium | reverse complement strand
GGTTCCACCACCGGTGCCCGTCCAGGTGGCCGTGCGCGCCGACCCCGAACGCCAGGTAGTCCCCGTGCCGCCAGTACAGCACGTTGTGGCGCGACCGGCGCGCCGGGGTCCGCGCCCAGTTGCTGACCTCGTAGTGGTCGAACCCGGCGGCGGCGAACCGTTCCCGGGCGAGGTCAAAGCGGTCGGCGGCGACGTCGTCGTCGACGTCGGGGAGCGTGCCCGCCGCGCGGGCACGTCCGAACGGGGTGTTGGCGTGGATCGACAACGCGTAGGCCGAGACGTGGTCGACCCCGGCGGCCAGCGCGGTGTCGACGGTCCGCGCCCAGTCCTGGTCGCGTTCCCCGGGCGTGCCGTAGATCAGGTCGATGCTGACCTGGTCGATGCCGGCCGCACGGGCCTCGGCGACCGCGGCCAGTGGACGGTCGGCGTCGTGTAGGCGTTCCAGGGTGGTCAACACGTGCGGCACGAACGACTGGGCGCCCATGGACACGCGCGTGGTCCCGGCCGACCCCAGGGCCGCGAACATGTCCGGCGTGACCGTCTCGGGGTTGGCCTCGACGGTGACCTCGACGTCCGGGGCGAGGTCGGCCGATGCCGCCACCGCGTCCAGGATCGACGCCAGCAGCGCGGGGGGCAGCAGGGTGGGCGTGCCACCTCCCACGAAGACCGAGGTGACGGTCGGCCACGGGACCTCGCCCTGTCCGTCGCGTCCGCCGCCGAGCACCCGGCCGACTCGGCCGACCAGGGCGGTGGTGTAGCGCACCATCAGGTCGTCGACCACGGACGGATCGGCGACGTGGGTGGCGAAGTCGCAGTAGCCACAACGATGGCTGCAGAACGGGACGTGGAGGTAGATCCCGAAGCCGGCGGCGGTGCCGGACTCGACCGGGTCGTCCAGCCAGCGCCGGTCGGCGAGGGTGGCGGTGTCCGGGTCAGGCATCCCCGTTGCCGTCACGGGCCGGCTCGACGTGCACCGACGGCCAACGAGCGGTCACCAGGGCAGCGAGCAGCAGTCCGATCGCGGCACCGATCGCGATGTGCTGGGCGATCGCGCCGATCACGGTCGCCACGCCCAGGGCCAGGGCGGCGTGCAGTCCGGTGTCGCGCAGCATGGTCATCCGTCATCCGTCGTCGCCCCAACGGTATCCGCGAGCCTGGCCTCAGCGGCCGGTGAAGGTGGCGTCGCGACGCTCGAGGAACGAGGCCACGCCCTCGGCGGCATCCTCGGAGTCGAGGATGTCCGGCAGCAGGCCCTGCAGGTGGTCGCGGGCGGCGGCCTCGCCCCGGGCACGCGCGACGCGGGCGTTGGCCAGCGTCCCGAGGACACCCAGTGGTGCCTGCCGGGCGATGGTCTCGGCGATCGCGGTCGCCCGGTCGTGCTGGGAACCCGGGTCGACGACCTCCTGGACCAGCCCGATGCGCAGGGCCTCCCGGGCGCCGAACTCGTCACCGGTCAGCAGCCACCGCATGGCGTTGCCCCAGCCCCACTGCTCGGCGGCACGGATCGTCGCACCGCCGAACGGCAGGATCCCCCGGCCCACCTCCAGTTGTCGGAAGCGCACGTCCGAGGCGGCGACCACCACGTCGCTGGCCAGTGCGAGCTCGATCGACAGGGTGAAGGCGATGCCCTGGACGGCCAGGACGACCGGCTTGGACACGGGGTCGGTCCACAGGCCGTAGGGGTCCACGCCGGCCCCCCCGAGGGCGCCGGGCCCGTGCTCGCGGACGTGCGGGCCGACCTCGGCGAGGTCGAGGCCGGCCGAGAAGTGGTCCCCGGCGCCGTACACCACCCCGACCCGGACGTCGTCGTCGACATCGAGCCGGGCGTAGGCCGCCGACACGCCCCGGATGACGGCCAGGTCCCACGCATTGCGCTTGTCGGGCCGGTTGATGCCGATGTGGAGGACGTGGCCGTCACGTTCGACGAGGACGGGCTGGTCGGTCATGCGTGCTCCCGGGTGGGGATCGGTTGGGGTTCGGTCGGTGGTCACGGAACGCGCGAGGGGTCAGCCGGCGGCGAGGTGGCGGTCGAGGCCCGGCAGGGTGAAGTCCAGTCGACCAGTCGGGGTGACCCGGAGCAACCCGTGCCGGTCCACCAACGCCTGCTGGGTCGAGCCCAGCGCCGACGAGGTCATCCCCATGGCGGCCGCGATCCCCGGGGTCGTGCGATGCTCGGGCGCCAACGAGGCGGCGGCCCGCAGGTACTCGCGCTGTCGCTCCCCCAGTTCTCGCAGGCGCTGCTCGTGGAAGTCGTCGACCAGCGGGCGGGCGGCCGCGATGCCCTGTTCGACCTGGTCGAGCGTGATGACCGGCGAGGTCCCGATGTTGTAGACCTGCTGGCCGTAGACGTGGAGGAAGTACGGGTACCCGCCGGAGGCGTCGGCCAACCGGTGGAGTGCGTCGGCGTCGATGTCGGCCCCGCCGTCGCGGACCAGCGCCCGCAGCCCCTCGCGGAGGTCGGCCGGTGACAGCGCCCCCAGCCGGACGGGCCGCGAGCGCTCGCCGAACGTCGACCCGGCCCGGCGCAGGCGTTCCACCAGGCCGGGGAGGCCGGCCACCGCCACGCCCAGCGGGAGGCTGTCCCGCCGCAACGCCCCGGAGACCTGGTCGCGTGCCTCGACGACCATGCCCTGCACCTCCTGGATCGCGTAGAACAGTTCGCCGATGGCCTCGATGCCGATGTTCTGGGCCTCGTCGACGAGCACCAGCAGGACGTTGTCGTGGTCGCGTGCCAGGCGCGCACCGCCTTCCAGCAGTCGGGCTAGTTCGCCGCCCCGGTCGACCTCGACCACGCGCTCGAGGTCGACCGACACGCCTCCCGGCCCGACCTGGATGCCCGACAGTCGCGACAGGGCGTCACGCAGTCCCCGCGACATCGCGGACGCGAGGTCCCGGTCGGCCACCAGGTCGGCGAGTTGGCGACACAGGCGGCCGATCACGGCGTCGCCACGGGTCGCCGCGGCCCGGATCACCCAGCGACCGAGTTCCCGCTGTTCCTGCTCGAACTCACGCAACAGGCTGGTCTTTCCGAAGCCGCGGTCGGCGGTGATCATCCGCGCCTGTTCGTAGATCCCGGCGGCCAGGCGCTCGACCATCAGGTCGAGGTCGGCGAACTCGGCCCGACGACCGGCGAAGACCCGCGGCAGGTTGCCGAACCCCGGCGTGAAGGGGTTGTCGCGTGGAGTACGCGCCATGGTGGACCTCCGGTCGGTCCGGTGGCCGCGGGTGCGGGTCACCCGGTCACGGCCGTCACCAGACCTGCAGAGGTAATGTTACGCCCCTTGCGCGACACGACGCCACCGGCGCCCGAGCGGGGACGTCAGCTGCTGGGGCTGGTGGATCGGAGGGCGGCGACGAAGGCTTCCTGCGGGACCTCGACGGACCCCACCGCCTTCATCTTCTTCTTGCCTTCCTTCTGCTTCTCCAGCAGCTTGCGCTTGCGCGACACGTCGCCGCCGTAGCACTTGGCCAACACGTCCTTGCGTCGTGCCTTGATCGTCTCGCGCGCGATCACCTTGGCGCCGATGGCGGCCTGGATCGGGACGTCGAACATCTGCCGCGGGATCAACTCGCGCAGCCGCTCGACCATGCCCTTGCCGAACTCGTAGGCGTTGTCGCGGTGCACGATCGAGCTGAACGCGTCCACGGGCTCCTTGTTGAGGAGCACGTCGACGCGGACCAGGTCACCCGGCTCGTACTCGGCGGGTTCGTAGTCCAGCGACGCGTACCCACGGGTCATCGACTTCAACTGGTCGAAGAAGTCGGTGATGATCTCGGCCAGTGGCAGCAGGTAGCGCATCTCGACCCGGGCCTCGGTCAGGTAGTCCATCGACTCCATGGTCCCCCGCCGCCCCTCGCACAACTGCATGACCGGGCCGACGTAGTCGTTGGGCACCAGGATCATCGCCCGCACCATCGGTTCGCGGATCTCGAGGATGTCGTTGGGGGCCGGGAGGTCCTGCGGGTTGGAGACCAGGTGGACCACCCCGTTGCCCTCGTCGTCGAGCATCGGCAGGCCCTTCTGGTTCGGGTCCTGCATCGCCACGCGGTAGCTGACGCTGGGGGCCGTGGTGACCAGCGGGATGTTGAACTCGCGGTCGAGCCGCTCGGTCACGATCTCGAGGTGCAGCAGCCCCAGGAAGCCGGCCCGGAAGCCGAACCCCAGCGCCATCGACGTCTCGGGCTCGAAGGTGAACGACGAGTCGTTGAGCCGCAGCTTGTCCAGCGCCTCGCGCAGCATCGGGAAGTCGCCCGAGTCCATCGGGTACAGCCCGGAGAACACCATCGGCAGCGGCTCGCGGTAGCCGGGAAGTGCCTCGACCTCCGCGGACGCACGGCCTGCGCGGGTGATCGTGTCCCCCACCTTGGCCTCGCTGACCTCCTTGATGGCCGCCGACAGCACGCCCACCTCGCCCGGCCCCAGCGCGTCGATCGGGACCTCTTCGGGCGAGTGCACGCCCAGGTCGTCGACCTCGCCGGTGAACCCGGTGGCCATCATCCGGATCTCGTCGCCGGAGGACACGGTCCCGTCGATCACCCGGAAGTACACCAGCGTCCCGCGGTACGGGTCGTAAACGGAGTCGAAGACCAGCGCGCGCAACGGGCCGTCGACCTCGCCGGTCGGGGCCGGGACGCGGTCCACGATCGCGTCCAGGACCCGGTCCACACCCTCGCCGGTCTTGGCCGAGATGCGGATCACGTCGTCGGGGTCGCCGCCGATGATCGCGGTCATCTCGCGCGCCACCTCGTCCGGGCGCGCCGCCGGGAGGTCGATCTTGTTGATGACGGGGATGATCTCGAGGTCGGCGTCGACCGCGAGGTAGAGGTTGGCGATCGTCTGTGCCTCCATGCCCTGGGCGGCGTCGACCAACAGGATCGCGCCCTCGCAGGCATTGATGGCGCGTGACACCTCGTAGGAGAAGTCGACGTGCCCGGGCGTGTCGATCAGGTTCAGGAGGTACTCGCCGGGTGCGGACCGCGGACCGGCCCCGTCGTCACCGGGGACCGTCAGCGGGTAGTCGAAGGGCAGCCGGGCGGTCTGTGCCTTGATCGTGATGCCGCGCTCACGCTCGATGTCCATCTTGTCGAGGTACTGGGCCCGCATCAGCCGCGGGTCCACCAGGTCGGTGACCTGGAGCATTCGGTCCGCCAGGGTCGACTTCCCGTGGTCGACGTGGGCAACGATGCAGAAGTTGCGGATGCGGTCGAGGGGGTACACGAGGAGAGGAGGCCTTGAGAGCGGGAACGAGCAGGCGAACGGCCATCGTAGCCCGGACCCCTGCACGCCCCGCCGCGTGGGTTGCCGCCGGGCCGTGCAGGCGGCTACCCTTGCCAGCCACGTCGCCTCGGGCGGCGTTTCGCCGTTGCCGGGCCCCGCCCGGACCGTGTTCCCCCCGGCGACCACCACTTCGCGCAGCACCGGCATCCGACGTGCCCGTCCGTCGCCGCACCGAGTGCGCGCTGCACCACCGACACCGACCATCCCGCATCCACCACACCATCACCGAGGCCGCCGTGGCGAACATCAAGAGCCAGATCAAGCGCAACCGCCAGACCATCACCCGCCACGAGCGGAACAAGGGCGTGCGCACCCGCCTGAAGACCGACCTGAAGAACTTCCGCACGGCCCACGACGCCGGTGACGCCGACGCGGCCGCCGACGCCTTCAAGGTCGCGGCGCGTGCGTTGGACAAGGCCGCCACCAAGGGCATCATCCACGCCAACAACGCCGCCAACAAGAAGTCCCGCATGGCCCGCAAGCTCGCGGCCCTGTAGGCGCGGCCTGCACCCACCGATCGAACGGGCACCCCGGCGTGGGTGCCCGTCGTCATGTCCGGCGGCGTGGCACCCGGGTCGTGCTGGATCCAGTGGCCGAACCGCGTCGACGAGCCTGCGGTTGCAGGAAGCCGGGTCGTCAGCAGGTCGGGCGCGGCAACCCCGTCGGGGTGCAGTCGGCCTCGAGGTCGACGTCATCCACGACGAACACCGAGCCCGCGACGTGGCCACGGAGCGCCAGGAGGTCGGTCCAGACCACGCCCTCGAGGGACTGGGCCGTCGGAAGCGCCCGCACGTCGAGCCAGTCGTCCACGACGATCGCCTCGGAGTCCAGGTCCACGCCCCCGTCCGAGGGTGTCACGCACTGGGGCGGGTTGCTCTCGAGCAGGTTCGCGCAGGCCCACGTGGAGGACTCGGTCTGGACGACGTACCCCACGTATCCCTGCGACCCCTCCGGCGCCGGGGACGACGTGCACGCAGCAGCCACGATGACGACACCGGCGCCCCAGCGGCCCAACCTCCACCTCACCGCAACCCCGATCTGGAGCCACCACCCTTGGCAACAGACCCTCCAAGGGTTCAGCAGTGGAAGGCACTATACACGGCGCCACGTGCGTACTGCCAAACGGACCCAGTATCCCGCCTCCATGTCGTGAATCTTCCAGCGCCTGTTCCGTTGCCAAGTCGCGTTGCACGACTTCCAAATTTCCGTTCGAACTGTCGAGGCATGGAGAGGAGAGGATGGATGAAGGCGAGGCCACATCACCCTGCTCAATTCGAATGATGAGATTCCCTTGTGGTGTACGCTCAGTCTGGAAGTCCACGTTCGCTGCCTGTAGTCGATCGTGCAAGGCGAAGTGAACGTGCTCAGATCCTCCGCGGACGCCCCGCTGCCCAAGATCCATTCGACATCAAGTCCCAATGGGTCGACGGCCTGTGACACCTCCAGCGGAATCTCCGTACCAGGAAGCGTGATGCGAACATGTCGTGGCGAGCGTTCCCTCACGGCCTCCGCACCACTGATGAGATCCGGCTGTTCGACCATCAGGGTTCCACCTGCCTGATTGAAGTCATTCTGCCACACCAATTGGTCCTTCGCCTCATCAAACGTGATCCCGAGCTCCTCGGCCACGCCTTGAAGATCAACCTCGAGTGCTTCGTCATTGGATTGAACTGACACCGGGTCTGCCTCCGGTTCATCACCCGAGAACAAGGTCGCATCGGCGCCAGTCTGACTAGCCACTGGAAGGAATGGTTCGCCCGATGCGAACAAGAGCGTGGACCAAGAAGGGACGAGAACGAGCCCGAACAGGCCCGCAGCAATCTTCAGGTGCACTCTCCGAAACTGACTCGTCATGATGGCGCCTTGTCCACTTGACGGCTACATGCCTTCCACACATACCGGGCCAAACGATCCCGTCACCGGATGGCGCGCGTTGCGCGTTCGACCAGCCGCCTCCCTCGATCGCGCGGACGCGGCGGCGAACCGTCCGGGATTCGCGCGATCAGCGACCCAAGGGAGACGGTCAGTGTCGCCTCGCTCCTGGGCGTGAGGACGTGACGGGATGGGGCGCCGGCACCCGAGCGGGTCCGTTCGCGGGGGCGGATGCGTGGCAGTCGATCATGACCGGGCTACGGTCACCTCCGACGGCAACGGCGCCGTCTCGAACCGTGCGCGACCTCGTCGCCCTGTCCGGCCAATCACGGGTCGACGCGCGCAGGCGTGCCGCCGTTGCCGGATCCGACCGGATCCCCGACCCAAGGCCCGCGGCGTGACCGCCACCACCTCCGACCCCCGCCTGCCCGACCCCACCGAACCCGGGATGTCCGATCGCGGACCTGGCGACGATGGCGCCGGCCCCGACCTGGCCGGGCCGGGCGGCGCACCGTCGACCTGGACGTCGGTGGTGCCGACGGCCGGTGGCTGGGAGGTCGTCGCGGGCCGGCACGGGGCGCCGCTCGAACTCAGTGAACTCCTGCCGGTCGCGGCCGCCTTCGGCTTCCGGATCGTGGAGGCCGTCGCCACCCACGACGACGACACGACCACCCAACGACTGCGGGTCGCCGCCACCGGGACCCCGACCGACACGACCGCCACGCGACTCGGGGATGCACTCGCCGCGGCAATGGCCGGTGACGGCGCCGTCGACGGCCTGTTGGCACTGCTGTCGACGACCCCGCTGACGTGGGTCGAGGTCGACGTCCTGCGGGCGGCCCGACGGATGCTGCAACTGCTGGGTTCGCGCTGGCCCCGCGTCGCCGTCGAGCGGGCGCTGGTCGACAACCCCGCGGCCGCAACCGCGCTCTGGTCGCTGTTCCGCGCGCGGCTCGATCCGGCGGCCGATCCGGCGGCCGAGGAGACCGCGGCTGCGGACCTGGCCGACGCACGCGGTCGGACGGCCTCCCTGACCGAGGACCGGGTGCTGGCCGACCTCGCCGGCGTGGTCCGTGCCTGCGTCCGCACGAACGCCTTCGCGCCGCTGCGTTCGGTCGTGCTGGACGACGGCCGGGCGGTGCCGTTCCTGGCCTGCAAGTTCGAGTCGGCCGCCCTGCCGGAGGTCCCCGCGCCGGTCCCCCACGCCGAGGTACTGGTCACCTCGCCCGTCACCACCGGCGTGCACCTGCGGGCCGGCGCGATCGCCCGTGGCGGGCTGCGGGCGTCGGACCGCTGGGACGTGCGCAACGAGGTGCTGGACCTGATGGCCGCCCAGGTCGTCAAGAACAGCGTGATCGTGCCCACCGGCGCCAAAGGCGGGTTCGTGCTGCACGACGACCCGGCGCCGACCGAGCGGGCCGCCCGGGTCCGTGACGCCTACCGCGTGTTCGTCACCGGCCTGTTGTCGGTGACCGACACGCTGGTCGCCGGGGACGTCGTGGGGCCAGCCGGCGTGCGCCGCCGGGACGGCGACGACCCCTACCTCGTCGTCGCTGCGGACAAGGGCACCGCCCGCCTGTCCGACACCGCCAACTCCCTCGCCGACGAGCACGGGTTCTGGCTGGGGGACGCCTTCGCCAGCGGTGGCTCCACCGGCTGGGACCACAAGGCCCTGGGCATCACCGCGAAGGGGGCGTGGACCGCGATCGCGCGACACTTCCGGGAACTCGGCATCGACATCCACACCGACGAGGTGTCGGTCGTGGGCGTCGGCGACATGTCCGGCGACGTCTTCGGCAACGGCCTGCTGACCTCGCCGACCCTGCGCCTGCAGGCGGCCTTCGACCACCGAGACATCTTCGTGGACCCGGACCCCGACCCGGCCGCGTCGTACGCCGAACGCCAACGCCTGTTCGACCTCCCGACGTCGTCGTGGCAGGACTACGACCGCGACGTGCTGTCGTCCGGCGGGTTCGTGGCCTCCCGCGCCGCCAAGTCCGTCGTCCTGCCACCCACTGTCCGCGACCTGCTGGGAGTCGAGGACGAGTCGCTCCCCCCTGACGAGCTGATCCGGGAGATCCTGCGCATGAAGGTCGACCTGCTGTACGCGGGCGGGATCGGGACCGTGGTGCGAGCTTCCACCGAGACGTTCACCGGCGACCACGCCAACGACGACATCCGGATCACCGCCGACCGGCTGAACGCGCGCGTCGTCGGGGAGGGCGCCAACCTCGCCATCACACCCCGGGGACGGATCGAATACGCCCGGCGGGGCGGACGGATCGACCAGGACGCCATCCACAACGCCGGCGGCGTGGCCATCTCGGACCGCGAGGTCAACGCCAAGATCCTGTTCGCACCCGCGATCGCGACCGGACGTCTGGACCGGGCCGAGCGCGACGCGGTCCTGCGCGCGGCCGCGGACGAGGTGGTCGCCGACGTCTGTCGCGACGTCGATGCCCAGGTGTGGCTGTTGTCACGAGCCCACGCCTCGTCGGCCGACGACCTCGCCGCCCACGTCCGCCACCTCGACCGCCTGGAGGCGGCCGGCATCGTCGACCGGACGGTCGACCTGCTGCCCAGCGTCGACGAGCTCGAGGCCCGCGGCGAGGCCGGTGCCGGACTGACCCGACCAGAACTCGCGACGTTGATGGCCGCCACGAAGCGGCTGGCGACCGAGGTCATGGTCGACCACGACCTGACCGGGACCGCCACCGCCCACCCGGCGCTGGCGGGAGCGTTCGCCACCGGCATCCGCGAACATCCGGCCGTCGACGTGCGCGACCACCGCCTGGCCGACGAGATCACGGCGTTGCGGATCGCCAGTTCGCAGGTCGACCGGCTCGGGATCACCCACCTCCATGACGTCGCCACGGTCCGTGACCAGCCACTGAACGACGTGGTGGCGGCCCACTGGCTGGCCCAGCAGGTGCTGGACGGCGACACGTGGTGGCCGACCCTGCAGGACTGCGCCGACACCGTGCCCGACGACACGCTGGAGGCCGCCGCCGACCGGTTGATCCGACTCCACCGCCGGGTCGGGCTGGCGTTGCTGCGGGACGGCGCGGTCACCTCGGGCGCGATCGACGCCACCCGCGACCGCCAGGCAGCCATCGCCGACCTGGTCCGTGACCGGTGGCGCGATCGCGGGCGCGGGCCGGTGGCCCGGCGTCGGATGGCGCTGCTGGACGACCTGGTCCCCGACGACCTCGCCCTGGACGTGGCCTTGGCACGCCACCTCGGGCGGGTGCCCGACCTCGCGGCCGTCCTGGACGATCCCGACGCCACGACCGTCGAGGCGGGGGTGCGACTGCTCGCCCGCCTGGACGACGGACTGCACCTCGCCGCGCTGGACACCGCGATCGCCCGTCACCTCACCTCGGCCCCCGGTTCGCACGACGACTGGCGCCGGCGCCACGGCGACCAGCTGCAGGACGACGTCGCCCGGATCCGTCGCACACTGGCCCGGCGGCTGCTGGCCGGCCCCCGCGAGACCGCCGACGACCCGCCGCGCGAGGCGGCCCGCGACCAGGTCGCCGCGGCCGTCCGCGCCGTGCGCGCCGACGAGGCGCTGGCCTCCGATGCACTCGCCAGCGCCGTGGCCAGCCTGCGTCACCTGGTCGGCGAGGACTGACCGTGGCGGGTGGGACCTCGGGACGTGCCGGTCGGGCGGCCCGCGGGGTCAGGCCAGCGGGTTGAAGGTGGCGTCGACCTCGCGGTCGGTGGCGAGGTCGATCACCGCCAGTTCCAGCACCACCTCCGCGGGCAGCGCACTGCCGCCCTTGAGGTCGACGTCCAGCCGCGCGAGCCGGTGCTGTGCCCACGCCAGCTCGCCGGCCCCGAAATTCGCGAACGCCAGGGGCTTGATCCGCCCGAACATCCCCGGGGACACCCCGGCGTCGCGGAAGTCGCCGCCGCCGCGGGCCACGAGCAGGGCCCGGAACCGCCACACGAGCGCACCGGCGATCATGACCGGCGCGTCCCCCGCCTGCAGGAGCCCACGGAGTCCCACCAGCGCGGCCTCGACGTCGCGGTCCACCACCGCGTCGACCAGCGTGAAGGTGGACTCCTTGCCGTGGCCGCCGATGACGTCGTCGACGTGCGTGGCGGTGGGTGCCGACCCGGGCTCCATCGTGGCCAGGACCTGCGCGACCTGGCTGGCGATGGCGTTGGTCTCGGTCCCGGCGTGGCGACGCAGTGCGGTCACGACGTCGCGGCCTGCCCGGATGCCGTGGCGCTGGAACTCGTCACGCACGATCGCGTCCCACGCCTTGTCCTGCCACTCGGGCGGCAGGGCATGCTCGTGGATCTCGCCGACCTTCTTCACCCGGTTCATGATCGCGCGGATCTTGCCGGTCCCGCGGGACACCAGCACCAGCACGGCGTCGGCGTCCGGGGCATCGAGGTAGTCCTCCAGTTCGGCCTTCAGGTCGTCACTGGCCTTCAGGCCCTCGAGTCCGCGGATCACGAGCCCCGTCCGGTCTCCGAACAGCGACGTCGTCCGCAGCGAGGGGAGGTGGTCCAGTTCGGCGGCGTCGTGGGTGTCGAAGGACAACTCGTCGTCGTCGGCCGTCAGGCGGGTGACGAGGTCCGACGCGGCCCGGTGGAGCAGCAGGTCGTCGTCGCCGTGCAGGAGGTGGATCGCCATGCCCGGGAGCGTAGGCGAGCGCTGCGACGGCACGTTGCGCGTCGTGTGGACGGCCGGGCCGTGTCCGCGGTCATGGCGGACGGGCCGGCACCTCGACCGTGACGGTGCCGTCATGGTCCGTTCGTCGCACCTCGACGTCGAGGTCGGCGAGCCAGCCCAGCAGGTCAGGTGCCGGATGGCCGTAGTCGTTGTCCCGCCCCACCGACACCAGCGCGACCTTCGGGTCCACTGCCGCCAGGAAACGCGGGTCCGTGGTGGCGGCGCCGTGGTGTGGCACCTTCACCAGCGCGGCCCGCAGGGAGGTCACATGGGCCAGCAGCCACTGCTGCGCGGCCAGTTCGGCGTCGCCGGTCAGCAGCGCGACCCGATCCCCCTCCACGATCCGCATCACCACGGACTGGTCGTTGCGACCACCCCCGGTCCCGACCAGCGCCCAGCCCGCCGGTGGACCCAACACCTCCACCCGGGCCGAGCCGACCGTCGCGACCATGCCCGCCTCGACCGCGACGGTCGGGACGTCCACGCCCGGGACGTCGCGCGGCCCGTCCGCGGTCGGGACCACCGACGGCAGGCCCGGGGGATCCCCAGGTCCGGGTGCGAGCCACACGGTGGCGACGTCGACCTGGTCGAGGACGTCCGGCAGTCCCCCGACGTGGTCGGCATGGAGGTGGGTCAGCACGACCAGGTCGATGTGGCGGATCCCGTGGCGACGCAGCCACGTCGCCGCGGCCCCGTCACCGCCCGCGTCGACCAGGACCCGGTGGCCGGACGCGGTGGTGACCAGCACGGCGTCACCCTGCCCCACGTCGATGGCCGTGACGGCCAGCGCGGACGGGACGGCCGCGCGACCCACCAGGCCGGCGGGGAACACGCGCGACCCGGCCCCGGTGACCCCGACCACCAGGCCAACGACGAGCACCCCGGCCACACCCACCCGCCGCAGACGCGAGTGCGGCCGGGCGAGGACCGCGATGGTCGCGAGCACGACGACGCCGAGCAGGGTGGGTCGGGCGGCCGACACGACCGGCCCGGACGACCGCTCGGCGACCGCCAGCACGACCGCCAGCGGCGGTCCGGCCCACGAGAACAGCACGCCTCCCAGGCCGACGTGCACCTGGGCGAGCAGCGACGCGACCACCGCCACCACCGACGCGAGCGCGGCGGCCGGCACGGCCACGAGGTTGGCCGGGATCGACACGAGCGGGACCTCGCCGACCGTGGCCAGCAGCACCGGCGCGACCGCGACCTGCGCACCCAGGGTGGCGGCCAGCAACGTGGCGAGGGCCGTCGGCAATCGAGCGCGAAGGCGTTGCACCAGCACCGGTGTGACGACCAGGACCCCGGCCGTCGCCAGCGCCGACAACACCAGTCCCAACGACCCCGCGGACGCCGGGTCGACCAACAGCAGGACCAGCATCGTCGCCGCCAGTGCGTGGACGGCCGACGACGGGACGCCACGCACCCGCGCCAGGACGACCATGCCGGCCATCACGGCGGCGCGGAGCACGGACGGTTCCACCCGGGTCAGGATCGTGAATGCCACGATCGCGGCCAGCATCGCGGCCCGGCGCCACCGGGGCGACAGCGCGGCCGACAGCACCGCGACCACGGCCAGCACGAGCGCCACGTTGGACCCCGAAACCGCGACCAGGTGGGTCAGGCCGGTGGCACGCATGTCGTCGGCGGTCTCCTCGGACAGTCCGCGGGTGTCGCCGGTCACCAACCCGACGGCCAGCGCAGCAGCATCGCCCTGAAGCCCGCGCCGTGCCGCCGTCCGCACCGTCGCACGCACCTCCTCCACCAGGCGCCACGACCCGGTCGGCGGTTCGACCACCTCCCAGCGAACGGGGTCCACGCGCACCCCGACGTGACGCCGCCGCAGGGACGCGTCGAACCCGTCCCGACCAAGTGGACGGGCCGTGACCGTCGCGTCGACGTGGCTGCCGACCGCCGGGGGGTCGCGCAGTCCCCCGACCATGACCCGCCAGCGTCCCGACGTCTCGTCCGCACGGGTCACCGTGGCGAGCAGCCATGCCGACCCGTCCGGTCGCAGGGACGGTTCGGAGGCGACGGTGGCCTCGATCGCGACCGCCCCGCCCCGCCGGGCGACGTCGGCCAGGGGTCCGGCATCGAGGCTGGCCGCACGAGCATGCGCAGACCCGGCCGTCACGGTGGCGACCAGCACGATGCCCACGATCGTGGCGACGACCGACCGGTCGGTGTCCCCGGTGCCGTGGCGACGACCACACCTGGCCACGACGATCGCGACCACCACCAGGCCCAGCAGGGCGACGCCACCGACCAGCGCCCCACGGGTCGATGCCGGTGGCGCTGCCGCCCACCCCACCATCGACCCGATCCAGGCCGCAGCCGCCCACGCGACGATCGGCGTCACCACCTCACCATGACCGGTCCGGCCGGCGGTGTATGGCTCGTCCCCGTCGGCGGCGTCCGGCAGCCGTCCCACCGCCGCGGCGCCCGTGCCACGATCACGGACGGGGCGCGTGGGGTCGGCGACCGCCGCCGACGCCGAACGCATGCCGGTCATGGCACGACCACGAGCGGTGCGAGGTCTTGGAAGCGGGCCTCGCCGATGCCGGTCACGTCCCGGAGTTGCCCCACCTCCTCGAATGCGCCGTGCTGGTCACGCCAGTCGACGATCCGCCCCGCGAGGACCGGTCCGACGCCCGGCAGTTCCTCGAGGTTGTCCGTCGTGGCCAGGTTCAGGTCGAGCAGGCCATCAGCGGTGGTCGCGCCCGCCTCGACACCCGGTGTGGCCGTGCCGGCGGTCGCGGGCAGGCCGGTGCCCGGGTCGAGCGTGACCGGGGGCGCCGCGACCGCGTCCGGCGAGGCCCGGTCGCTCGGGGCTGCGGCCGCCGCCTCCGCCGTCGTCGGCACGTGCAGGCGTTGGCCGTCGACGAGTGGCCGTGCGAGGTTGAGAACCTCCAGGGCGGCGTCCCCACGCGCTCCACCGGCCGCGTCCACGGCATCGACCAGCCGTGAGCCGGCCGGCAGCTCGAGCACGGCCGGTGCGGCAACGGCCCCGGTGACGTGCACCACGACCGGTCCGGGCGTGGGCGTCGGGGCCGCCGAGGGCACGATCGCGCCGCCGACCGAGCCGTCCACGTCCTCGGGGCCAGCCACGGGCGCGCCGTCGCCGGGCGTGGCGATGCGGGACGACAGGCCGCCCACGACGACCACGGCCACCACGATCCCGCCGACGACCAGCATCGCCAACCCGGCCAGTTCGGCACGGGACGCGGCCAGGTCGTCGGCGAGCCGGTCCACCCACGATCGATCCATGCCTCGCAGCGTGTCCCCCACGCACCCTCACCGGCCCCTCGACCCGCGCGACTGTGGACGACAACCCCCGTCAGCCCCACACGGCCAGCCAGCGAACCGACGGACCGCCACCGTCGGCCCGACGTCACGGGCCGACGACAGGGGCCGACGACACGGGCCGACGTCACGGCCGACGTCACGGGCCGACGTCACGGGCCGACGTGCCTGACGGAGACGTCGTCTGCGGCGAAGCACACCCCGGCGGGCGCGCTGGTGACGTAGGCCTCGACGTCCAGCACCGAACCCGCCGCTGCGGTCGGGTAGGTCGCGCTCAACTGCTGCCACGCCGACGTCAGGGTCAGCGACTCGGTGACCGTGCCCTGCCGTACGCCGCCGAGGTAGCCGCGGATCCGCACACGCAGCGTTGCCCCCGGGGTGTCCGAACGCACCCAGATGCTGGCGAGGTACGACCCGTCCACGGTCGAGGTCACCCAGCTCGGGCTGTCGTCGATGCCGCACCGCCCGTCGGTGTCGGTGGCCACCTGCACCGCCCAGTCCCCGGTGTGTCCACCCGCCACGCGGGTCAACGTGTTGGACGAGGCGTCGCCCTTCCACCCGGACGTGTCGACCTCGAAGCCCGGGTTGCCGACCAGCTCCGGCCCGGCCTCGACGACGGTCCAGTCTCGGCTGGCCGGGGTGGCGTCGACGTTGCCGGCGGTGTCGGTCGCGACCACCTCGAAGGTGTGCGACCCGACGGCCAGGTCGTCGTGGATCGACGGCGAGATGCACGGCTCCCACGCGCCACCGTCGAGGCGGCAGGCGAACGTGGCGTCCTCGTCGGCCGAGAAGATGAACGCGGCCGAGGTGTCGGTGGTTTCCCCGGTCGGGCCCTCGTCGATCACGGTCTCGGGCGCAGTGAGGTCGACGACGGTCCAGTCCCGGCTGGCC
>JAGXFT010000203.1 GCA_024637135.1 Nitriliruptorales bacterium | reverse complement strand
GCGGGTTCGGCCGGGGTCAACCCGTTGTTCCTGGTGATCGGGTTGTTGCTGATGCTGGCCTGGCGCAACGCGGGCTGGTTCGGCCTGGACCGGTGGTTGCTGCCGATCGTGGGCACCCCGTTCCGTCGCCACGAACCCACGACCGTCGACGCAAGCCCCGGCGCCACCGGGGTCATGTCGTGACCGACCACCTCGACGACCACGCCGACATGGAGGACCTTCGCGACGAGGGCCGCCTCCTGCACCTGGACGCCAGCACGTGCCTGCGACTGCTGGCGTCCCGGCACGTCGGTCGGGTGGCCCTCAACGATCCCGTCGGTCCGGTCGTCTTCCCCGTGAACTACACCGTGGATGCCGGGACGGTCCTGTTCCGCACCACGATGGGGGTCAAGTTGGCAGCCGCGGAGGACCGCGAGGCCGTGGCCTTCCAGGTCGACCACGTGGACCCCGAGCGCCGCCTGGGGTGGAGCGTGCTGGTGCGCGGACGACTCGACGAGGTCACCGACCCCGACGAACTCGACCGGCTCCGGGACCTGCCGTTGGACCCGTTCACCGGCGGGACCAGGGACCACTACGTCCGCGTCATGCCGGCCAGTGTCACCGGTCGGCGAATCCCCATCCCCGACGTGATCCCCGACGACTGGCTCCGCATCAGTTCGACCAACACCTGGTTCGGCCGGGATGGCGACGACCTGCTGGGATGACCATCGGCCAGCACCATCGACAGGGGCGACCCATGACCACGACACACCTGGTCGAGCAGCGGCTCACGCTGCACGTCTCCACCGCGGCGACCGTGGACGGCCGGGCCGTGGAACGGACCGTGCGGACCCACAGTGCCACGCTGTGGTTCGTGGGCGACCTCGTCGTCAAGCGCAAGCGTCCGGTGGACCTCGGTTTCCTGGACTTCCGCACGCTCGAGGCTCGCATCGACGCCTGTCAACGAGAGGTCGTACTCAACCGCCGTCTCGGCGGTGACGTCTACCTCGGTGTGGCGGACGTGGTCGACGACTCGGACCAGGTCGTGGACGTCGCCGTGGTCATGCGTCGCCTGCCGGACGACCAGCGCCTGGCGACGCGCGCCGTCGCCGGGGCCGACCTCGATGACTGCGTGTCCGAGGTTGCCCGCGCGCTCGCCACCTTCCACGCGGCCCAGCCACCGGCCGACGACGCCGTCGCCGTGGCCGGGCCGGATGCCCTCCAGGCCAACTGGGACGACAACCTCGCGGTCCTGCGCAGGCACCCCCACCTGGTCGACCCCGCGCGGGTGGACCGTCTCGCCGATGCCGTCGCGGACTGGCTGGACGGTCGACACGAACTGGTCCAGGACCGCATCGCCCGGGGCATGGTCCGCGACGGGCATGGCGACCTGACCGCCGACGACATCTTCTGCACCGACGATGGTCCGGCGATCCTCGACTGCCTGGACTTCACGGATCGCTACCGGATCGGCGACGTGCTGCTCGACGTGGCCTTCCTCGCCATGGACCTGGAACGGCTCGGACGCGTCGACCTGGCGGCACGGCTGCTCGACACCCATGCCGAGTTCCTCGACGACCCCCGTCCCGACGGCCTGGCGCACCACGACATCGCGTACCGCGCCAGCGTGCGCGCCAAGGTCGCGTGCCTGGGCGACGACCCCTCCCCGGGCGACCTTGCCCCGTACCTGCGGATCATGGAGCGCCACCTTGGGCTCGGCCGGGTCCGCCTGGTGCTGGTCGGTGGCCTGCCCGGGACCGGCAAGTCCACACTGGCGGCCGGGCTCGGCGGTCGTCGGGGATGGTCGTACCTCCGTTCCGACGAGGTCCGCAAGGACCTGCTCGGCATCGGCCACCGTGACCCGGCCGGTCCCGGCGGCTACACGAGCCAGGTGACCGCGGCGACCTATGCCGAACTGCTGGACCGCGCCCGTGCACTGCTGGCGCATGGCGAGTCGGTGGTGTTGGATGCATCCTGGAACGACCCGCGCCATCGGGCGGTGGCTGCCGCCGTCGCCGCCGACACCCATGCCGAACTGGTGGCCCTGCGGTGCACCCTGCCGGCGGAGGTGGCACACCAGCGCCTGACCGAGCGACGAGGCGACGTGTCGGATGCCGACACCGCCACGCACGACAGCATGCAAGAGCACTTCGCACCGTGGCCCGAGGCCATCGCCATCGACACCACCACCCCACGCACCGAGGTCTTGGACCGGGCCGCGATCGCACTGGGCCTGCCACCTCCCCACCCCGCCACCCCGCCCCCACCCCCGGAGGATCCCATGGACGACCGCGCAACCGACCGCCAGGGCCTCGAGGTCATCGCGCCCGAGTCCTGCCTGCAACTGCTCGACCTGTCCCCCGTCGGCCGGGTGGCGTTCGTCCAGGCGGGCGAACCGGTGGTGCTGCCGGTCAACCACCTGCGCGACGGCCGGTCCGTGGTGTTCCGAACCGCGTCGGGGATCACGCTGGACGCCGCATGGCGGCGCGCCACCATGGCGTTCGAGGTGGACGGCTACGACCAGGAGACCCGCACCGGCTGGAGCGTCCTGCTGCGGGGCCGGTCCGATGTCGAAACGGACGACGAGGCGATCGAACGGCTCCAGCAGGCAGACCTGCACCCCTGGGCCGACGAGGTCGACCGACCCCACTGGGTCCGCGTCCGCGCGACCGAGATGTCGGGTCGACGCATCCCCGATCGCGGGGCCACGCAGGCGTGACCATCCCGCCCTGGCGTCCACGGCCCGGGGTCGCGGGATCAGGGCGAGGTGACCTCGTTGGGTGACGGCCTCCCGGCCACGACGTCCGCCGCGTTGGCCAACGTGGTGTCGGCGATGGCCGCCAGGGCCTCGCGAGTCAGGAAGGCCTGGTGTGCGGTGATCAGCACGTTGGGGAAGGTGAGGAGGCGGGCGAAGACGTCGTCGTCGATGATCTCGGAACTGCGGTCCTCGAAGAACAGCCGCCCCTCCTCCTCGTAGACGTCCAACGCCATCGAGCCGATCCGCCCCGACTTCAGCCCGGCGATGGCGGCCTCGGCGTCGATCAGCGCCCCACGGCCGGTGTTGACCAGCATCACGCCGTCGCGCATCTCGGCGATCGCGTCGGCATCGACCAGGTGGTGGGTCTCGGAGGTGAGTGGGCAGTTCAGGGTGATGAGGTCCGCCTCGGCCCGCGCGCGGTCCCACGACACGTACTGGACGCCCAGCTCCACCAGGTGGTCGTCCGGGTACGGGTCCACCGCCAGCACCGTGCAGCGCATGTGCCACAGCAGGCGGGCCACGATCCGGCCGATGGCACCGGTCCCGACCACCGCCGCGGTCGTTCCGGCCACGTCGAAGCCGACCAGTCCCTCCAGGCTGAAGTTGCCGTCACGGACGCGGTTGTACGCGCGGTGCACGTTGCGGTTCAGGGCCAACACCAGGGCGAGGGTGTGTTCGGCCACGGCGTTCGGCGAGTAGGCCGGCACCCGCAGGATCCGCAGCCCGATCCGCTCGGCGGTGGCGAGGTCGACGTTGTTGAAGCCGGCGCAGCGGAGGACGACACCCCGCGTGCCCCCGGCCGCCAGTTCCTCCAGGACCGCCGGGCCCAGGTCGTCGTTGACGAAGGCACACACCACCGTCGCGCCCGATGCCAGCCTGGCCGTCGTCGCGTCGAGCCGGGGCTCGAGGAAGGTCACCTCGTGACCGTGGCGCTCGTTGGCCGTCCTGAACGCCGCCTCGTCGTAGGGCTTGGCGGAGAACATCCGCACCTCGACCCCGGCGTCGGTGGGGATGGCCGCTGGTTCGTCCGATCCCGTGGGAGTGGCCATGGGCGATCCTGTCGTCGCGGAGGACCGGGGACGTTCGGAGGCTATCGCCGGGCGATCAGGATCTCCGCTGCCCAGCTCCACGACCTCACGACGCCGATTGCCCTGGCCATGTCACCCGCTCACCCGCCACGTCCGTCTGTAGGGGTGGGAAGAGTTGGCGCGTCGAGCGAGGAGCCGGCAATGGGGACAACCACGACGGACACGCACGGGGTCGGAACGGGCGGGGCGGTCGAAGCGGGCCCGGAGGGCCGAGCAGGCCCGGAGGCTGGAGTGGGCGGCCGGCTTGCGCGGTTGGAACGATGGGCGGAGGGCCGCGGCGTGGTGGCGGCGATGGCCGTCGGGTTGTTCGTGGGCGCCGGCTGGGGCATCGTCGCGCGGGCGTGGATGCGCCTGATCACCGAGCACCCCGAGTTCTCGTGGTCCGGCACGCTCTACATCGTCGGCGCTCCGGCCGTCATCGGGTCAGTGGTTGCCCTGGCCCACGTCGCCATGGCCAGGGGATGGCGCGCCGCCATGCTGCTGCGCGTGCCGGCCGGCATGGTCCACGTCCTGCTTGGCATGGGCGCCGGGGCGTTGCTGCTCCCGACCATCGTGTTCGGCAGCATCGCGCTGGCGCGCCGTCGGTTCGGGTTGGCCATGCGGATCGTCCTCGGCCTCCTCGTGCTGGCCGTCGGCATTCCCGTGGGTGTCGGGGATGGAGGTTCGACCGGAGCCGCGGGCTTGATCGCGGCGGGTGTGGCGGTCGCCGTCCTGCTCGTGTCGGGCTGGCGGACGCGGGTGGTTCTTGGGACCCTGGCTGTGCTCGCCGCCCTTGGGGTGTCGGGAACGGTCCTGGCCACGAACATCCCGTTGGTGCGCGCGCTCCTGGGTTCGCTGATCTACCTGCCTCTGGTGGCGATCCCGACCCTCACGGCGGCGTCCGTTCTGCGACCGCGCCAGGCAACGCCCGTCGTCGCGTCCCCGGATGCTCACCAGACTGACTCCGGTGAGGCCGCCTGACGCCCTGAGTTCGTCGGACCCGTTCCGGTCCCCGTCGGCCTCATGTCCGGTCGATGTCCCCTCGTGCGTTGGGGGCCGCACGGGACCGGGATGCCTGCAGCAGGGCGGAGACTCGCTGGCGGGTGACGCCGAACAGGTCGGCGATCTGCTCCATGGTCAGGCCTTCTGCGCGCAGGGCTTCGGCCTGGGTGCCGCGCAGGGTCGCGCCGGCCTCGGACAGCGTGGCAAGGTTGGCGCTGAGCAGTTCGACGATGCGAGGCCCGGACTCGCGCCGCATGAGGTCGGCCAGCGGGACGTCACCATCGATCTGCTCGAGCAAGCGAAGGGCGCGCCCTCGGATCGCGTCGCTGCGTTGGATGTTGTCATCGGCCGCCCCAGCCATCTCGACCAATGCAGCGGCCAGCCTGTCCCGCGGCTCTGCCTCAGTCATGGTCACGCAGGCTGCAGGGGCGGCGACCGGCTGTCAAGGCGTCGCTCCCGGCTGGCAGCACAGGCCGGCCTC
>JAGXFT010000202.1 GCA_024637135.1 Nitriliruptorales bacterium | reverse complement strand
GCCGACGACGACGGTGCCGGTCCCGAGGGCTGGACCATCAAGGGCAACGCCGACTCGATGCTCTACCACACCGAGGAGTCGCCCTACTTCGGCCGGACCAAGGCCGAGGTGTGGTTCGAGACCGAGGCCGCGGCTGCCGACGCCGGCTTCGAACGCTGGGACCACACGGCCCCGGCCGACGACGCCGACGTCGAGATCTCCGAGGACGACGCAGACGCCGAGGAGTCCTGATACCCCCGCGACGCACGACCTGACGAGGCCCGCCGGATCCCGGCGGGCCTCGTCCGTCGCCACCACGACGACACGGTGGCCGGACGTCCGGCTCACCACGTCAGACCGGCCTGACACCAGTGATCACTGGGCTGCTCGAGGCTCACAGCGCCCGCTCGTTGCTGCTGGGGCGTGACCTACGCTGCCGTGCAGCCGTCGACCGGAGCCCCGACATGACCGAGATCGCCACCCCACCCGAGGTCCATCCGCGGGTGCGTGACCAGTTGCAGGCGGCACTCGCCGAGGGTGAGTACGGCCGGATCCTGGCCCAGTGGAAGGCGCACTCGATCGCCGAGGACGCCCGTGACCTGGACGGGCTGGTCGCGACCCTGACCGATGACTGCGTCTACGAACTGGTCGGGGGTGACGTCGAGGCCGGCCACCGCTGGGACGGGCACGACGGTGCCCGTTCCTTCTACACCGCGTTCCTGGGCGCGTTCCCCGACGTCGCGTTCTTCCTGCAGGACATCACGATCGGCCCCCAGGGCGTGACGGAGGTGGCGTCGGTGTCCGCGACCCACGTCGGCGACTTCGCGGGATGGCCGGCCACGGGCGAGCCGATCACCTTCACGGTCGTCATCGTGTTCCCGTGGGACCCGGAGGCAGGTCGGTTCCGGGGTGAGCGGGTCATCGCCGTGCGGGACCTCGACGGGGACGCCTGAGTGGCCTCCGACCCGATCACGTCCGTCCGCAACGACCGCATCGTCGCGACCGCGAAGTTGTCGTCCAAGAAGGCGCGGAGCGCGTCCGGCACCTACCTGGTCGAGGGTCAGCACCCGGTTGCCGAGGCCGTCGCCGACGGGGTCGCCGAGGTCGTCTTCGCCACCGCCGAGCGATTGACCGAGGTGGCTGCGCTGCCCGGCATCGACGATGTCGAGGTGGTCGAGGTGGCCGACCACGTGCTCGAACGCCTGGCCGACGCGCGCTCGCCACAGGGCATGGTCGCGGTCGCCCGCCAACGATGGGCCACAGCCGCGGACGCCGTGGCGGGACCGGGCGTGGCCGTCCTGCTCGTCGATGCCAACGATCCCGGCAACGTGGGCGCCATCGTCCGCACGGCCGATGCCGCCGGGGCATCGGCGGTCGTGCTGACGACCGGCTCGTGCGACCCGCACACCCCCAAGGCGGTGCGGGCCGCCGCCGGGTCGTTGACCCACGTCGTGCTCGCGATGGCCGACGATCCCGTCACCGTGGTCGAGGCCGCCCGCGCCGCCGGCCGTCGGGTCGTGGGCCTGGCCGGCGATGGCGACCTCGACCTGTTGGCCGCGGGCCCGTCGCCCGGGGGCGACCTGCTGGTCATGGGTTCGGAGGCCCACGGCCTGCCCGCGAGCGTGCTCGCGGCCGTCGACGCGGTGGCCCACGTCCCGATCCGCGGCCGCGCCGAGTCGCTGAACCTCGCCGCCGCGACCGCGGTCGCGCTGTACGCCGTCACCACCCCGGCACCGACGGCGTGACCTGACCGGCCCGCCCCTCGTCGGGGATACCGTCGCCGGCCGGACCGGCGACCTCCGACAAGGACAGGGACGGACGTGGCAGGGACCGATGAACGTGTGACCGTGGTGATCGGCGGTGGGGGCGGGATCGGCAGCGAGGTCGCCCGCCGACTCGACGGATTCGTGGTCGTCGCGGGCCGCACCCGCGCCGACCTCGATGCGGTGGCCGACGAGACCGGGGCGGCCGTCCGCGAACTGGATGCACGGGACCTGGGCGCCGTCGCGACCGCGTTCGAGGAGGTCGTGGAGGAACACGGTCGACTGGACGGCGTCGTGAACTGTGCCGGCAGTGTCGTGCTCAAGCCGGCCCACCTCACCACGCCCGACGAGTGGAACGAGATCGTGGCGACGAACCTCACCACCGCCTTCGCCACCGTGCGGGCAGCCGGGTCGGTGATGGGCGACGGCGGCAGCGTCGTGCTGGTGTCCACCGCGGCCACCGCCACCGGGCTCGCCAACCACGAAGCGATCGCGGCGTCCAAGGGCGGGATCGATGCCCTGGTGCGGTCGGCGGCGGCCACCTACGGCGGTCGGGGGCTGCGTTTCAACGCGGTCCAGCCCGGGCTCGTGCGCACGCCACAGACGGAACGCATCACCGGCAACGAGCGCCAGGCCGAGACCTCGCGGAAGATGCACGCCCTCGGCCGACTGGGCGAACCCGCCGACGTGGCCCGCGCCATCACCTTCCTGCTGGACCCGGACAACGACTGGATCACCGGCCAGGTGCTGGGCGTCGACGGCGGCCTCGGGCGCGTCCGCACCCGCTGACCCGACGCCGACCGCGACCACCGGATCGGGCCGCGCGGGATCGGGTTACGCTGGCCGACCCCGCCCCGTCCGCCACGGCCAAGGCACCACCGTGTCCTCCGTCGACACCGCAGCAGACACCCTCGCCGACCTGCAGGAACGGGCCCTGGCCGCCATTGCCGCGGCCACGACCCTCGACGACCTCGACGAGGCACGGGTCACGTTCACCGGTCGCAAGTCCGACCTGGCGACCGTCCAGCAGTCGATGGGGCGCATCAGCGCCGAGGAACGCCCGGTGCTCGGCAAGGCCCTCAACGCCTTCAAGGCCGTGGTCGAGGGTGCGCTGGCCGACCAGCGCGAGGTGCTGGAGGCGGCCGCGCTCGACCGACGGCTGGCCGGTGAACGGCTGGACCTGACGATCCCGCCACTGGCGGTGCCGCCGGGTCGACCGCACCTGATCTCCCAGGTGCAGGACCTGATGGTCGACACCTTCGTCGCGATGGGGTGGCGGGTCGCCGACGGGCCGGAGGTCGAGTCCGCGGCGTATGCCTTCGACGCGATGAACATCCCACCCGACCACCCGGCACGCCAGGACATGGACACCATCTACCTGCAGGACGGTCGGGTCGACGCCTACGGGCTGCCGGAGGTGATCCTGCGTCCGCACACGTCGCCGGTCCAGGCCCGCGTGATGCGCACCCAGCAACCACCCATCGCGATCGTGATCCCGGGCCGGACCTATCGCAACGACTCGGTCGACGCGACCCACTCGCCGGTGTTCACCCAGATGGAGGGCCTGATGGTGGGGGAGGGCATCACCATGGCCCACCTCCGCGGCTCCCTCCAGGCGTTCGCCCGCGCCATGTTCGGACCGGACCGCGACATCCGCCTGCGGCCGTCGATGTTCCCGTTCACCGAACCGTCGGCCGAGGTCGACGTGTCGTGGGGGACCAACCCCGACGGCACGACCCGGTGGCTGGAGATCCTGGGGTCGGGGATGGTCGACCCGCTCGTGCTGTCGTGGTGTGGGATCGACCCGGAGCGCTACTCGGGCTTCGCCTTCGGGATCGGGGTCGAGCGCGTGGCGATGCTGCGTCACGGGGTGTCCGACATCCGCGACTTCTACGAGGGCGACGCCCGCTTCTCCGCCCAGTTCTGAGCGGTCGGATCGGCTGCGGGAACGCCTCCCGCCCGACCGGCCATCGCCTCCGCCTCCGCCTCCGACGTCCACGCCGCCCGGCACCCCGAGGACCCACACCATGAAGCTGCCACTGTCCTGGCTGGCCACGTACGTCGACCTGCCCGACCTGCCCGTCGCCGAACTGGCCGAGACGATGGGACGGTTCGGGTTGGAGGTCGACGCGATCCACACGCCGGGCGCCGGCGTGACCGGGACCACCGTCGCCAGGGTGCTCGCGTGGGAGCCGCACCCCGACGCCGACCGGCTCCGGGTCGTGCGGATCACCCACGGTGACGACCCGGCCGACGGGGGTGGCGCCGGGGGCGACGTCGTCGAACTGGTCTGCGGCGCGTCCAACTTCGACACGGGCGACGTGGTGGTGCACGCCGGCGTCGGCGGGTCGATCCCGGGGTTGGTGCTGGAGGCGCGCGAACTCCGGGGCGTGGTCTCCAACGGGATGCTGTGCTCGGCGCGGGAACTGGAACTGGGCGAGGACCACGACGGGATCATGGTGCTGGACCCGGACACGCCCGTCGGGGTCGACGTCCACGAGGTGTTGCCACTGGGTGAACCCGTCATCGACCTGGAGGTCAAGGGCGCGCGCGGCGACGTGCTGTCGGTGCTGGGCGTGGCGCGCGACCTCGCCGCCGTGCTGGACGTGGGCTCGGTGGATCCCGTCCCCGACCTGCCGCCGCTGCCGCCGCTGCCGGCGGAGCCGCCGGGAGACCCGGTGGAGGTGGTCATCGAGGCACCCGAGGGCTGCCGCCACTTCGCGGCACTGACCCTGGACGACGTGCAGGTCCCGGCGGCGTCGCCGTGGTGGCTGCGCCAGCGACTGGCCCAGGTCGGGGTGCGCGCGATCAGTCCCCTGGTCGACATCACCAACTACGTGATGATGGAGCTGGGCCAGCCGATGCATGCCTACGACGCCGACCGGCTGGCCGGCGACCTGTCGGTGCGGTGGGCGACCGACGGCGAGGTGCTGGTCACGCTCGACGACGTCGAGCGCACCCTGACCACGCGTGACCTGGTGGTCGCCGACCCCAGCGGGCCGGTGGGCCTGGCCGGGGTCATGGGTGGCGACGCCACCGAGGTCACGGCCACCACCCGTCGGCTGGTGCTCGAGGCCGCCATCTGGGATCCCGCGACGATCCGCCACACGGCGAGGACGTTGCGGTTGACCTCCGAGGCGTCGTTGCGGTTCGAACGTGGTGTCGACCCGGCCGGTGCGCGCCGGGCCATCGCCCGGGCGTGGGAGTTGCTGGTGGAGATCGGGGCGTCGGCCACCCCGGTCGGGCTGCGCGAGGCCGGCCAGCCCATCACGGCCCGTGAGACCATCGAGGTGGACGCCGGCCGGATCCGCGGACTGCTCGGCCTGGACGTGTCGGCCGAGGAGCAGGTCGCGCTGCTGGCGCGGGCCGGCGTGCTGGCGGTCGCCGACGGCGACGCCCTGACCGTCACGCCGCCGTCCTGGCGCAGCGACCTCACCCGCATGGCCGACGTGGCCGAGGAGGTGGCGCGCCTGCACGGCTTCGACCAGATCCCGGCCGTGTTGCCACCGCTGGTCCAGGGTGGTGGCCTTGCCGCCGACCAGCAGGCCGAGCGGGACGTGCGTTCGGCGGTGCTGGCGTTCGGCCTCGACGAGGTGGTCACGCGCCCGTTCGTGGGCGACGACCACCTCGGCGGGGTGCTCCCCGGTGGCGACCGGGTCGTGCTGGCCAACCCACTCGCGCAGGACGCGGCGGCCATGCGGCCGTCGCTGCTGGAGGGCCTGCTGGGCGTGGTGCGCCGCAACGTCGGCCAGTCGAGGCCCGGTGTCGCCGTGGCCGAGTTCGGACGGATCTTCCGGCTCGACGGGGGCCCGCTCGATGCCGTGCTGGACGCGCTGGCACCGACCGGGGCGGCCGACTGGCGATGGACGCTGCCGCCCGCTGACGCCGCGGCCGGTGATGCCGCGGCCGACGGCGGGGATCGGCTGCTGCCCACCCAGCCCCGCGCGGTCGGGGTGGCCCTCCAGGGCCGCCGCGCCTCGTCGTCACGACTGGACACCCGGACGTGGTCCGTGTCCGACGCACTGGCGGTGTTCGACGAGGTGGCCCGGCGGTTGGGGGCCACGCCCGACGCGATCCGCCTCCAACGCGTGGCCGTGGTCCGTGACGGCTTCCACCCGCACCGCACGGTCGCCCTGCAGGTCGATGGTCCCGACGGTCCGGTGGAGGTCGGCCTCGTCGGCCAACTGCATCCGTCCGAGGCCGCCGCCCGCGACCTCCCGGAGCCGGTCGTGGTGGGCGAACTGGTCCTGGAGCCGTGGTTGCAGGCACTGGCGGCCGGACGTGCGCCGATCGTGGAGACACCACTGGTGACGCGCCCGGCGATGATCGTGGACGTCGCGGTCGAGGTGGCCGACGAGGTCGCCTGGGCCGACGTCGAGGCCGCAGTGCGCGCGGCCGTTGGTGACCTGCTGGAAGACCTGCGCGTGTTCGACGTCTATCGCGGCGATCCCTTGCCGGCGGGGCACCGCTCGATCGCGGCGCGCCTGTGGCTGCGGGCGGCCGACCGAGCCCTGGACGGCGACGACGAGGCCCGCGTGCTGGCCGACGTCGAGGACGCCGTCGCCACCGCCGGGGCCCGCATGCGCCGCTGAAACGCGCCCTGGTGGCGTGAGCGGTGCTGGTCCTATCCTGAACGTCCGAGGCCCTGGACGTCCGAACGAGAGGGTGGTCGATGTCGTCGCTGCACGTGGACCAGCACCATCGCATCCCGGACTATGAACTGGACGTCCGGGCGGCGAAGGCGTCCGGACCCGGTGGCCAGAGCGTCAACACGACCGACTCGGCGGTGGAGTTGCGG
>JAGXFT010000201.1 GCA_024637135.1 Nitriliruptorales bacterium | reverse complement strand
TCACGGTTGCGGACGTTGGCAAGTGCTTCGCGGATCATGAGCATGTGTTGTTCTCCTGGCTGGTGTGCCCCGTTGCCGGTGGCTCTGGGGAAACGGGGTCGTTCCCCGTGACGCTTGGTGCTGGTCCCCCCGGTAGGCCTGCCGGACGGTGTGTCCAGCAGGTCGACCATGGTCGGCGCCCCGCGCGTTGATGAAACTGTAGGTCACCGACCCTCACCACTTCGCCAGACTAGGGCCGCGTCGCGGTGGGACTCCAGTCCCAACACGCGAAGGTGTGACCGTCCGTCCGTGGCGTTTCGTGGCGTTCCACGGCCCGACCTGCCACGTTCGCGGGCCAGCGGCGCCGCCCATGTGGTTCCATGCCGACCACGAACCACGGCCACCGATGGGGAACGCATGTCCGGACACCTGGGGAATGTACGCCCGAAGACCGTCACCACCCTGTTGGACGGGTTGGACGAGGAACTCCGGGCCGGGATCGGGGCGCACTTCGAACACGTCCCGACCGGCTTCGACGCCTTCGACGAGGCGATCGGTGGCGGCCTGCGGCCCGGTGACCTGACGATCTTCGCCGGGCCACCGGGGGTCGGCAAGACCATCTTCGGGCTGCAGTTGGCACGCCACGTGGCCGCGATCGACCACCCGGCCATCGTCGTCTGCTACGAACACGACCAGACCGCCATGCTGCTGCGCCTGTTGTCGCAGGAGGCCGGACGGGCCGACACCCGTGGTCGGGCGATCTCGTCGCTGGCGGAACGGCTGCGACAGGGGGCGGAGCGCAAGGAGGGGCTGGGCCAGGTCGTGCGGGGGGAACCGATCCTCCACAAGGCCCTGCTCCAGCTCAGCGAGATCGGCGACAACCTGGTCCTGGTGGGCGGTTCGGTCCGCGACACCGACATGGCGGCGCTCGACGACCTGGTCGCCGGCGTGATCGCCGAACACGACAAGGTCCCCGTCCTGGTCGTGGACTACCTCCAGAAGGTCCCCACGGACGACGTCGAGGCGACCGCACGTTCCCGCCGGGTCGTGGAAGGCCTCAAGGACCTGGCCATGCACCACCAGATCCCGGTGGTGGCACTGGCCAGCCTCAGCATCGTCGGCCTGTCCGCGCGTCGCCTGCGCCTGTCCCACCTCGACGAGACGTCGGCGATCGCGTTCGAGGCCGACGTCGTCGTCCTGATGTCCAACAAGCTCGACGCGATCGCCAAGGCCCACCTGGCCTACGGCGGGACCAGCGCCAAGGACTACGAGAACTGGGTCATCTGGACCCTGGAGAAGAACCGTGCCGGCCCGAACCTGGTCAACATCGAGTTCCAGAAGGACTTCGTCCACTTCCGCTACCAGCCCCAGGGCCGGCTGGTGTCCGAGCGCCTCGCCGACGACCGGCTGGGTGGCGACGCCGGCTGACGCGGGTGCCCGTCGGTCAGTCCGTGCGGTGTGGCGACACCAGCCCGGACCGGTAGGCGACGGCGACGGCCTGTGCCCCCGTCTCGGCCCCCAGCTTGGAGTAGATGCTGGTGAGGTGGTTCTTGACGGTCTTCTCGGACACGAACAACCGCTCCGCGATGCCCGAGATCCGTTCCCCTGCCGCCAGTTCGACCAGGACCTCGCGCTCGCGCTCGGTCAGGTCGTCCGGGGCGCTCTGGGTCAGCCCCATGAGCCGCGATGCCACGGCCGGTGACACCCATGACCCGCCCGACAGCACGGACCGGATCGCCGACACGAACTCGGTGCTGGACGACGACTTGGTCAGGTAGGCATCCACCCCGACGGTCGTGGCGCGTCGCAGGGTCTCGTCGTCGTCGAGCATCGTCACGATGGCGATCTTGATCGACGGCCACTGCTTGCGGACCGTCTTGGCGACCTCGAGGCCGTCCGGCGCCGGCATGTTCACGTCCAGCAGCACCAGGTCGGGCTGGAGGCGTTCGACCTGCGACAACGACTCGTGACCGTTGGCGGCCTCACCCACGACCTCGCCCACCGACGACAACATCTGGACCAGCGACTGTCGCAGCAGGGTGTGGTCGTCGCACACGACCATCCGTGAGCGGGGCGCGTCCCCCTGCTGATCGGCGGCGCGACGGGCGTTGGGGGAACTGGTCACGTCAGGCTCCTGTCGACGGGGGGCGAGCGCTGGTGTCCATCGCATCCTAGTGGCTGCCATCCACGGCGACGTCGAACCACGACAGGTCCGCCGGCACGGCGGCGAGGTTCCATGCTCCGTTGATCCCGGTCCCACGCGCGTCGGCCAACCGGCACTCCCGGCCGCGCCGAGGCGGCTCAGCGACTGCGTCTGCGACGCCGACCAGGGGAGCGTTGCGGGGTCGGCTCGGTCTCCGGTTCAGACGCGCCCGGCGAGCCATCCGCCGTCACCAGGGACTGGTGCACGGTGATGATGGTCCCGTTGGCCCCGGTGTCGATGTCCAGGCCCGCCCCGACGGACTTGGCGCGTTGGTACATCGAGGTCAGCCCGACGCCACCGTCCGAGTCCCCCACCTTCGACTTGGTGAAGCCGAAGCCGTCGTCGCTGACCTGCAGCACCAGGGATCCGTTCGAGCGGGCCAGGTTGACCCGCACGTTGCGGGCACCGGAGTGCCGGACGGCGTTCATCAGGCCCTCCTCGGCAATCCGGAGGAACTGCTCCTCGACGTCGCCCGGCAACGAGCCCACCGAGCCCGTGGAGACCTCGATCACCGGTCCACCGGCCGGTGACAGGGTCAGTGCCATCGCCTCCAGCGCGGCCGGCAGCCCGCGGTCGAGCCGCACGGTGCGGAGGTCGTTGACGACGGCGCGCATCTCGTCGACCGTGCCCAGCACGTGGTCGCGCAGGCGCCCCAGGGTCTCGACCTGGGACTCGTCCCACGAGTCGTTGGACACCCGGTCCAGTTCGAAGGCCACGTGTGCAAGCGTCTGCATCACGCCGTCGTGCAGCGACCGCCCGATGCGGGCGCGTTCCTGGTCACGGGTGAACGCGCGCAGGCGGTTGAACAGGCGGACGCTGTCCAGGGCAAGGGCGGTCTCCTCGGCGTGCCGGGACACGACACGGCCGTCGGTCGCCCCGACGACGACCAGGGCACCCATCAACTCGCCGTCCAGTTCGGCGCCGGTGACCAGCACGTCGCCGGGTGGCAGGGACGGGGCCAACTGTCCGAGCACGGACGTCAACCGGGCGGTGTAGTTCGACTCGATGACGGTGCGGTCGAGCAGGTCGCGCAGGATCCGCTGCTCGTCCGCCCCCGCCTCCCTGCTGCCCGTCAGGCGCTTCTCGACGTCGGCTGCCGTGAGGGGGGCCTGGCTGCCCGGCTCGGGGGCAGTCGTGGCCTGGCCGTCGAAGCGGGACCCGATGTGCTCGTCGATGTCCGTGGCCGCCTCCTGCCGGCGAGCATCCTCCATGCGCTTGAGCAACTTGGCCGTCAGCCCGTCCCCCGAGGGCGGCTCCGGTGTCCGCAGCGCATCGGTGGCTGGCGGCGGGGCCGAGACCGGCTGGTGGAAGGTGTCGGCCGGGTCGTGCTCCGGCTCGGGGTCGGGTTCGGGCTCGTCCCCGTGTTCCGGCAACCCCCACCGTTCCTCGGGGCTGGGCGTGGCCGTGTCGGGACCCGGCACGTCGGCGTCGTCGCGTGTGGTGGCGTCATGCAGGCTACCCGCACGGGACGAGTCGTCCAGTTCGGCGTGCGGCGAGTCGTCCGCGCTCGACCGGTCGACGTTCGACTCGTCCGGGTCGGCGGCGTCGGGCACGTCCCGGTCCCGCGACGGGGCGTCGGTGGCCGCGACGTCGTCCACGTCGTCGTCCTCGCCGTCGTCACCGGTTCTCGCACGGGATGGTTGCCACTCCGGGAGGTCACCCGTGACACGCGGCTCGGGGCGACTGAACCGCCTCGGGGCCGTGGGCGTGGCGGGGCCGTCCTCGCCGTCGTGTCGGGTCGCGGGGCCGCTCCCGAGCGCCCGTTGGGCCTCGTTCATGCCGGTCTGCCAGGTCAGTCGGACCGGCGGCGGAGACGCCAGGTTGTGGCTGGCGGCGACCTGCAGGGCTCCCGGGCCGTCAGCCACCAGCACCATCGCCGAGCGCGGATGCACGTCCGCGATCAACCGCGCCAACGCATCCTCGGCCACGGTCCCGATGTCGAACGACACGGCCACGACTGCCTGGCTGCGGCTCAGGTCGTACAGCGCCGAACGGAATCGGCGGAGTTCGCTGCTGCGGCTCTGGGTCTGGTCCATCCACAGGCGCCGCGCCATCGCCCCCGCCGCGACCGTGGTCAGCAGCAGCAGCGCGGACGGCGACGTGGCCAGGACGTCTGCCATGGACCGCCCCAACAACCCGATCCACGACGCGCCCATCAGCCCGACGGCCACGGCGGTGCCCACCAGGGAGCGCCACAGGCCCAGCACGAACCCCGCCTCCAGGGTCACGGCGGCCGCCAGCACCGTGAGCGGGAACTCCGGTCCGCCCATCGTGACCGAGGTCCCGTACAGCAGCGACAGGACCACGACCGCGTCGATGCCGATCAGCAGCGGCGTCAGGCGCCACCACAGCGAGCGACCGACGGCGAACAGCGTCAGGACCAGCACGGCCAGGATGCCGACCTCGACCAGGTTGTCCGCCGCCCAGTACAGGGCCCCGAGGCTCGCCAGGGTCCGGGCGACCGCCGCCCAGCGGTCGGCGCCGGCCGCGTCGTCCTGTTGGATGGTCATGCCACGCAGTGAGCGGCGGAACCGGGACAGGCCACGACTGCGGTCCAGGGCCTCCAGCAGGTCCGGCGAACTGATCGGGCGGCCCAAGCGGATCGGCCCGTCGGGGCCGATCCGGTCGTCCAGGTGCGCCACCGCGCCGTCCTCCACCACGACCACCGGCGGCGTCGGATGCGCGGCGATCAGACGCAGCGCGCCCGCGTGTTCGCTGTTGACCATCACGACCGAGAGGTCGAGGTCCTCGCGGGCGTCGTCGTCGATGGCGTCCAGCAGCATGATCTCGAGGTTGCGGTCCAGCCGCTCGATCTGGCTCACCAGGAACGGCTCGAGTCCCAACAGTCCGATCCGAGGCATCGTCAGGCCTCCCGTCGCGCGAGCCGTCGGCCGCTGGAGGTCGGCGCGCTGGTGCCCGCGGCGTCAGCTGACAGCGGGGTCGACGGCGGCACCACGTCGTCGGCCACGCCGCGACAGGTGGCACAGGTCCCCCGAACCACCAGGTCGACCTCGGCCGCCGCGAACCCGTGGCCGTCCAGCAGGTGGCCACGGAGGCGCGAGACCGCGTCGCCGAGGTGGTGGTCGACGTCCCCACAGCGATCGCAGACCAGGTGGACGTGGTCGTCGGGGTGGGCCAGTTCCCACGAGGCGCCGCTGTCGGCGCCCAGGCGGGTCGACCGGGCCAGTCCGAGGTCCTCGAACAGCGACAGCACGCGATAGACCGTGGCGAGGTTGACGGTCCCGGCACCGTGGGCCACGACCTGGTCGGGGACGAGGTGCCCGTCGGCCTCGACCAGGGCGGCGTGCACGGCACGGCGACTGTCCGTCACACGGTGGCCGGCGTCGCGCAGGGCGGACTCGAAGGAGGCGGGGTCGCGCAGGCCGGTGCGACGAACGGAAGTCGCAGGCCCGTCGTGGTCCCCGGTGGCGTGGTGGTGGACGTCCGCGGGCACAGCACCGTGGCCCCGCCCCAGCCGGGCCGTGGTCCCCTGGTCGGTGTCCGAGCCCCGGATGGCCACCCACCGCCTTTCACCGCGTGTTCCATCGACGGCCATCGTAGTGATTCTCCATCGGCGAGTAGCGTGCAGGAGCCGGCCGGGATCGATCCCGGGCCCGCACGTCACCACTGATCCCGTCGAGGAGTCCCTGTGCATACTGCCCCTGCCATGCCGGACGCCGATCGCCGCCTGCACGTCGTCGCCCACGTCCCCGAAGTGGTGGTGGTCGACCGTGACTCGAACGGCCCCATTGGGCGACAGGATGCCACAACGGGCTCGTCTTCGCTCACAGGCCCCGCTGGCAATCTCGACGATGCCACCGAACCGGACCACGGCGCCGGCCACGGCGCGGCCGACACGATGGTGGTCGGGCTGTTCCGTGGTGGGTTCCGACCACCGGGGACCGAGGAGGTGCTGGACGCGGTCGGCCTCGACCAGGACGTCGACCTCCGCTCGGGCGACTTCCGGGCCCACGTCGGTGACGCCCTGGTGCTGGCCACCACCGGGCCGTGGCGACGCCTGGTGGTGGCCGGGCTGGGCCAACTGTCCGAACTCTCCCCGGACGTGCTGCGACGCGCCGCCGGGGCCGCCGCCCGTGCGGTCGCCACCACCGGCGACCAGGTGGCCACCACGCTGGCCATGGTCGACCCGGCCCCGACCTTCGCCCGGGCCGTCGTCGAGGGCTTCGTGCTGGGCGCGCATCGGGACGAGCGCTTCCGTTCCGATCCCGAACCGTCCACGATCCGGGGCCTGCAGGTCGTGGTCTCGGGCGGCAGTGTCGACCCCGTGCGCGCGATCGTCGAGACCGCCAGGCGACACGCCGGTGGCCAGTTGCTCGCCCGGGAACTGGTCACGACCCCGGCCGGGAACCTGGGTCCGGTCGAACTGGCCGACTGGACGCGCGAGCGCTTCGCCGACGCCTTCGAGGTGGAGGTGCTGGACACCGACGACCTGGTCGAACGCGGGGCCGGTGGCCTGCTCGCGGTGGCGGCGGGGTCGGCCCGTCCCCCGCGGCTGGTGCGGATCCGCCACGCGCCCGACAACCCGGTCGCGTCGCTGGCCCTGGTCGGGAAGGGCATCACCTTCGACAGCGGTGGGCTGAGCCTCAAGTCGCCCGCCGGCCAGGCGATCATGAAGAAGGACATGGGGGGCGTCGCCGTGCTGCTGGGCGTCATGGCGGCGTTGGTCGACCAGGACCTCCCGATCGCCGTCACGGCGCACCTCGCACTGGCCGAGAACATGCCGTCCGGGTCCGCGACGCGCCCCGGCGACGTGATCACGATCGCCAACGGCACCACCGTCACGGTCGCCAACACCGACGCCGAGGGTCGGCTGGTGCTGGCCGACGCACTCGCCATGGCCGCGGCCGAGGGCGTGGACGCCATCATCGACGTCGCCACCCTGACCGGGGCCGTGCAGCACGCCATCGGTCGACGGGCCTTCGGGGTGTTCGGCAACGACGACGACCTGCTGGACCGGGTCCTGACCGCGGCCAGCGCCGCGGGCGAGGACGCCTGGCACCTGCCGTTGTGGGACGACGTCGACGCGGAGTTGGAGGACGAGGTCGCCGACCTCGTGAACGTCGTGTGGCCTCCCGAGCGCGAACGAGGCGGCGCGACGGTCGCCGGCCTGTTCCTGCGACGGTTCGTCGCCGACGTCCCGTGGGTCCACCTCGACATCGCCGGCGCGTCGTGGGCCGAAGAAGCCCGCGGCCACCTGCCCGAACTGGCGACGGGGGTCGGCGTGCGAACGCTGCTCCACCTGCTGGAGGCCAACCGCGACTCCAACTGACCACCACTCGGCGACGACGAGGCCGGTCTGGACCGTTGGGGCTGTTCGGGTCTGTTCGGGACGTCCGGGCGCCGGGGCGGTCAGGAGGTGGCAACCTCGGTGTCGGGCGTGATCGGGGTCGCGCGCTCGGTCGGGAAGGCGGACACCTCGCCCTCCAGTTCCTGCACCACGGGTCCCAGCGCGATCGCGAACACGCCCTGGCCGCCCATCACGAGTTCGATGACCTCGGCGTCGTCGTCCACCATGAACACGTTGGTCCCGTCGGAAACCACGGTGACGTCGGAGGGGGTGCGACCCTGGGCCGCCAACGTCTCGATCGCCAGCCGCACGCGCTGCAGGGACACGCCCGCGTCCAGCAGGCGCTTCACGACCCGCAACGACACGATGTCGTTGAAGGAGTACAGCCGCTGGCTGCCGGATCCATCGGCGCGTTGCACCGACGGCGACACCAGGTCGGTGCGGGCCCAGTAGTCCAGCTGGCGATAGGTGATGCCGACGATCTTGCAGGCCGTCGGACCGCGATACCCGACCGGCGCGTCGTCACCGACGTCAAGTCGCAACTGGTTGCCCGCCATCACGTGCTCCTCCCGGCGGCAACCCGCCATCTCGTCGAGCATGGACGACGGTCAACGGTGCGTCCACACCCGGGGCTCGATCGCGCGCCCACCATGACGGACCGCGATGCCCACGAGCACTCTAGCAACATGAGCCACACCAGTGAAACTTCTCGCGTGTGCTTCGACGACGGACCCACCCGCGCACTGCTGGACGGACACTCGTCCCGTGGCCCGTCTCCGCGTGACCGCCTGCCGCCCGGAGGGCCACCGGTGTCACTGTTCCAGGAAGTCCTCGGGGGCCACCGAGTCGAGGAACTGGCGGAACTGGCGGACCTCGGCCTCGGCCTGGTGGGTGTCGTCCACGCTGTCCTCGTCGTCGAGTTCGACACCGGCCTCGTCCAGCACCGCCGATGCCCCGAACACGCGCGTGCCGGGCAGGCGCGCGGCGATCGCGAGGGCGTCCGACGGGCGTGACGACACGCCGACCTCGACCCCGTCGGCGTCGACCAGGACGAGTTCCGCGTAGTAGGTGCCTTCGCGGAGTTCGGTGATCCGCACGCTGTCGAGGCGTTGCCCCAACGATGCCAGCACGTCGACCATCAGGTCGTG
>JAGXFT010000022.1 GCA_024637135.1 Nitriliruptorales bacterium | reverse complement strand
AGATGTGTATAAGAGACAGGAGGACGTCGCCGCGGGCCGGTCGTCCGGTGGCGCGTCGGAGGTGGTGCGTGCGGGCGTGGCGGTCGCGGTCCGGGCCGGCGCGTCGGCCGTGCGCACGCGACCGACCACCTCGAGGCGGCCGACGTCGATCTCGTCGTCGGCCACGGTGTCGATGCGCACGTCGCCGGGGACCTGCCAGTCGTGGGCCTGGGCGGTGTCACGCACCACGGCGGCCAACTCGCGGGGGAGGGATTCGCCGTACCCGGACAGTCGTTCGGCGTCCGACGGGTGGATCCGGATGCGGTAGTCGTTGCACACCACCACGCCCGACGACGTGACCTGGCGGTGGTCGACGGCGTAGCGCTCCACGGCCTGGGCGAGCTCGATCGGCTGGAGGCCGGACTTGAACATGCGCGCGAACATGCCCTCCACGGCCCCTTCGAGACGTCGTTCGAAGCCCTTCAACACTCCCATGCCCTGGACCTCCCTCCACATCGGGGGTGCGGCGCTCTCCGATCGGCATCGTACTTGTGGCATTCGCCGTCGCGATGGAGGCAGTGGGGGCGAACGGGCGACCGTGCCGCCGTGGCCCGGCCACCTGGCCTGCGGTCCATGTTCACCCGTCGAACGACCTGTCCGACGCGCGCGCGGCGCCCTCGCGGTGCCGCCCATGCCGTGAGGCCGACCACCCTGGCCGTTCGGTTCTGGTGCCGGCCCCATGGTCCGGCCGCCCCCGGGTCACGGGGGGACGGTCGGCAGGGCTGGTCGTCGGTCGTGGGGTTGGGTCGGGCGAGTTCGCCCGGTGCTCGTGGCTGGTCCTCGGGCGGCCGTCCCGCCGGCTGACGGTGGTTCGGGTCCTTGCGTGCCGTGTGGACGCCGTTGTGGGTCGGGTGGCACGGGTCCAACCGTCGGTCGGTCGGGGTCCGGTCCGTCGGGTTGGGGGTGGTGGGGTCGGGTGGTGGTGGTGTGGCCGTCGGGGGAGTGCCAGGTGGTGGTGGCGGTGGTGGGGTCGAGGTGGACGGTCCAGTGGTGGTCGTGGACGAGTCGGTGGCAGTGGTGGCACAGGGCGAGGCCGTTGGTGACGGCGGTGTGGCCGTTGTTGCGCCACCAGTGGAGGTGGTGGATGTGGGTCCAGGCGATGGGTCGGGTGCAGCCGGGTCCACGGCAGCCGCGATCGCGGGCGTTGATGGCGCGACGTTGGGGTTCGGACCAGGATCGGGTGGTGCGTCCGACGTCGAGGACCTGGGATCGGCCGGTGAGCACGATGCGCGACACGGCGGCGTCGCACAGCAGCCGGCGGACGGCCTGGGGGGACACCACGTCGCCCCAGTCGGTGGTTGCGGCCGCCAGGCCGTTCCAGGCCGGGTCGTCGGGTGCCGCAGCCGCACCGACACCGCCGCCGACACCTCCGTCGGTGCCGTGGGTGTCGGTGAGGTCGGTGCGGAGGGTGTCGGCGTCGACGTGGACCGACAGGTGGGGTCGGGCGATCCCGCCGGTGGTGGCGACCATCCCGGCGTCCAGGACGAGGTCGATGAGGTGTTCGAGGGCATCGGCGCGACGTTGGGGTGGGGTGCGGCGGTGGTCGTGTGGGGTGTCGGGGCCGTCGGGGTGGTCGGCGGCGTTCATGGCGGTGGCGACCTTGGCGCCGACCTCACCGGTCAGCAGCGCGTACAGGTCCCACATGCCGTCGTCGCGGCGGGTCAACGACGCCCGCCGGGCGTCATGTTGGTGTTGTTCGTCGCGCCACAGGGCGGCGCCGTCGGCGGCGTGACGTTTGCGGCGCACGGTGGCACGGAGCTGGTCGGGGGTCTGGGTGCGGGCCTCGTCGAGCAGGACGGCTTCGAGGTCGCCTGCCTGGCCAAGGCGGCCGTCGGTGGCGGCCTGGACGACCACGTCGGCGCCTTCCACGGTCAGGTCACCGTCGGCCAGGGCGCGGGCGGTGCCGGGCAGGTCGGCCAGGTTGGCGCCAAGGCGGGCCAGCCGGGCGGCGTCACGACCGGACCGGCCGGTGGCGGTTTTGAGCCAGTCGGTGGTGGATCCGGCACCGGAACGGTCCACGACCCCGGACACCCGCGCCGCGCGTGACGTCGCGGCCAGGTGCAGCCCGGCGAGGCCCTCGAGCCGGTGCAGGCACGCCACCCGCCGTGTCAGTTCCACCTCACCCATGCCGTCCAGGACGTCGTCGCGTCCCAGCTCGGTCGCGAGTTCATCCACCAGCCACACCACCCGATCCGTCGATGCATCGTCGGACCTGGACCCGGCGGACACGGACGGGTCGTAGCCGGCGTGGTGGTCGCCTGCCAGGACCGGCCACGCCACGACGGGTGGTGCCAACGCGGGGTGGGGGTGGGTGGTGATGCCGGCTCCTTTCGACCGGTGGGATACATCAGCGTACCAGAACACACGTTCGATGACAAGAGGGAGGCCCACTCGATTGTGGACAGCGTCCCCGACGGTTCGAGCCGTCCGTGGATCCGGGCGAGCGCGGGAGTAGGATGGCCTGACCGATCAATACTGGTGGCTAGGGATCCGCTCGTCGCGGGACGGGTCCGGACCGAGCGCCACGACGCCCACGCACGACCACGCACGCCCGGGCGACATCTCATGGGACAAAAGCCTCGAGGAATGAGATCGGCACGTCAACCGTGCCGACCATCGAGACCACCGTGTCCGCCACGCACCGACCACCCGCCCGCAGGCCACGATCGGACGACCACCGGACGCCGCACCGCCGCGCCGTGCTCGCGGCGATCCTCGTCACGGTGCTGTGGAGTTCGTCGTGGGTGCTGATCCGCATCGGGCTCGACGACGAGGCCCTGCCACCGCTGACCTTCGCCGGCCTGCGCTACGGGTTGGCGGCACTGGTGCTGGTGGGCTGGGTCGCGCGTCGGGCGCGACTCCGTCACCAGGTCGCGTCGCTGGGTCGTCGGCAGGTGGGGCGGCTGGCGCTGCTTGGCGTCGTCTTCTACACGATCACCCAGGGCGCCCAGTTCGTGGCGATCGATCGGCAACCAGCCGCGACGACCAGCCTGGTCCTGTCCGTCACACCGCTGGTGGTGGCCGCGGCGTCGGCCCGAACGCTGGGCGAGCGGGCCTCGCGGCGGCAACTGGTCGGGGCCGGCCTGGTCGCGCTGGGTGCCTGGGCCTACTTCGCGGGCAGCCTGGGGGCGACGGTGGTCGGGATGGTGGCGGCCGGCGTCGGCCTGGCCGCCAACGCCGCCAGTGCCGTGATGGGTCGCCACGTGAACCGGGACGCGACGACGTCGCCGGTGGTCGTCACGGCCGTCAGCATGGCGATCGGGGCAGGCCTGCTGGTCGTGGTCGGCCTGGCCGTCGAGGGGATGCCGGAGGTGAGCCTGCGTGCCGGGCTGCTGGTCGCGTGGTTGGCGCTGGTCAACACCGCCGCGGCCTTCACCCTGTGGAACCATGCCCAGCGCCACCTCACCGTCGTCGAGTCCACCGGGATCAACAACACGATGCTGGTCCAGATCGCCTTCCTGGCGTGGATCTTCCTGGGCGAGCCCCCGGGCGTGGCCGGCATCGTGGGCATCCTGGTCGTCACGACCGGCGTGGTGATGACCCAGCTGCCCGACCGGGCCGGGAACCCGACCTGACCACGTGGCCCGTTCAGCCGCCGACCTGTCAAGCCCGTCGCCGCGATCTGGTCCGGAGGGGCCATGGGTGCGCCCGCGGCCGTGCGGTGCGACGCGAGGTCGGTGGTCGGGTTGCCGGGCTGTCCCAGGTCGTGGCTACGGTGCCACCGGCACCGCCGCCCCCGGCACACCACTCGGCTGGGCTTCCCACGGCGTGACGACCGCGACCGCTCGCGACCCCCGAGGGACCACCGATGTCCGACACCGTCACCGACGCCCCGCCGCCATCGGAACCGCTCGACGACGACCGGGGCAACGGCGACGGCACCTTCGACACCCATGACGGGGGTCGTGGTGGGCCGGTCGCCAGCCGCAGTTTCGACCGGATCCCGCCGCACTCGCTGGACGCCGAGGTGTCGGTGCTGGGGGCCTCGTTGCTGTCGCGCACGGCGGCGATCGAGGTCTCGGAGGTCCTCCAGCCCAGCGACTTCTACCGGACCGCGCACGCCACCGTCTTCGAGGCGATCACGGCGGTGATGGCCAAGGGCGATGCGGTCGACCCGGTGACGTTGCTGGACCACCTGGCCGGGACCGGGCACCTCGACGAGGTCGGTGGCGCCAACGCCATCCACGACCTGGTCGCGGCCACCCCGACGGCCGCCAACGCCGACCACTACGCCCGGATCGTGCGCGACAAGGCGATGCTGCGACGCCTGATCGACGCCGGCACCGAGATCGTGCGGCTGGGGTTCGACCCGACCGACGACCCGGTGTCGTCGGTGTCGGAGGCCGAGTCGATCATGTTCCGGGTCGCCGACGACGGCGTCCGCGGCGAGGCCAGCGCGCTCAAGGACCTCCTCAACGAGTCGTTCCAGGCCATCGAGGAACTGGCCGAGCGCGGCGACGAGGTCACCGGCCTGCCCACCGGGTTCACCGACCTCGACCGCCTGACCGCCGGCTTCCAGCCCCAGAACTTGATCATCCTCGCCGCCAGGCCGGCGATGGGAAAATCATCGCTGGCCATGTCGATCGCGCACTACGTCACGGCGGCGCTGCGGCGGCCGACCGCGATCTTCTCGTTGGAGATGTCCAAGCAGGAGATCGTCACCAGGCTGCTGGCGTCCGAGGGCATGATCGACTCGCAGAAGCTCAAGACCGGCCGGCTGGACGACAACGACTGGCGCCGGCTGGGCGACGCGCTGGGGGCGCTGTCCGAGGCCCCGCTGTTCATCGACGACACCCCGTCGATCAACATGATGGAGATCCTGGCCAAGTCCCGACGCATCAAGCAGCGCCACGGGCTCGACCTGGTGATCGTGGACTACCTCCAGCTGATGCAGTCGCACCGTCGGGTCGACAACCGCCAACAGGAGGTCGCCGAGATCTCCCGTGGCCTCAAGATGATGGCCAAGGAACTCAACATCCCGGTCATCGCGTTGTCCCAGCTCAACCGCTCCCCGGAGGCGCGCACGGACAAGCGGCCGATGCTGGCCGACCTGCGCGAGTCCGGGTCGGTCGAGCAGGACGCCGACATCGTCGGGTTCATCTACCGCGACGAGGTCTACAACGAGGAGACCGACCAGAAGGGCATCGCGGAGCTGATCATCTCCAAGCACCGCAACGGCGACACGCGCACCATCCGGCTCGCGTTCCTGGGCCACGTGACCAAGTTCGCGAACCTCGCCCGCGGCTCGGCCCCCCCGCGCGACGGTGGCTCCAACGGTGCCGTGCCCCCACCCGACGCCCCCACGCCGGTGTGAGCCGGACGGTGGCCAGTGCTGGTGCACGGGCCCTGCATCGCCACGGGATCCCGCGGGGGCGCTGTCAGGCGGCGTCGACGCGCGGTTCCTCGCGGCCACGACGCAGGACCAGTGCATGGCGGACGCCGAACAGGCGGGCGCTGCGGGCGTCCCCCGGAGGCATGTCCGCGGCCACCTCCTCGAACGTCACGACTCGTGGGTCGGTGACGTGCAGTCGACGGCCGTCGTCGTCGAGCACGGCCTCACCCGCGGCCAGGACGTTGCGGACCCAGTCGGCCCCGGGTCCGTACGGCAGGGCCACCACGAACCCGTCGTCGGTCACACCCGTGCCGATCGGGGTGGCGTAGGCGCGCCCGGACGTCCGCCCGACGTGGTGGATGACCGACGCCCAGGCGCCCGGACCGCCAGCCCCGTTGCGGACCTGCATCGGGTTCATGACGGCGCGGTTCATGCGCCGGATCCCGTCGCGGAAGAACGGGATCTCGCGCCGGAGTCCGAGCACCAGCCAGGTGCCGGCGACGGCGACGAGCCCGGCCGGGACGGCCAGGAGCAGGGTGAGCGGTCGCATGGTGGTGCCCTTCGATCGACTGGTTGGGTGTCAGCGGGTGACGACGACCTTGCCGCTGGTGCGACGGGTCTCGCCGTGGGCGAGGGCAGCGGGCACGTCGGCGAAGGCGAAGGTGCGCTCGACCGGGACGCGCAGGGTCCCGTCGTCCAACAGCGCCACCAGGTCGGCGAGGTCGTCGGCGGCGGCCGCGGCCCGAACGGCCATGATGCGTTGGGAGACGAGCCGGCCCAGCAACGCGCCGGCGAAGATCTGGGTCGCCGGCCCGAGCAGGCGGCCGCCACCGCCGGCGATCCCACCGACCAGCGCGATCGTGCCGTCCCGCGTGGTCATCTTCCGCAGGTCGTGGAGGGACAGGCTGCCGGCGATGTCCACGACGACGTCGAACGGGCCCAGGGCCGCCACGTCCTCGCGGGTGTGGTCGACGACCCGGCTGGCACCCAGTGATCGGACGAGGTCGAGGTTGCGCGTGCTGCACACCCCGGTCACGTCGGCGCCCGCGGCCACGGCGAGTTGGACGACGAAGGTGCCCACGCCGCCGGACGCACCGAGCACGAGGACGCGCTGGCCCGCCCGAACCTCACCGACGTCGCGCACGGCCGCCAGTGCCGTCGTGCCGGCCATCGCCAGTGCGGCCGCGTCGCCGTGGTCGATGCCCTCCGGCAGCACGGCCAACTGGTCCCGCGGCACCACGACCCGCTCGGCCCAGGCCCCCAGGGACACCGACCCGACCACCTCGTCACCGGGCCGGACGTCGGTCACGTCGGCCCCGACGGTGTCCACGATCCCGGCGACGTCGGTCCCGAGTACCGCGCCGGCGTGCGGTCGGCGCAGGCCGTGGACCAGCCGCACCAGCCCCGGGTCGGCGCGGAGGTGGCGCCAGTCGTAGGCGTTGACGGTGCTGGCTCGGAACCGCACCACGACCTCACCGGCGCCAGCCGTCGGGTCGGACACGTCCTCCAGCCGCAGCAGTTCGGGCGGGCCGTACTCGGTGTGGGTCCAGGCCTTCATCGATGTCCTCCTCGGGGTGGTCGCACCGACGTGGCACGATTCGTACGTCGTATGGTTGCCATACAACGTACGGTAGACTTACCACGTACACCTGTCAAGTGCGTCGACTGTTCAGTGGAACGCCAGGGGGCCGGGCGACACGGCGGGGGCCACGGCGGAAAGCCGGGGCCGGTCTGCGCCTGGGCTCGTACCGTGGGGAGGACCGGCACGACACCCATGCAGCGACGGAGACACGAGTGGCGGACGACACCGACCGGATCGAGGCGCACGGGCTGCAGGTGGCCCGGCCGCTGAAGCACTTCCTGGACGAGGAGGTGCTGCCCGACAGTGGTGTCGACCCAGACGACTTCTGGGCCGGATTCGCCGACCTGGTCGCGACCTTCACCTCTCGCAACCGCGACCTGCTTGCGACCCGGGAGTCGATGCAGCAGGCGATCGACGACTGGTACCGCACCCACCGGGACGGTTCTCGCGAGGGGGGCACGGCGCTGGACGGCGACGACCACCTCGCCTTCCTCCGTGACCTCGGCTACCTGGTCGACGAGCCCGACCAGGTCACCGTCGACACCACCGACATCGACCCCGAGATCGCCGACATCGCCGGTCCCCAACTGGTCGTGCCGGTCACCAACGCGCGCTACGCCATCAACGCGGCCAACGCCCGGTGGGGGTCGCTCTACGACGCCCTGTACGGCACCGACGCGATGGGTGACGCGCCGCCGGCCGGGCCATACGACGCCGAGCGCGGCCAGCGCGTGATCGCGTGGGGTCGCGACTTCCTCGACGACACCTTCCCGTTGTCCAACGGCAGCCACGCCGACGCCACCGGCTACCGCGTCGCCGACGGTGCGCTGGTGGTGGACCGGGACGGGTCGGACTCGACCGGGCTGGCCGACCCCGGGCAGTTCTCCGGCCACGCGGGTGACGCCCACGACCCCACGGCTGTCCTGCTGACCAACAACGGGCTGCGCGTGGAGGTCGCGATCGACCCCGACGACGACATCGGCGCGACCGACGCGGCCGGGGTCGCGGACCTGGTCATGGAGGCCGCGGTCAGCGTCATCATGGACTGCGAGGACTCGGTCGCGTGTGTCGACGGCGACGACAAGACCGCCGCGTACCGCAACTGGCTCGGGCTCCAGCGCGGCGACCTGACCACCCCGGTCACCAAGGCCGGCGAGACCTTCACCCGCACCATGGACGACGACCGCCACTACACGGCACCCGACGGCAGCGACCTGGTCGTGCACGGCCGCGGGCTCCAACTGGTCCGCAACGTCGGCCACCTCATGACCACCCCGGCCGTGCTGGACGCCGACGGCGACGAGGTGTTCGAGGGCCTGGTCGACGCGCTGGTCACGGTGGCGTGCGCGCTGCACGACCTGCGCGGTGACCCGGACGGTCGGCGCAACTCCCTGGCCGGGTCGGTCTACCTCGTCAAGCCCAAGATGCACGGCCCGGAGGAGGTCGCCTTCACCGACGACGTGCTGACCCACGTGGAACGGGTCCTCGGGCTCGAGCCGAACACGGTCAAGG
>JAGXFT010000200.1 GCA_024637135.1 Nitriliruptorales bacterium | reverse complement strand
TACCCGTCACCGGACCGCGAGGCCGCGATCGTGCGGTCGCAGGTGCCCGAGGCCGCCGACGCGCTCGTCGAACAACTGGTGCGGGTGGTGCGATCGCTGCGGGCCCTGGAACTGCGCAAGGCCCCGTCGGTGTCCGAGACCTTGGACTGGGCCCGCACGCTGGTCGAACTGGGCTTCGAGCAGGTCGACGACGCGGCCCTGTCGCGCACCCTGAACGTGGCCCTGAAGTACCACCAGGACCTCGCGACGGCCACCAAGCACCTGCAGGTGTCGCCGCGGCCCGAGCTGAACTGACCGGTCACTGCCCACCGGCCCTCGCCCGCACACCCGCACACCTGACCGCGCTCCGACCGAACGGGACGACGCCATGTCCTCCGGCACCGCTGACGGGGCCACCGCCACGACGGCGGGTGGTGGCGACGGCCTGTTCGACCGCGTGCTGGCCTTCGTCGGGGCGTTGCGGCACGGCGGCATCACCGCGACCCAGTCAGAGGCCATCGACGCCGTCCGGGCCCTGGGTGAGGTGGATCTGCTGCGACGTTCGCAGGTGCGCGAGGCGCTGGCGGCGTGCACGGTGTCGTCGGCCAGCGACCGCCGCACCTTCGACGACCTGTTCGACCTGTACTTCCCGGCTCGGCGTGCCCCCCTCGACGGCGACGGCGTCGACCCGGACCTGGTGGACGACGACGGGGACGTCGACGACGACGCGTTCACCCAGGCGCTGCTGGATGCGCTGCTGGGCGGCGACGAGTCCGCGATCCGCCGCATGGCCCGCCAGGCCGTCGACGCGTTCGGGCGCGTCGAGGGTCGCGACGGCCAGCCCTCGTTCTTCTCCTACAAGGTCCGTCGGGCGCTGGACCCCCACACCCTGCTCGACACCCTGCTGGAGGCCCATGGCGCGACGGACGACGACCCGGCCGTCCAGCGCCTCCTCCGCGACGAGTACGAACAGCGCCTGGACGAGTTCCGCAAGGAGGTCGACGCCGAGATCCGTCGGCGTGCGGCCGACCGGTCCGACGACCTCGACGACGTCGCCAAGCGGGTCGTGCGGCCGTCCGTCGACGAGGTCGACTTCTTCCGGATGACCGCCACCGAGTCCAGGGAACTGCGGGCCCAGATCGCCCCGTTGGCCCGCAAGCTCGCCAGCCGCACCCAGGTCAAGCGTCGCCACGGCCGTGACGGACGGCTGGACGTCCGACGCACGATCCGGCGGTCACTGGCCACCGGCGGCGTCCCGATGGACCCGGCCTTCCGACCGCGCAAGCCGCACAAGCCCGAGTTGTTCGTCATTACCGACGTGTCGGGCTCGGTCGCATCGTTCGCCCGCTTCACGCTGATGCTGGTGCACTCGTTGCAGGAGCAGTTCGCGAAGGTGCGCTCGTTCGCCTTCATCGACACCCTCGACGAGGTGACCGCGCTGTTCGAGGGCCGCGAGTTCGACGAGGCGATCCGCCGCATGACCGCCGAGGCCGAGCTGGTGTGGCTCGACGGCCACAGTGACTACGGCCACGCCTTCGAGGTCTTCCACGACCGCTTCATCGATGAACTGACCCCACGCGCGACCGTGCTGATCCTGGGTGATGCCCGCAACAACTATCGCGCCTCGTCGTCGTGGGTCATCCAGGAGATGGCGTCGCGCGCCCGGCGGGTGCTGTGGCTCAACCCCGAGGCTGCCACCTACTGGGGGACCGGGGACTCCATCACCGGCGACTACGCCCGCCACGTCGAGGAGATGGTCGAGGTCCGCAACCTCAAGCAGTTGACGGCGTTCGTGCAGGAACTGACATGAGCGAGCATCCGGGACCCGAGGCGGGACATGGTGAGGTGGGGGCGGGCCGGACGGTCGTGGGTGGTTCCGCGGGGGCGGACGACGAGCGACGCCCGGCAGGTCCGCGAGACCAGGGCCGTCGGCGTGTGGGCCTGTTGGGCGGGACCTTCGACCCGATCCACCTCGGCCACCTGGTGGTGGGGGAGTACGTCCGGGACCGCCTTGGGCTGGACCAACTGCGCCTGCTGGTCGCCGGCGACCCGTGGATGAAGGACTCGGAGTCGGCCGCCCACCATCGGGTGGCGATGGCGCGGGCGGCCGTGGCCGACCACGACGCGATCGTGGTCGACGACCGCGAGACCCATCGTGACGGACCCACCTACACCGCCGACACCCTGGCGATGCTGCACGAGGAGGAGCCCGGCTGCGACTTCCACTTCCTGTTGGGGGCCGACGCCGCGGCGCACCTGCCGGACTGGCACCGAGTCGACGAGGCGCTCGCGCTGGCCACGTTCGTCGTCGTCGCGCGTCCCGGCAGCGATCGTCCGACCCACGACCTGATGGGGGGCACGACCTGGGTCCAGGCCCCGCTGGTCGACATCTCGTCGACCCAGGTCCGCGCCGACATCACCGCCGGCCACTCGGTCCGCTACCGGGTCCCGGAACTCGTCCGCGCCTACCTCGACGACCACCACCTCTACCGTCCCACCCCCTGACCCGGGACCCGCCGGCCGGTGTGTGCGTGGGAGGTTCCACCGGCGGAACGTGGCACGCACGATGGTGGGCGCCGCGTGATCGTGTGCGTCACAGGTTCCATCCGTGGAACGTGGCACGCACGATGGTGGGTCGTGGGTCGGGTCGGAGTTGCATCGCCGGGCGCGGGGCGACACGATCGTCCCCGCAGCGAACCGGTCGCCGCCGGGGTCACCGGTTCTCCCGAACGCCGACGACCCGCCTCCCCGGCGCCCCCGTCCCACCGACCCCCGCCCCACGACCCAAGGACCCCTGTGCCCGCGCACCCCGAGGCCATCGCCCTGGCCGTCGACGTCGCCACCGCGGCGGACGACAAACTGGCATCGAACCTGGCCCTGTACGACGTCGCGGACGTGCTGGCCGTCGTCGACGTGTTCGCGTTGGCGTCCGGCGGGTCGGACCGGCAGGTCCGGGCCATCGTGGACAACATCGAGGAACTCGTGCGGGAACGGCACGACCAGCGCCCGTTGCGACGGGAGGGAGCGCCCGAGTCCGGCTGGGTGCTGCTGGACTACGGCGACGTGGTGGCCCACGTGTTCACCGCCGAACAGCGATCCTTCTACGACCTGGACCGGCTGTTCTCGGACGTGACGGCCTTCGAGCCGCTGACCGGTGACGTGGCGCGCGAGTCCACCCGCCTGCCCGACGACGACCCGTCGGTCGACCTCGATGCGCTGGTCGACGCCGTCGAACCTCCCCGCGACACGGCCACCGGGCCGGACCCCGACCCGGCCGACGACGCAACGACCGACCCGGCCCCCGACCCGGCCCCCGACCCGGCCCCCGACTCGGCGACCGCAGCCGTCGAGTCGTGACGTCCAACGACAACGCCCGCGACGGGGGCGATTCGGGCGATCATGCCGATCCGTCCGACGACGGCGCGGGGTGGGACGAGGTGTCGACGACCCGGGTCGTGCTGGTGCGCCACGGGGAGTCGCACTGGAACGTCCAGCGACGGCTGCAGGGCCACTCCGGTTCCGGCCTGAGCCCGGCGGGCCACGACCAGGCCCGGGCGGTGGCCGACTGGCTGGCAGCGACGCTGGGGTCGGCTCCGGTGGTGTCGTCGGACCTCCAGCGGGCGCGCGAGACGGCCGGCCACGTCGCTTCGGCACTGGCGTCGGACGTGGTGGAGGATCCCGACCTGCGCGAACGATCGTGGGGGGCGTGGGAGGGTCGAACCGTCGAGGAACTGACCGCGGAGGGCTCCGACGCCTGGCGCCGCCGTGCCACCGGCGAGGACGTCGCCGGCGAGGTGGGCGGTGAGTCCGGCCCGGACCTGGCGGCACGAGTCGTGCCGGCGATCCGTCGCCACGCGGCCGACCGCGAGGCAGTCGTGGTGGTCAGCCACGGTGGCTCGATCTGGCACGGCCTGCACGGGTTGCTGGGCCTGCCCGCCATGACGCTGGGGGGTGTGGCCAACACCGGCGTGTCGGAGGTGCTGCTGACCGGGGACGGGCATGCCTGGCTGCAGTCCTACAACCTCCGAGGTCACCTCGGCCCCGACGGGCTTCCCGCGGCGCGTTCGGCGGCAGGTGCACGCCACCGCGCCTGACAGGCGACCCGTCGCCCCGGTCGATCAGCGGCCCTGCTCGGTCAGACCCGCACCGCGTTGGTCATCGGTTGCAGGTCGTTGTCGACCGCCATCACCAGGTCGTCGGTCACGGATCGTGCCGCGGCGACCACCGTCGCGATCCGGCGTCGGGGGACCGTGGACAGGATCATCGTGACAGGCCCGTGCATGCCCTCGCCCTCGAACGTGGTGGCGCCGAACCCGGCCGCCCGGATCATGGCGGCGACGGCCGCCCCGGACGCGGGTTCGTGCCGGGTGTCGCAGTAGATCCGCACCGTGGCCATGCCCATCCGGAGGCGCTCCACGATCGTGGTGCCCAGCAGCGTGCCGAACCCGACCCCGCACAGGTAGCCGACCGCCTTCGCCACGGTCAGGTCGGTCAGCACGATGCCGGCGGCGGCCAGCCACACGCCCGCCTCGGCGGCATGGAACAACGCGGCCGGGCCCTTGCGGCCGTTGACCGTGAAGACCGTCCGGAACACGTTCAGGGTGACGTCGGTGATGCGCAGCAGCGCGACCAGCAGGGCGGGCGCGAGCACGGTCCACACCTGGAGGACGAGGTCGGAGGAGAAGGGGTGGAGGAGGTCGGTCATGGCAGGTCCAGGACGCGGACGCGGCCGCGTGACGAGGTGGTGCGGGTGACGGGACCGGTGGGCCCCTGTGGACTGTGGACCGGACGGGGGCCCGGCGTGGTCCCCGGGAGTGTCCGAGCGGCCACGTCCGCCCGGGACGCCGTTTGGCGTCGCGACGATGGGCGTCCGGGACCTACTGGTCGCGGGTGGTGGGGGACGAAGTCGAGGCGGCGGGGTAGGCGTCGAGCGGATCCTGGTCGGAGCCACCGGCCCGGATGACGTGGCGGGCGACCAGGACCAGGGCGGCGGACACGGCCAGGGCGCCGGCGGACAGCATCCAGACGACGTCGTAGGACGCGGCCGTGGCGACCTGGCCGGCGATCAACGGCCCGGAGGCGGCCCCGATGCTCAGGCCGGTCTGGGTGATCCCGGTGGCCTGGGCGGGCGCGTCGGGGTTGAGGCGCAGCACCGCGTACGTCAACAATCCGTTCCAGCCCCACGACGCGATGAAGGCCACGACCGTCACCAGCGCCAGCAGCGCGCCGGTCGGACCGGTCGCGAGGGCGGCGAACCCCACCACGGCCAGTGCCATCGCGGCCGCGATCCCGCGGAGGTGGCCGAACGGGAACCGGTCGACCGCCACGCCCACCAGGATCCGCGTCATCGCCCCGGCCGCCGATCCCAGCGCCAACAACAGCCCCGCGGCGGCCTCGGCCGTGCCGGCGTCCACGATGGCGTCGACGTAGAACACCGACGACGACTGGCCGGCGGCCGTCGCCAGTCCGGCCGCGGCCGCGAGCAGCCACAGGTGACGACGCGAGGTGCGCAACTGCCCGGTCGGCTGGATCGCGGCCGCCGACGCCGAGCGGCGACCGTTGCGCGACAACGAGGCCACCAGCAATGGGACGGCCAGCACCGGCGCGACCAGGAACGCGGCCCGCCACCCCACCGTCAGTGCGATCGCGGGCACGGCGAATCCGGCCAGCATCGTCCCCAGCGGCACCGCACCCTGCTTGACCCCGACTGCCGTTCCCAGGTGGTCGTCGTCCACGCGCTGCGCCAGGCGCATGTTGGCCGACAGTTGGGAGATGGCGTTGCCCGGCCCACCCAGCACCATCGCGAGCACGATCATCGGGGTCGAGGTGGCGGTGCCCACCAGCACCAGCGACACGGCCGCGAACGCGATCCCGACCCAGGTGGAGCCCTGGACGCCCAGTGCCTCGATCCGCGTGTTCGCGAACGCGTACACCAGCGCCGACACCCCGAAGAACCCGCTGGCAGCAAGTCCGAGTTGGGCCGGGGACATGCCGACGTCGGCGCGCATGGAGGTCGCCAGCGCGCCCAGCAGGAAGGGGCCGATCATCCCCAGCGTGGTCTGGAGCGTGGCGATGACGGTGGGCCGGATCGCCGACCCCGAGGGTGCGGTCGGTGGGGCGGGCACGGGGCCGGCCTGGTGGGACACGGGAGCTTCGATGGTCGGTGTGGCCGTGGGCATGCCGACCTGGTGCAGGGCCGCGGTCGGAGGTGCGCACCGACGAACGTCGACCGGCCCCCCGATCATCCCGACGCGCCGTCGAGTGTGCGGATCTCGGCCACCGGTGGCCCTGATCAGCACACCCGGCGTCGGCCGGGGGTGCGGGTCAGCCCCAGAGGTCGCGGAACGCCTCCGAGCGGTCGCGCAACTCCTGGGCGGTACCGCGGTCGACCACGACACCGTGATCCAGCACCACGACCAGGTCGGCGCGCGACAGCGCCGGACGCCGATGCGACACGACCAGTGCGGTCGCGGGCTCCGAGCCGTCGAACAACTGCTCCCACAACAACGCCTCGGTCTCGACGTCCAACGCCGACGACAGGTCGTCGAACACCAGCAGGTCGGGTCTGCGCACCAGCATCCGGGCGGCCGCGGACCGCTGGACCTGGCCACCGGACAGCCGCATGCCGCGCGGGCCGACCAGGGTCTCGAGCCCGGCCGGCATCGTGTCGAGGTCCGCGCGCAACGTGGCGGCCTCGATCGCCGTCCACAGCGCGCGGTCGCCGTAGGACTCGCCCATCTCGAGGTTGTCCCGCAACGCCATCGAGAACAGTCGGGGGACCTGGGGGGTGTAGGCCGCGATCGGCGGCACCATGAACGCCCCGGGGTCGGTGACCTCGACACCGCGCCACTCCAGCCGGCCCCGGTCGGCCGGCAGCAGGCCAAGCAACGTCTGCAACAGGGTCGACTTGCCGGACCCGATCCGGCCGGTCACGACGACCAGCTGGCCCTCGTTGACGTCGAGGTCGACGTCACGGACGCCGCCCTCGCCGTCCGGATGGACGTGGCTCAGTCCGCGGACCGACACCAGCGGCGCATCGGCGTGTCCGGGGGCCGGCCGGGTCCTGGTCGCGGCGGACAGCGGGGACTCCAGCACGTTGTGACGGGTGAGGTCCTGCCACTGGCCGCCGTCCATCAGGTCGACCATCCGTTCGAACGACACGCCGGCCTGGCGGATCCGGGCCAGGAACGTGCCGATGAAGAAGGCCGCGAACGACGTCTGGCCCATCAGGGTCGCGAACAGGGCGAACTCGCCCACGGACAGGCCACCGGTGGCACCGATGGTCCCGGCCGCCAGGACCAGCACCAGGCCCGTCCCGATCGTGCCGGTCGACTCACCCATCGTGTCGGTCGCGGCGGTCAGCGTCCGGTCGCGCACCATCATGGCACGTCGACGCTCGTTCAGGACGTCGAAGCGCGCCAGCACGGCATCTTCGGCGCCCGCCACCTTGATGGACTGGGCTGCGCTGAACGACTCGCCGAGGAAGCCGGTGACGGCCTCGGTGGCGGCCCGGGCGCACTCCCGGTAGGCCCGGATGCGCGCCGACAGCACCCACACGACGACCAGCACCACGACCATGGGCGCGAAGGCGACACCGGCAAGCACCGGGTCGACCGCCACCAGCAGGACGAAGGCCACGGTCGCCGACACGATCGCGCCGCTGAAGTCGACCGACAAGTCCATGGCCTCCAGGGTGTGGTCGACGTCGTCGCGGAACCGGCTGACCACCTCGCCGGGAGCCTCGCGGACGGGGCGGGCACCCGGCAGGCCGAAGATCCAGCGCAGCATGTTGCGCTGCATGGCGGCACCGGCCCGGAACAGGACCCGGGCGTGCCAGCGCATCCCGAACAGGATCGACGCCACGCGCACGACGATCCACAGCAGCAGGCCGCCGACCGCGACGGTGACGGTCCACCCGGCCGGGCCCCCGGCCTCGATGCCGTCGAAGAAGCGTTCGACGATGACGGCCACGACCAGTCCCGAGCTCCAGATCCCGGTCCACAGCACCAACGACACGGGATAGCGCACGGGCTGGTTGGCCATCAGGCGCACCAGCATCCGCAGGCTCGGCAGGCGCCCGTCCGCGTGCGGTTCGTGACGGTGTTCGATCGTGCTCATGTCAGCACCTCTTCCATGCCGGCGGCCAGCAGCCGCGCGTAGCGGCTGTCGGGGTCGGCGGCCAGCGCGACGCGGTCGCCGAACTCCACGACCCTTCCCGCCTCCATCACCGCGACGTCGTCGGCGCGGTGCAGCGTGTGCAGCCGGTGGGCGATGATGATCCCGGTCCGGTCGGCCAGCAGGCCGTCGATGGCCCGTTCCAGCCACGACTCGGTGGCCGGGTCCAGGCGCGACGACGCCTCGTCCAGCACCACCAGGCCCGGGTCGCGCAGGAACACCCGGGTGAAGGCCAGCAACTGGGCCTCGCCCGCGGACACCCCGGTGTCCTGCCCACCCAGGTGGGTGTCCAGGCCATGGGGGAGCCCCGCCAGCCAGTCGTCCAGCCCCAGCAGGCGGATGGCCTCGTGCAGCCGGTCGTCGTCGATCCCGCGGTCGAAGAAGGTCAGGTTGTCCCGCACGGTGGCGCGGAACAACTGGACGTCCTGGGTCACCATCGCGACCCGCTCGCGCAGGTTCGCCACGTCGCCGATGGACATCCCACCGATCGCGACGTCGCCGCGGTCGGGCGCGTACAGCCGCGTGGCCAGGCGGGCCAGGGTGGACTTGCCCGACCCGGTGCGGCCCAGCACGCCCAGCACCCGACCGGCCGCCACCGACACGGACACGTCGTGCAGCACCGGGGTGGGTCCGTGGGGATCGTCGCGATCCGGGCGGGTGCCGTCGGCGTCGACGCGGTCCACGTCGCCACCGTCGGCGTCGTCGTAGGCGAAGTGGACGTCGGTGAAGGCGACCGACAGCGGTCCGGCGGGCAGCACCGTGGACCCGGCTGCCGGCAGCGCTGACGGGCGTTCCAGCAGTCCGCGCACGCGGTCGATCGCCGCGCCGGCCTTCTGCAGGTCCTGCATCTCCTCGCGGATCTGGTGCAACGGGTGGCCGATCATCTCGACGTAGTGGACGACGAGGTAGACGGTCCCGATCGTCAGACCGGTCGGCCCGAGCAGGCGCGCCCCCAGCACGAACGTGGCGACCAGCATCGCGATCCGCAGGATCTCGCTGGTCGACCACATCAGCGCCCAGCCGGTCCAGCCCCGGACCTCCAGCGGCATCCAGCGTCGCAGCAGGTCGGCGAAGCGTTCCTGCATGAAGTCCCGGGCGCCGTTGGCGGCGATGTCCTCGGTCCCGTCGACCTGCTCGCCCAGTTGGCCGTAGGTCTCGGCCGCGATGGCGCGGTGGGCGCGCCACCACGGCACGACCACGACATGCAGGCGTCCCAGCACCAGCAGCCCGACCAGCAACAGCAGCGTCATCACGCCACCCACCAGCAACGACTCGCGCAGCAGCAGGACCATGATCCCGGCGATCAGCATGCCGTTGCCCACCACCTTCACGACCATCGCCGAGAAGAAGTTGGACAGTGCGGTCACGTCACCGTCGACCCGCTCGATCAGGTGGCCCGGCGGGTGTTGCTTGTGGAACCCGAGGTCGAGGTGCAGGACGTGTCGGGTCAGGTCGGCGCGCAGGTCGTTGGTGGCGCGCCAACCGACCTGCTCGGCGATCCACGTCGCGGCGACAGCCAGGACCTGGTGTGCGATGGCCGCGGCGACCACGATGCCGGCGAGCAGGCCGAGCCGATCGACGGGTTGGCCGTCCAGGGCGCCGTCGATGACCGAGCGCAGGACCTGGGGGATGGCCAGTTGCACGGCGAGGTCGGCGGCCACGAGCAGGCCGAGCAGGACCATGCGGCCCCGGTGGCGCCGCAGGTAGGTGGTGAGGAGGGCGAGGTAGGCCCGGACGGGAATCATGCTGCTGCCTGGTCATTTGGTGCCCACGTGGGGCGGGGTGATGGTCGGACCGGTGGGTCTGCGTCAGATGCGAACGGGCCGCCCGAGGGGGCGGCCCGCGTGACGACTTCGGTTGGTGTTACCGAAACGCACGCAGGCAGGCCGCACGGGAGGGCGCGACGACGATGAACGGCGTCTTCATGGGCCCCTCCTGCGGTTCGTGGTGACCAGGCAGGTCACGCGTCCCGGGACTGTCGCTCACCGACGGTGCCGGTGTCAAGGACCGTGGTGCGTTGGGCGCACGTCGGCCCAGCGCCTCGGTCCACCCCAGATCGCGACCGCCGGTCATCGCCGCTCGCGCGGAGCCGGTTCACTGGGGAGGACCGAGACGGGAGGACCGGGTGGCACGCACCCCACCGGGCGGGTCGTGGGAGGCCTACGCCGATCGCCAGATCCGCGAGGCGCAGGCCCGCGGCGAGTTCACGGGGCTGGCAGGGGAGGGCCAGCCGTTGCCGGACCTCCACCGCCCGCGGGACGGCGACTGGTGGATCAAGCGCAAGCTCCGCGACGAGGAGTTCGTGGCGGTCCCGCCGGCCCTGCAGTTGCGGCGCGACGTCGAGGCGGCTCGCGGGCGGATCGCCACGGCGCGCACGGAGGCCGCCGTCCGGTCGATCGTCGACACCGTCAACGCCCACATCCGCCACGCCAACGCGACCATCGTCAGCGGCCCGCCCTCGACGGTGTGGCCCCTGGACGTCGACCGCGAGGTCCAACGG
>JAGXFT010000199.1 GCA_024637135.1 Nitriliruptorales bacterium | reverse complement strand
GGGTGGCCCGGTCCGGCGGGGCCGATGGTCCCGACTCCTGCGGGATCACGTCGTCCTGCGTGAGCCGACTCGTGGCCGTCCCCGGGACGTCGTCCGTGGTGTCCATCCCGGGGCCCGCCGGGACCTTCGGCGGAACCGGTGCCCCGACCGGCCCTGTCGGACGGCGGCTCCGGCGGAGACGCTCGATGTGGTCAGGGACATCGGTCCGTTGACCTCGACAACGAGGAGTTCATCACCATGGCCATGCAATGGGTGCAGTCGTTCGACGACGGTGATGCGAGCCAACGTGACCTGCTGGGAGGCAAGGGCGCGAACCTGGCCGAGATGACCCGCATGGGGTTGCCAGTGCCGCCGGGTTTCACGATCACCACGCGCGCCTGCCAGGCGGCGATGGACGACGGGGGACGCAGTCCGGACGGGCTGATGGCGGAGGTTCGCGAGGCGGTCACCAGGATCGAACACAGCCGTGACCTGGCCTTCGGGGATCGCGAGCGTCCGTTGCTCTTGTCGGTCCGTTCGGGCGCGAAGTTCTCGATGCCGGGGATGATGGACACCGTGCTCAACATCGGCCTGACCCCCGACACGCTCCCGGCGCTGGCCGCCCGTCACGGCAACTGGTTCGCGCGGGACGCCCACCGTCGACTGCTCGACCAGTTCGGCCAGGTCGTGCTGGGCGTCCCCGACGAGGTCCTGGCCCGGGCGGCCCGCCCGATCCTGGAGGCAGCCGGCGTGACCGACTCCAGCGCGCTGGGGGAAGCGGCGCTGGTGGAGGTGGCCGTGGCCTACGAGGCGGCCATCCGCGACCACACCGGTCGGCCGTTCCCGTGGGACCCGTGGGAGCAACTGCAGTTGGCGATCGAGGCCGTGTTCCACTCGTGGAACGGGCGGCGGGCACGGACCTACCGACGGCTCAACCACATCGATGACGACCTGGGCACGGCGGCCAACGTGCAGTCGATGGTGTTCGGCAACACCGGTCCCGGATCCGGGACCGGGGTGGCGTTCACCCGCGATCCCGCCACCGGGGAGCACCGACCCTTCGGTGACTTCCTGTTGTCGGCGCAGGGCGAGGACGTCGTCGCCGGGATCCGCAACACCGAACCGCTGGCGCGGCTCGTCGACCACTTCCCCACCTGCCACGACGAGTTGCTCGGCGTGTTCGAGCGACTCGAGCAGCGCTATCGGGACATGTGCGACATCGAGTTCACCATCGAGGAAGGGGAACTGTTCATCCTCCAGACGCGGGTCGGCAAGCGCAGCGCGCGGGCGGCCCTGCGCATGGCCGTCGAGATGGTCGACGAGAGGCTGATCGACCCGGCCACCGCCGTGGGACGCTTCACCCCCGACCAGCTCGAACGGCTCCTGCATCCCCGGTTCGACCCCGACGTCGACCTCGACGTGCTCACGACGGGCCTGCCGGCCTCACCGGGCGCGGCCTCCGGCCAGGTGGTGTTCACCGCCGACGAGGCCGAGGCGCGCGCCGCGATCGGCGACGACGTCGTGCTCGTCCGCACCCAGACCTCTCCCGAGGACCTGCATGGCCTGGTTGCGGCCACGGGGGTGCTGACCAGCCGGGGCGGACTGGTCAGCCATGCGGCCGTGGTCGCACGAGGAATCGGCACACCCGCCGTGTGCGGGGCGGCAGACGTCGAGATCGACGACGACCAGGCCCTGTTCCGGGTGGGCGACACCACCGTGCACGCCGGGGACGTGATCTCGATCGACGGCTCGACCGGCCAGGTGGTGGCGGGTCGGGTCCCCGTGGTGGCACCGGACACGCCGAAGGAACTCGATCGCCTCCTGGAATGGGCGGACGACGTCCGTGACATGGAGGTGTGGGCCAACGCCGACATGGCCCCCGACGCCTCGGTGGCCCGGACCGGTGGTGCGACGGGGATCGGGCTGTGCCGCACCGAGCACCAGTTCCTGGGCACGCGCCTGCCCCTGGTCCGACGGGCGATCCTGGCCACCGCCGACGCCGACGAGGTGGCCGCGATGCAGGAGCTGTACCTGCTCCAGCGCGAGGACTTCACCGAGTTGCTGGAGGTCATGGACGGGCTGCCCGTCACGGTGCGCCTGCTGGACCCGCCGTTGCACGAGTTCCTGCCCGACCTCAGTGGGCTGCTGGTGGACCAGGCGCGTGGGGACTTCGATGCCGACGACGAGCGTGAGCTGACCGCCGTGCGAGCCTGGCACGAGGAGAATCCCATGATGGGGATCCGGGGTGTGCGGTTGGGACTGTTGCGACCGCGGCTGTACGCCACCCAGGTGCGAGCGCTCCTCGACGCGGCGATGGCCCGTGCGGCCGCTGGCGGTGACCCGAAGCCTCGCATCATGGTGCCGCTGGTCGCCACCGAGTCCGAACTGGTTGCCGCCATCGCGGCGGTGCGCGCAGTGGCCGACGAGGTCCTGCCGGCCACTGGCGCGCCCTTCGACTGGAAGGTGGGGGCGATGATCGAGACGCCCCGTGCGGCGGTGGTCGCCGGCGCGATCGCCAGCCACGTCGACTTCCTGTCCTTCGGCACCAACGACCTCACCCAGATGACCTTCGGGTTCTCCCGGGACGACGTCGAGGCCCGGCTGATGCCCCTGTACCTCAGCGACGGACTGTTGCCGGACGACCCGTTCGCCACCATCGACGTCGAGGGGGTGGGCCACCTGGTCTCGTTGGCCGTGACCGCGGCGCGGGCAGCGAACCCCACGGTCGACATCGGGGTGTGTGGCGAGCACGGGGGCGATCCCGTCTCCATCGACTTCTTCCAGCGGCTCGGGTTCGACGAGGTGTCCTGCTCGCCGTTCCGGATCCCGGTGGCCCGACTGGCCGCGGCCCACGCCGCCCTGGCGACCGATCCGGATGTCGACCGGTGAGGGGCGATAGACGCACCACGACCGTTCCCGTCGATCGCGCACGCCCCACGGACAGGCCCGCCGCCTGAACGAGCAGCGGGCAAGGAGAGACCCATGACCCACCGCGTCCACGGCCAGAGCCACGCCGCCGTCAACTTCGACGATGCGATCGCGGTGTTGGCAGGCGACCCGGAACGACTCCTGCAGGACGCCACGGACGTGTCCGCGGCGCATGCACGGACCGCCGGGGGAAACCTGCATGTCCGCCTCGGAAGGCTGGGTCTCGGGCGGGAGATCCAGGTCGAACTGGGCGAGTTCGATCCGGTCGAGGTCCGGCGCAGCGTCGTCCCGATCCGGTGGCGGGCGACGCACGGACACGTGTGGTTCCCCACGATGGACGCGCAACTCGAGGTCGAATCGGTCACCATCCGACCGCCGCTCGTGCGCGTCTCGCTGGTCGGTGGCTACACGCCGCCGCTCGGCCCACTGGGTGAGGCCATCGACGCCGTGGCTGCCCATCGCATCGCCGAGGCCACCACCCAGAGGTTCATCGATGAGGTGACACGCCGGTTGGAGGAGTTGGTCGGCGCGCCCGGCACGATTGCCGGATGACGGGGGGTTCGGTGCCGGCCCGCGCTCACCGTCGCCACGTGCCCGGCATCGGACACCGGGTGCGCATGGCCATCCACCACCTCCTCGTGGACGCCGCCGGCCGGGGTTCCGCATGACGGCGATCGTGACCCTCACCATGAACCCCGCCCTGGACAAGGGCACACGGACGAAGCTCGTCATGGCCGAGCACAAGCTCCGATGCGACGCGCTCCGGACCGAGCCGGGAGGGGGCGGGGTCAACGTTTCACGTGCCATCCACAAACTCGGTGGCGACTCACTGCTCCTCCACGTCAGCGGCGGCACCAACGGCCAGGCCCTGCAGCGACTCCTCCGTCACGAGCACCTGGACCAGCGGTGCCTGGCCATCGAGGGCGAGACGCGCGAGAGCCTCACCGTCTTCGACGAGGCCACCACCAACCAGTACCGGTTCCTCATGCCGGGACCGGCAGTGGCCCGCGGCGAATGGGAAGGTGTCCTGGAGGAGCTGGGTCGGCTCGACCCGGCACCCGGCCACCTCGTCGCGAGCGGCAGCCTTCCTCCGGGCGTCCCCGCCGACTTCTTCGTCCGCGTGGCGGCCCGCCTTGCCGACCGACCGACGCGGGTGATCATCGACACCTCGGGCCCGGCCCTGCACGCCCTCACGACGGGGGACGCACCCATCCACCTCGTCAAGCCCAACCTGCGCGAGCTCAGCCAACTGGTCGACCGCGAACTGGGCCACGACCGCGACGTCATCGACGCCGCGAGAGACCTGCTCGGACGGACCCGCATCGAGGCGATCGTCGTCTCCCTGGGGGCTGGCGGCGTCGTCCTCGTCACCGACGACGTCACCGCGCACGTCCGCTCTCCGACTGTTCCCATCGCCAGCAAGATCGGCGCCGGGGACAGCACCGTGGGAGGAATCACGCTCGGACTCGCGCGGGGCATGACGCTGGTCGACGCCGTCCGGTACGGCGTGGCCGCCGGGGCCGCCGCCGTGATGACGCCCGGCACGCAGTTGTGCGGACGCGAGGACACCGAGCACCTGTACGCACAACTCGTGGCGGAGGCCACCACCGGCAGCGAGTGACGGGACACCCCAGCCGGGGTGTCCCGTCGGTCGAGCTCTCGCCTACTCGGCGGTCAGGACCACCTTCAGGGCGTCGTGGTCGACGGCGTTGGCGAACACGTCGTAGGCCTCCACCATCTCGTGGAGGGCGAAGCGGTGGGTGGTGAACTTCTCCGGCGTGATGGCACCGGACTGGATCTCGCCGAGGAGGGTCTCGGTCGTCACCGCGTTCACCAGTCCCGTGGTGATGGTGATGTTGTTGATCCACTGGTCCTGGATCGGGAACTCCACCGGTTCCCCGTGCACGCCCACGTTGGCGACCCGGCCGCCCGGGCGGATGGCATCGAGGCAGGTCTGGAAGGTCGCCGGGACACCCACCGCCTCGATGGCCACGTCGACCCCCAGGCCGTCGTCGGACAGTTCCCGCAGCGCCGCGCCCACGTCGTCGACCTCGTCAATGTTGATCGTGTCGGTGGCGCCGAACTCCCGCGCGGTGTCCAGTCGGAACGCGTTGCCGTCCACGGCGATGATGCGGCTGGCGCCACGCGTGCCGGCGGTCATGATCGCGGCCAGGCCGACCGGGCCGGCGCCGACCACGGCCACGACGTCACCCTCGGACACATCGCCGTACAGGACGCCGATCTCATAGCCGGTCGGGAGGATGTCGCTGAGCATCACGCCCTGTTCGGCGGTGACGCCGTCGGGCAGCCTGATCAGGCCGTTGTCGGCGAACGGCACCCGCACGTACTCGGCCTGGGTGCCATCGATCAGGTGGCCGAAGACCCAGCCGATGCCGCCCAGGTTCTGGCAGTGCGACGGCATGTCGGCCTCGCAGTACTCGCAGCTCCCGCACTTGCTGATGCAGGACACGATGACGCGATCCCCGACTTCGATGTCGTCGACGTCCGAGCCGACTTCCGTGACCACGCCCACGCCTTCGTGGCCAAGGATGCGCCCGTCGGTGACGGCGGGGACGTCACCCTTGAGGATGTGCAGGTCCGTCCCGCAGATGGTGGTGGTGTCGATCTGGACGACGGCGTCGGTGGAGTCCTTGATCTTGGGCTCCGCGACCTCCTCCCACGCCATGTCGTTGGGTCCGTGGTAGACGAGTGCCTTCATGACTGCCTCCGTGAAGCGATGTCGGCGAGCGCGGTTGGTGCTCGGCCGTGTCCGGGCAGCAGACCCCCGTCACCGGAACGGCCGACAGGGCCACACGGCCCACATCCATCGGGCCCACGGGCGGTCCCGACCACGGGGGGTCGGTCGGCCCGGTCGGATGGGGCCGGATCCAGCCCACCCAGGCGGTCCGGGCACCCACGATGAAGGGCGTCGGCCCGAGCGGTCGACCTTCACCGTCCTCCGACCAAGGTCGTCGTCCGTGAGCATCCAGTCCACCAGCACGTCCACCGCCTCCATCCTGGCCTTCGTCATGGCGGGGTTCGCCGTGATCGTGGCCCTGTTCGCCTCCGGGATGGCGATGACCGTTCGGATGGGGGCCGCACCGGTCGCCGCCCCGACTCCTGCCAGTGCCGCAGGTGACACCGCCGACGCGTCCGCGGTTGCCGCCGGCGCACCCACCGCGGTCGCGGTGGCGCTGACGGAGTACTCGATCGACGCGGCAGCGGAGCCCGTCCCGCTCGGATCGGTGTTCGAGGTGGCCAACGACGGCCAGATCGTGCACAACCTCTCCGTTCGCGGCGAAGGGCTGGGGACCGGCGACATCGACGTGGGGAGGACGGCGGCCCTGGACGTCAGTGCGCTGCCGCCCGGGGCCTACGAGTGGTTGTGCACCATCGCCGGGCACGAGTCGTCGGGCATGGCCGGCACCTTCACGGTCAGCGCCGAGGGGTCGGTCGCAGCGGACAGCAGTGAGGGGACCGCAGCGGGCATGGACCACGGGGATGGCGACACGGCCATGGCGATGCCGTCCTCGGCAGACATGGAACAGGCCATGCAGGACTCGTTGGCCGCCTTCCCGGCCGAGACCGAGGGCAAGGGTGCCCAGGTGCTCGAACCGACCATCATGGACGACGGGACCAAGCTGTTCGAACTGACCGTCGACGAGGTGGAATGGGAGGTGGAACCGGGCAAGGTCGTGGACGCGCTGGCCTACAACGGCCAGATCCCGGGGCCGACCATGAAGGCCGACATCGGTGACGACGTCATCATCCGGGTCACCAACAACCTCGACGACGAGGGCACCAGCATCCACCCCCACGGGCTGCGTGACCACGACTTCGCCATCGACGGCGTGACCTACGTCGCCCAGGACCCGATCGCGGTCGGCGAGACCATGGACTACCCCTTCACCGCCGACCAGCCGTCGGTGATGATGTACCACTCCCACCACATGAGCCTGCACCAGGTCCTCAACGGCCTGGCCGGGTCGATGATCATCGGTGACTACGCCGACCTGGCCGGCATCGACGGGGTCGTCGACGAGATCGTGATGGTCACCAACGACGCCGGATCGCTGGGGTTCACCCTCAATGGCAAGTCCTTCCCGGCCACCGAGGCCTACTCCTACACCAGCGGCGACAAGGTCATCGTCCACTACTACAACGAGGGCCTGATGGCCCACCCCATGCACCTGCACAACCAGGACGGACTGGTCATCGCCAAGGACGGCTACGTGCTGGACAGCCCGTACTACATGGACACGCTCAACGTCGCGCCCGGCGAGCGCTACACGGTCGTCTACGAGCTCGAGCAGCCCGGGACGTGGGTGTGGCACTGCCACATCCTGAGCCACGTCAAGCGCGCCGACGGCTCCATGTTCGGGATGCTGACGGCGATGATCGTCGAGGAGGCACCCGCCAGTTGACCCCCGGCGACCCGTGGGGGCACCCGTTCCGGTGAGAGGGCTCGTCCCACCCGTGTCGGGACCATCGGGCCCGACACGCGGGCCCTTCTCCACCCTCTCGGCCGATGCACGGGGACACGCTGGGACCAGTGATCCGCACGGGTCGATCGACGCAGGAGACCACCATGAGCACCGCCACCGTGAACCCACCGATCGTCGAGGAGTCGGCGCTGGCGCGACGCCTGTTCGCCGAGACCGGACCCGCATCCATCTTCTGGTTGCTCGTGCGCCTGTACCTGGGGTATGAATGGATCGTGGCGGGCTGGGGCAAGGTCACCAGTGATGGCTGGATGCGTGGCGGTGCGGCCCTGCAGGGCTTCGCGTCGGGTGCCATCGACAGCAGCGCCGGCGAGCACCCCGCGGTGGCCTACGGCTGGTACGTGAACTTC
>JAGXFT010000021.1 GCA_024637135.1 Nitriliruptorales bacterium | reverse complement strand
CGTCGATCCCGACCGCCGAGCCGACGACGTGGCGGCGGTGCTGGACCACCTCGACGTCCACGCATCGGCCCTGTTCGCGTCCAGCGGCGGCGCGGTCAGCGCCCTGGCCCTGGCCCAGCGCCGTCCCGACCTCGTCGACACGGTCGTCGCGCACGAGCCACCCCTGGCAGAGCTGGTGCCCGACACCGACGTGCTGCGGGCCGACACCGAACGCATGGTCCGCACCTACCTCGACGGTGACCGCGTGCTCGCGTGGCGCATGTTCATGGAATCCGCCGACATCGACCTCCCCGACGAGGTCTTCGACCACATGTTCGGTGGCGAACCGTCCGAGCAGGACGCGGCCGACGAGTGGTTCTCGTTCGCCAACATGGAGATTCCGACGACGTTCTGGACCCCGGACCTGCCACGCCTGCGCGACGGTCCGGTGCGCATCATGGTCGGCATCGGGCAGGACTCGGCGGGTGAGTTGTGCGACCGCACGTCGCGAGCACTCGCGGACGCGCTCGACCTCGACCCCGTCATGTTCCCCGGCGGACACGTCGGGTTCGCCCAGGCCCCCGACGACTTCGCGGCGCGCCTGGTAGAGGTCATCGGCACCGCCTGAGCCCCGACCGCCGCGGGCCAGCCGGCCGGCGGACCCGACCTGACATGACGCGGACATGTCCGTACATTTGCCGGACCGACCCACCGCCGCTCGTCCGAGGATGACCCATGTGCCGACGCGTGACCTGTTCCACCTGCGGCAAGGCGACGTGGGCGGGGTGCGGCCAGCACGTGGACCAGGTGCTGCGCAACGTCCCCGCCGCGGACCGCTGCACCTGCCCACCGGAGGACGAGGCCACGGGCGGGGACGGGTTCTTCACGCGTCTGTTCCGACGCTGACACCCGTCGCCCGACCGCGCGGGGACGGCGTCAGCCGATGGTGACCAGGGCGACGGCGACCAGGGCCAGCACGACCCCGGCTGCCTGCACGCGCGCCAGTCGATCACCCAGGACCTGGCGCGCCAGGACCACGATCACGACCGGGTAGAGCGACGACAGCAGGCCCGTCAGGGTCAACAGCCCGGTCCGGGTGGCCAACAGGAACAACGCGTTCGCGCCCGAGTCCAGCATCCCCGACGCCGCCACCTGGCCGGCGTCGGCCCGGTCCGGCCACGTCCGCCGCCGGACCAGCGCCACCACCCCCAGGAGCGGCACACTTGCCAGCCGCGCCCCGACCAGCGGCCACAGCCCGGAGCCTGAGGGCGTGCGGTCGAGCAGCACGAAGAACAGCCCGAACATGACCCCGGCGAGCAACGCCAGGCTCGGTCCCAGCGCCCCTGCGGACGCACGACCACGCGCCCGCGCCAGCACCGACCGCGGTCGTGTGACACCGGCAGACGGCGCAGCACCGGGATCGATCGTGGACAGCACGACCGCGGCCAGGCCGGCCACGATGCCAAGCAACGCCAGCGGCCCGACCCGCTCGCCGCCGAGCAGGCCGGCCGTGACCGGGATCATGGCGCCGACGGCTCCCGACAACGGGGCGACGACACCCATCGGCCCGATCGCGAGGGCGCGGAAGTACACGACCAGCCCGAACCCGCCCAGCACGCCGGCCAGTGCGCCGATGCCCAGCGCCGCGCTCGACGGCACGCCACCGGTCAACGGCGTCAGCACGAGCACGAACAACAGGCCCACGAACTGGGTGGCGACGGTGACGGTCAGCGCCGGTGCGCGAGCCGCCACCCGGCCGCCCAGGAAGTCCCCGACCCCCCAGGCCAGCGACGACCCCAGCGCCAACACCACCGCCATTTCCTGCTCCTGCCTCGCCGGGGCCACGTCGGCCATGCCGGCCATGCCGGCCATGCCGGCCGTGCACGGCCACGACCGCGGCTCGCGAACACTACCGGCACGAACCGACCCCCCGACCGACTCCCGTTGGTCCTGCATGCGGCCGGCGGCTCGCGCACACTCGTCCCGGGAGTCGGCGCCACGCGGCCGGCCCGTCGTCGAGGCCGGCGTCCCGGCCGACCACCCCCGAGCACCGAGGTCCACGTGCACCATGCCAGCCTGACCATCACCACCGGTCGTGACCGCTTCACCGACCTCACGACCGAGATCCGCTCGTTCGCACGCGACATCGGCGGCGACGGCCTGCTCCACGTGTTCGTCCCCCACGCGACCGCCGGCATCGCGATCTTCGAACTCCACGCCGGGACCGAGGACGACCTGTCGACGGTGCTCGACGACGTGCTGGTGCGCGACGACCGCTGGCGACACCGGCACGGCTCGCCGGGCCACGGTGCCGACCACGTGCTGCCCGCGTTCGTCGCGCCGCAGACCACCATCCCGGTGCACGGCGGGCGGCCGTTGCTCGGCACGTGGCAGTCGGTCGTGCTGGTCGACACCAACGTCGACAACCCGACCCGCACCGTCCACCTGTCGCTCCTGACCTGATCCGTACAGGCGCCCCGTCCCGGCCGCTCGGGCCGAGGTGGTCGACCGAGGGCCCGTCAGTAGGCTGGCGGTCACCGTCGAACGGGCCGACATGCTGGAGCGAGTGCGGGACCGCGCGCCGGGCGAGGGCGACCGGGACACCCCGGGCACCGCGCCCGCCGACCACACCGCCGATGGCGCGCCGGCACCTTCCCGCAGCGCGACGACCGCCCCCGGCCTGCACACGACCGGGATGGGGGCCGCGCTCCCCCACGACAGCGCCCACCTGCACGTGACCGGGCGCGCCACCTACACCGACGACCTGCCGGCACTGGCCAACGAGGTCCACCTGGCACCGGTGCTCGCCACGGTCGCCGCCGGGACCATCCGCTCGATCGACACCACCGACGCGACCGCCATGGCCGGCGTCGTCGGGGCCTGGACGGCGGCCGACGTGCCCGGCGTCAACGACACCGCACCGGTGTACGACCGCGATCCCCTGCTGGCCGCCGACACGATCAGCTTCCACGGCCAGGTCGTCGCCGTGGTGGCCGCGACCGACCTCGCGATCGCCCGCCGGGCCGCTCGGGCCGTGGTGGTCGACGTCGAGCCGACCGCGCCCAGCCTCGACCTCGCGGCCGCATACGAACGCGGTGACCACCTCCGCCCGACCCACACCCAGCAGCGCGGGGACGCCGACCGGGCGATCGCCGACGCACCCCACCGCCTGTCCGGCGACCTGCACATCGGCGGCCAGGAACACTTCTACCTCGAGGGCCAGGTCGCCCGCGTGGTGCCCGGCGAGGACGGCGACCTGCACGTCACCTCCTCGACCCAGAACCCCACCGAGATGCAGCACCTGGTCGCCCGCGTGCTGGGACTGGACATGAAGTCGGTGACGGTCGAGGTCCGCCGCATGGGGGGTGGCTTCGGTGGCAAGGAGACCCAGTCCGCCCAGACCGCCGTGCTGGCCGCGCTGGTGGCACGCGCGACCGGCCGACCCGCCCGGATGCGCCTGCGCCGCCACGACGACATGGTCACCACCGGCAAGCGCCACGACTTCCTGGGAAAATGGGAGGTCGGGTTCGACGACGAGGGACGGATCCTGGGACTGGCCACCGACCTGGTCGGCAACGCCGGACACTCGGTCGACCTGTCCGAGGGCGTGGTGGATCGGGCCCAGTTCCACGTCGACAACTGCTACTTCGCCCCGGACGTGCGGGTGACGGGGCACACGGTCGCGACCAACACCGTGTCCAACACCGCGTTCCGGGGCTTCGGAGGTCCGCAGGGGATGCTGGTGGCCGAGTCGGTGATCGAGGCGATCGCCCGCCACCGTGGCCTCGACCCGTTGGAGGTGCGGCGTCGCAACCGGTACTCGCCACCGGAGGCCGGCGACGGCCGGGACACCACCCACTACGGCCAACAGGTCACCGACAACATCATCGCCGAGGTCATGGACGAGGTGGCCGTGACCGCGGACTACGAGGCTCGCCGGGCCGAGATCGCGGCCTTCAACGCCACCTCCCCCGTGCTGCGTCGCGGCATCGCGTTGACGCCGGTCAAGTTCGGGATCGCCTTCACGGTCACGCACCTCAACCAGGCCGGTGCGTTGGTGCACGTCTACAAGGACGGCTCGATCCACCTCAACCACGGTGGCACCGAGATGGGCCAGGGGCTGTTCGTCAAGGTCGCGCAGGTGGTGGCCAGCGAACTGGGGGTGTCGGTCGACCGGGTCCGGATCTCGGCCGCCCGGACCGACAAGGTCCCCAACACCTCCCCCACCGCCGCGTCGGCCGGCACCGACCTGAACGGGATGGCGGCGCAGTTCGCGGCCCGCGAACTGCGCCACAACATCACCTCGTGGCTGGCCGAGCGTGACGGGGTCGAGGCCGACGCGATCACCTTCGCCGACGACGTCGTGACCGTCGACGGGGTCGCGCTGGACTTCGCCGACGTCGCGCATGCGGCCTACATGGACCGGGTCCCGCTGTCGGCCACCGGCCACTACGCCACCCCCGACATCCACTACGACCGCTCGACCGGGTCCGGCCACCCGTTCTTCTACTACGCCTACGGCGCGGCGGTCAGCGAGGTCGTGGTCGACACGCTGACGGGCGAGATGCGGGTCCTGGCGGCCGACCTCCTCCACGACGTCGGACGCTCGATCAACCCCGCGATCGACACCGGCCAGGTCGAGGGCGGGTTCGTGCAGGGCCTGGGGTGGCTGACGACCGAGCAACTGCACTGGGCCGACGACGGACGCCCGACCGTCACCGGGCCGTCGACCTACAAGATCCCGGCGATCGCCGACACGCCCGCGCGGTTCAACGTCCGACTGGTGCCCGACTCGGTCAACCTCGCCGACGTGGTCTACCGCTCCAAGGCGGTCGGCGAGCCCCCGTTGATGCTGGCGATCTCGGCCTGGTGCGCCATCAAGGACGCGGTCGCGAGCCTGGCGGACGGGCGCGTCGACCCACCGCTGGGTGCCCCGGCCACCCCCGAAGCGATCCTGGCCGCCTGCGACGCCCTCCGCTGAGTTCGCCCGACCCGGCCCGGTGGATCGACGCCGGCCGCCCCACTGGACGCTCGAGCGTGCGCATCAGCCCCGCATGTGGGCCCGGTGCGCTCACTCGACGGGGTCGGCAGCGGATTCGACGGTCACGGACGGCGCGACCAGCGGCCACGGTGCCACCGCCTCCAGCGCATAGGCCAGTTCCAACAGGGTGCGCTCGTCGCCGTGCAGGCCGGCCAACTGGATCCCGATCGGCAGGCCCTCGTGCTGGCCGGCCGGCACGGCGATGGCCGGTGCCCCGGTGATGTTCTGGATCGGCGTGAACTGGACGGCGTCCATCAGGCGCGGCGCGAGGTCGTCGAAGGACTGGTCCGGACGCCACTCCCCCAGGGGCGGGGTGGTCACGGCCAGGACCGGGGTCAGCAGGACGTCGACGTCGGTGAACATGGCGCGGTAGTCGCGGTCGGTCCGACGCAGGCGACGCACCGCCAACGGGATCCGGGCAAGGTTGGCGCGGGCATGCTCGGCCAGCCCCGCGGTGAACGGGTCGAGGTCGGCCGCGACGAAGTGGTCCGGCAGGCTGCGCCCGAGGGTCGTGCGCGTCAACAGGGCCAGGGTGGCCCAGTACAGGATGAAGTCGTCGCCCAGGCGGTCGTCGAAGGGCAGGTCGACGTCGACCACGGCATGGCCCAGGTCGGCGAGTCGGTCGGCGGTGGCGCCCACCGCCGCGACGACCGGCGCCGCCGTCGCGACGTTCGGGCCGTTCACCACCACCCCGACGCGCACCCGGCGCTCCGCGGGCCCGAGGACCGACCCGATCGCCGGCAGGTCGGTGTTGCGGTGGTGACGCTCGGCGGCGGCCAGGAACGCGGCGGTGTCGCGGACGGTCCGGGTGACGACGCTGCTGACCGAGATCGGGACCGGCAGGTGGTCCATCTTGGCCATGCGGAGGTGGCGGTCGACGGTGGGCTTGAGCCCCACCAGGCCGTTGATCGCGGCCGGGATGCGGATCGAGCCGCCCCCGTCGGTGGCATGGGCGATGGGGACCACCCCGGCGGCCACCACGGCCGCTGCCCCACCGGACGAGCCCCCGGACGAGTGGTCGAGGTTCCACGGGTTGCGGGTCGGATCGCCGAACAGGGGCTCGGTGGTGGGCACGAAACCGAACTCGGGCGTGGCGGTCTTGCCCAGGCTGACCAGTCCCGTGGCGAGCAACTGGTCGACCTCGCGGCCGTTCGCGGTGGGGACGTGGCCGGTGACGGCACGGGACCCGTAGCGGCTGGGCACGCCGGCCACGTCGGAGAGGTCCTTGACCGCACTGGGCACGCCGGCCAGCGCCGGCAGGTCGTCGACGCCCCGTGCCGCGATGCGCTGGTCGAGCGCGTCCGCCGCCGCCCGGGCCGCCTCCGGGGTCGGGACCACGAACCCGTGCACGACCGGGTCGACGGCCTCGGCCCGGGCGATGGCGTCGTCCACCAAGCCCCGCACCGTGCGCGAGCCGTCGCGAACGGCGGCCGCGCTCGCGACCGCGTCACGCAGCTCCCCCACAGCACCCTCCCTCGACGGCCCGGCCGATGCTACGCGCCCGGCCCGTGCCCACGATCGGCTGACCTCGCGCACGGCGGTGTCACCAATCCACGAGCCGCCAGATCTCCGGGCTCGTCATGGGGTCGTCGCCCACGCCCGCGAAGCGCTCGGCGGCCCGGGCTTGCAACATGAGTGCCTCGTCGGTCTGCCCGGCCGCGTGCAAGGTCGTCTCGACCACCTCCTCGAACCCGGCCGCCTCCAGGAGCGTCGCGATCTCGCCTTCGCGGCCGAACCGCAACGTCCGTGCCTCGTCGGGTGCGTCGGGATCGACGGTCAGCGCGGAAGGACTGGTTCCCGGGCCAGGAACGTGCACCTCGCCATTCTCCTGCCGCCCACGTGGCCACGGTCGGGCTCCGTGTCGCCGGATTCGTGCTCGGCGAGGAAGGCCCGCACGGTGCGGATGGTCAGCCAGCTGCGCAAGGAGCTGGCCCCGAACAGATGGGTGTCGGTGCCGAGTCGCTGCGCACGTGGGTCAAGCAGGCCAACATCGACGACGGTGTCCGGCCGGCTGTCCAACGCTTCTCCGTCTCACGACGACAACTGGACACCAGTTCGCCCGGACCTTGCTGGACGCGTCAGTCCAGTCCAGCGCTGGCCAGGTCCACGATCGTCGCCACGAGCAGCACCAGGGCGCCAGCGGGCAAAGACCCAGCTCAGTCGGAGTCTGCGTCGCGACAGCGTCCAGATGGTGACGAGCGCCGCCACGACGCCCAGCACGATGCTCCCGACGTGCGCGACGTCGGTCAGCGGGGCGGCGTCTGGGCAGACCGGTGGGCAGAACACGATCGCCGAGCCGTTGGTCAGCGTCGTCCAGCCAAGCGCCAGGACCACGACGCTCGCGAGGCCCCCGCCATCGCCGTGCGACCCCGCCACCAGCGAGATGCACCACCAGACCTGGACGAGCGGTCACGAGCAGCAGGGTTGCCCCCTCCGCGAATGAGAGGTCATGCTTGATCGGGAACAGGCCGACGCCCATGTCGAGGAGGATGTGGATGGTGCTGACAACAATGGGGTATGTCGCCCGGACGCCTGACCCCACGGACGGCCGTGCCAAGCTGGTCATGCTCACCGAGGCTGGCCAGCGATGTCTTGACGACGACGAGAAGATCATCACCGAACTGCAACGCCAGATCACGGCCACGCTGGGCGAGCGTGGTCAAACCGAGGTTCGCAGGATGCTGATCCGACTGCTCGATCAAGCGTCGTCTTCGCCGTCCAGATGAGAGCCGTCTGCCGCTCGACCTGCAGCCCGACCCGCGCTGACCGACGGGCCAATTGGCGTTGTCGGCCGTCCAGGCGACGCGTCGTGCGGTCCGGGCTCCCGCTGCGGAGGGATTGGCGGGTGGCCGGGGTGCCCGTTACGACGGGTCGAGCATCCCCCGCATGTGGTCGATGAGGATCTGGGTCAAGCGCCGGATCTCGGCTGCCTCCGCCGCGTTGAGCTTCTTGCCGTCATCACGCCCGACCTGGTCGATGAGGTGCTCGAGTTGCTTGACCGCATCCGTGACCTGGCCCTCACCGAACTTGCGCTTGGCTTGCTCGATCTTGGCGAGAAGCGGATTGGCCGTACCCTTCGGGAGCTTCAGTGCCTTTACGTCGTCCGCGAACCCGTCGAAGGTCTTCGTCGCGAGTTCTACGCGGACACGGAACGAGTCGCTCACACCCACGCCAGCGGCGTCCACGGCCGTGCAGGTCACGGTGGTCAGCCCGAGCGGGAACTCGGTCCCGCTGGGTGGCTCGCAGGTGGTCGGCAGCGGGCCATCGTCGGGGTCGCTGGCCGTTGCCTCGAAGTCGACGATCGTGCCGTCCGGACGCTCCGCCTGGACGACGAGGTCGCCAGGAACCGTGATCGACGGGCCGCGGTTGACGTCCTGGACGACGATGTCGAAGGAGATGCTGGTTTCGAGTGCCCCGTCCGAGGCCGTGACGACGACCGGTCCGTACAGCCCGGCGTGGTCGAAGCCCGGAGACACGACGATCTGCAGCGTCGTGTCGTCGAACGTGACGAACGAGGGAAGTCCCTGGACGGTGACCGACACCGGCTGTCCCTCGGGGTCGTTGACCACGAGGTTCACGGTCGCTGACTGGCCCTCGTCGATGACGACATTCGGGACCGGCTCGATGGTGGGCGGCTCGTTCGGGGTCGCCTCCACCGTCACGTCCACCGTGTCGCAGGTGGTGGCGCCGTCGTCATCGGTCACACACACCTCGATGGTGTAGACCCCCGCAGCCGTGTAGACGTGATCACCCGTCACACCCCCAGACGCCTGGTCCACCGTCCCCGCCGACAGGGTGCCGTCACCCCAGTCGAT
>JAGXFT010000198.1 GCA_024637135.1 Nitriliruptorales bacterium | reverse complement strand
TCGGCGGTCGCGCCCGGGCGTTTCTGGTCCGGGTCGCTTGGTGGCTGTAGCTCAGCTTGGTTAGAGCGTCTGGTTGTGATCCAGAAGGCCGGGGGTTCAAGTCCCCTCAGCCACCCCACGAACCCTCGGGTGGCCACCGTCCGCGTGTTCGCGGTCGGGCGGTACGAGCAGTACCGTTCCCGACCGCAGCCTGCGCCGCTAGCTCAATTGGTAGAGCATCCGGCTCTTAACCGGCAGGTTCGGGGTTCAAGTCCCTGGCGGCGCACAACGAGAAACCGGCCCTTGCGGCCGGTTTCTTGCATTTCAGGATGGTCGAATCGTCTTGCAGCAACGTTGCCCACAGGGTTGCTGCCCAACTGCTGCCAAACTTCCGGGGTCCAGACGTGGGATCCGGTTGGGCACCGGCAGGTTCGAGATCGATGCGGTCCGTTGAACACCGCGGTGCGTCAGGATCGGCTGCTGCGAAACGCGCGTTCACCCGGGCACGCAATGAGGCCGGGGTCAGGCACGGCTCGTTGAAGACCCTGCGGTCGACGGTCGCGACCTGGTTCAGTACAACCCGAAGGAGACGCCGTGGACCAGAACACCGCCCGGACCGCCAACCACGACCACCCGCGCCGCGCAGGAGGACGGGGGGCTCGACCCCGGCTCCCGCTGCCAGATCGCCTGAACGACGAGCGCGCTGACACCCTCGGCCGGGAGTGGTGATATCCAAGGATCATCGCCCGTCTGGAGCGCACTCCCGCTGGTGGCGTGGTGGGCGGCAGGGTGTGTCCGTCTCGCCTCACAGCGACAATGTCGTGGCCACCGAAACCGCTTGTGGACAGCCTCGGTCGGACTCGACGTGAACTGCCATCCTGTCGACCATGACGACGACTGGGCCACAGGACGAGGCTCACACGATCGTGCTGACCGGCTACCTGTTGCGGTCGTTCCTCCTGCTCACGCTTCGGCAGGCCGGATCAGTACTCGCGGTGGCCGATCTGGTCGCTGGTCTCGAACGTGAGGGGTATGTGACCCGCGGACGCCCGAGCAAGGCTGTCTCGGACGCGTTGCGCTGGGAGGTGGCGCGGGGCCGGGTTCGGCGCCTGGCCCGTGGGGTCTACGTCGTGGGTCACCTTCCGCGGCAGACTGCCTGGCGGATGCGTCGGCGCCTGGCCGATCATGTCGCACCGCAACGGTGCGGATGAGGCGACGACGACGCGCTGCAGTGCTGCAGTGTCGCTCAGAGGCGAGACGGCGGATGATCGCATCCTTGGCCCCAGCTGGGGTAGTGCTTCGGCATCAGACATCCTTCCCGTGAGCCTGCGGCTCACGCTAGATGTCAACCAAACCGGGGTCAGTCCCGCTGGTCGTCAGTGAGGGCCGGGCCGGCGATCTCCAGGGCAACACGATCCTCGGCCAGTCAGGTGTGGGCCAAGACGTCCGAACCGGGCCCACAGGGCCTCCGACAGCGGGCCCGAGTCCAGATCGAATTGCAGTCGCTGTCGACTTTCCCCGAAACTGATCCCCAAGTGGTCTGCAAAGATCTGGATTCCCCAATGACTGCTGCCGACGCTCAGGCCTCGTCGTCTGGAGATGTTTCGGGTTCGAGCAGCCAGGAGGGGATGTCGCGGTGGGCGTGCATGACGCGCCACACGTCCACGTGGTCGTCGCGCTCGACATAGAAGACGAGCTGGGGAACGCCGTCGAGGAGCCAGGATCGCAGCCCCGGGAGTTCGAGTTCGGTCGCGTACCGCGGCGAGCCCGTGCGGGGACGCGCGCTGGCGTGATCCAGGGCGGCGTCGAGGGCGGCGACGAAGGCCAGGGCGGTGTCCGCGTCGACGTTGTCGCGGTACCAGTCGATCGACTCCTCGATGTCGCGGCGGGCGAGGTCCCGGAGGACGACGCGCACCCGGTCACCCATCCGAGGTTCGGCGAGCCCGTCCGCGGAGTTCATCGAAGAAGTCGTGGTCGGCGATGACGACGGCTTCGGAGCCTGCGCCGGCCAGGAGCAGGTCCCTGAGGTTGGAACGTTCGAGATCGCGCCGGATCAGCTCGCGGACGTATTCGCTGGTCGAGCCGTAGCGACGCCGGGCGACCTGTGCGTCCACGAAGTCCTTGAGGGCATCGGGCAGGGAGATGTTCATCGTCGTCATGCGTCGATACTAGCCGTCTTGGCAATCCTTGTCATCGGGCAGTAACTGACTGTCGTTACCGTCACCCTTGGCATTGGACTGACCGTGGCTGTGGAACAGGGTCACCGCGACCCGGCCAGACGCGGTCTGGGATGGCATTCGGTGCACGGACACGAGGAGCAGGCCATGGGCAAGCGCGTCGTCATTCCCGGCGGGAGCGGGTTCCTGGGGCGTGCCCTGTCGGCGCGACTGGTCGCCCGCGGTGACCACGTCGTGGTGCTCACGCGCGGCCCGGCCGGCACGACCGACGGAGTACGGCACGTCACCTGGGACGCCGCCACCACGGGTCCGTGGACGGCGAGCCTGGACGGCGCCGACGCGATCGTGCACCTGACCGGCAAGCGGGTCGACTGTCGGCCGACGGCAGCCAACGTCGCCGAGTTGATCCGGTCCCGCGTGGTGCCGGTCCGACTGGTCGGCCGGGCGCTCGCCACCGTCGACCGACCACCCCCGGTGTGGGTGCAGTCGTCCACCCTGGCCATCCACGGCGAGGGCGGCGATCGCGTCATCGTCGACGACACCCCCGTGACCGGTGTCGGTCCCCCGCAGATGGTTCAGGTCGCCATGGCGTGGGAACGCGCCTTCCGCGAGGCCACCGTCGACGTGGACCGCCGCGTCCTGTTGCGCATCGGCGTGGCCGTGGGCGGCAATGACGACCCGGCCACGGCACGGCTGGCCGCCCTGGTCCGGCTCGGGCTGGGCGGCACGGTCGGATCCGGGCGCCAGTGGTTCTCGTGGCTCGCGCTGGACGACCTGTTGCGGGGACTCGTGCGCGCCATCGATGACGACACGATGCGTGGCACCTACAACCTCACCTCGCCGCACCCGGTGCGCAACGACGAACTGATGGCGATCCACCGTCGGGTGCAGGGGCGGTCCCGGGGACTGGCCGCGCCGGCGTGGATGACCCGCATCGGTGCCCCCCTGCTCGGGTCGGACCCGGCGCTGGCGCTGACCGGGCGTCGGGCCCTGCCCCAACGCCTGCTCGACGAGGGATTCACGTTCCACCACGACGACCTCGAGGCTGCGGTCCGCGCCGCCGTCGACATCGCCTGACAGGCCGCCGTCGTCGACGGCCGGTCGGACGGTCACCGGCCTCCAGCGCACACGGCACGATGGGCCCACTCGACCCGGGACCACACCGTGCGCTTCGCCGACATCGCCGCCACCTGGGAAGCCGTCGCGGCGACGCGCTCGCGGCTGGAGAAGGTGGCGGCCCTGGCCGACACGCTGGCCGAACTCGCACCCGACGAACGCGTGTGTGGCACCGCCTTCCTGACCGGGGCACCCCGGCAGGGACGACTGGGCATCGGCTGGGCAGCGCTGCGCGACCTCGACGTGGCGCCGGCCGACGAGCCCACACTGGCCGTGACCGACGTCGACCGCACCTTCGACCGGGTGTCGACGACGTCCGGGGCCGGCTCGGTCGCGCGCCGCCACGACCTGCTGGTCGACCTGTGGTCGTTGGCGACGGCCAGCGAACAGGACCTGTTGCGCGGCCTGGTGCTGCACGAGGTCCGCCAGGGCGCGCTGGAGGGGGTCGTGACCGCCGCGGTCGCGCGCGCCGCCGACGTCGACGAGGTCCTGGTCCGTCGTGCCGCCATGCTGACCGGCGACCTGACGGCCGCCGCGGTCGTCGCCATGGCCGACGGGGCCGACGCGTTGCGGGCCGTCCACCTGCAGGTGGGGCGGGCGGTGCAACCGATGCTGGCGTCGTCGGAGCCGGACCTGGCCGCGGCGCTGGACCGGACCGGTCCGGCTCGGGTCGACACGAAGTTGGACGGGATGCGGATCCAGGTCCATCGTGACGGCGACGACGTGGCCGTGTTCACCCGCAGCCTGCGCGACGTGACGTCGGACCTGCCGGCGGTCGTGGCCGCGGTCGCGGGGCTGGACGTGACGTCGGTGGTGCTCGACGGCGAGGCACTGGGCATGGACGAGGCGGGGCGTCCGTTGGCCTTCCAGGACTCGATGTCGGGCGACGCGGGGTTGCGACCGGCCTTCTTCGACGTGCTCCACCTGGACGGCGACGACCTGCTGGACGAACCGCTGTCCCACCGCCGGGCCGTGCTGGAATCGGTCGCCCCGGACCACCTCGTCGACGGCATCGAGACCGCCGACCCGGACGTCGGCACCGACCACCTCCGGGCCGCCCTGGCCGCCGGCCACGAAGGTGTGGTGGTAAAGGCCCTGGAGGCACCGTGGGAAGCCGGCCGGCGCGGATCGTCGTGGGTCAAGGTCAAGGTCGCGCACACCCTCGACCTGGTCGTGTTGGCCGCGGAGTGGGGATCGGGCCGACGCCAGGGGTGGCTGTCCAACCTCCACCTCGGCGCGATCGACATCGAGACCGGCGACCCGGTCATGCTCGGAAAGACCTTCAAGGGCCTGACCGACGATCTGCTGGAATGGCAGACCGACGCCTTCCTGCAACGCGAGGTCCGCCGCACCGACCATGTCGTGTTCGTGCGACCGGAACTGGTCGTGGAGATCGCCTTCGACGCCGTCCAGGGCTCGACCCGGTACCCGGGAGGGGTGACGCTCCGATTCGCCCGAGTCAAGCGCTACCGCGACGACAAGACCGTCGCCGACGCCGACACGCTGCAGACGGTGCGCGCGATCCATCGCGGCGAGATCACCCCCGAGGTGTGAACTCGGCCCCCCGGCCCCCCCGCCCCCGACACCCCCATCACTCGCCGGGATCGTCCTCGCCTGCGGCCTCGTCCCGGTCGGCCCACGCCAGCAGCGGCGCGAGGTCGAACGGGTGGTCGTCGATCGTGGCGTGGAGGTCGCCCAGCGCCGCGTACCGGGCCGGCACCGTGGCGATCGTGCAGTCGCCCGGCTCGACGTCGTCCACCTCGTCCCACCCGATGGGCGTCGACACCGTCGCCTCCGGGTTGCCGCGGACCGAATAGGCGGCCGCCAGCGTGTGGTCGCGCGCGTTCTGGTTGTAGTCGACGAACACCGCGGTGGGGTCACGGTCCTTGCGCCACCACGTGGTCGTGGCCTCGTCGGTGCGACGCTCGACCTCCCGCGCGAACGCCAGCGCCGCACGACGGACGTCGTCGAAGCCGTGGTCGGGGTGGATCCGCACGTAGACGTGGAGGCCGCTGCCACCCGACGTCTTGGGGAACCCGACGGCGCCCAGTTCGTCCAGCACCTGGTGGGCGACGTGGGCCACTCGGCGCACGGTCGCCAGGTCGCAGTCGTCGCCGGGGTCGAGGTCGATGCGCCACTCGTCGGGCACCTCGACGTCGGCGCGTCGGCTGTTCCACGGGTGGAACTCGACCGTCGACATCTGCACGGCCCAGACCACCTGGGCGAGTTCGGTGACGCACAGTTCGTCGGCCGTGCGGTCGTACCGCGGGAAGTGGATGTGCACGGTCTCCATCCACGGCGGCGCCCCGTGCGGCAGCCGCTTCTGGTGCACCTTGTCCCCGGTCACGCCGGTCGGGAACCGGTGCAACATGCACGGTCGCTCGCGCAGGGCGTTGACGATGCCGTCGCCCACGGCGACGTAGTAGTCCACCAGATCGCGCTTGGTCTCGCCCCGGGCCGGGAAGTAGACCCGGTCCGGGTTCGAGATCCGGACACGCCGGTCACCGACCTCCACCTCGATTGCCGGAGACTTCTTCGCCGCTGCCATGCCGGGAACGCTAGTCCGAACCCGGTGACCGGGATCGGGGGTCCGTCGCAGGTGGGTCCTAGGCTCGGGAAGACGGCACCGACGCGCGCTGCCGGTTCCCGGAGGCACACCATGATCACGCCGAACTACCTCGAACTGACGGTCCGCGACCTCGACGAGACCAAGGTCTTCTACGGCCGGGCCCTGGGCTTCGACTTCACCGACTACGGCCCGGACTACGCCGCGGTCGAGGGCGGACCGGTCGAGATCGGCATGGCGCCGTCCGCCGACGCCGTCGCCCCACTGCCCGTGTTCGAGGCCGACGACCTCGACGTGGCACTCGAGGCCGTCGTCGCCGCGGGTGGCCGGGTCGTCCGCGAGCCCTTCGCGTACCCGGGCGGTCGCCGTTTCCACTTCCTGGACCCCAGCGACAACGAGATCGCCGTCTACGAACCATCATGATCCGACGTGTCGTGGTCGCCGCGCTGCTGGCCGGATCGGTCCTCGCCTGCTCAGCGGGCCTGTTTCCCCGACGGTGGCGTTCCTGGACTCCGGTGCCCGCGTGGTCGACTGTCCCACCGACGTGCCGCCGGACGTCGCCTGCCTGGTCGTGGGCGGCGAGGTGACCTCCGCCGCGGGCGCCGAGGACCAGACCGCCACCGGCACCTGCGTGGTGTGGCCGATGCCGTCCAGTGGCGAGAACCTGGTCGAGGTCGCGCGCCGGGAGGTCACCATGGTCCCGGGCGACGTCGTCGAGTCGGAGGTGCAGGTCGAGGTCCCGTCCGACCCGACCTTCGACGGCTGGAACGCAATGTGCAATCCCACCGTCGAAGGCTGAGCTGGGCGGGCTGCTAGAGACCCCACACCGCCCTTGCGCGACAGCATGTTGGCGTCCGCGCCGGACGACCTGCCGGTCAGGCGGCGCCCGTCGCCTCCCGCGGGTCCAGCGACTCCAGGCGGGCGACCGGGATCGTGCGGTCCGTGCGCTGTTCGTAGTCACCGAACCCGTCCATGTGGGCCACCGCCGCGGCGTAGGCGACGTCCCGTTCGTCGCCCTCCAGCACGACAGCCCGGGCGTCCCACACGCGATCGCGATCGCGGACCCGCACGCGCGGATCGGCCGAGAGGTTGCGGAACCACGCCGGGTCGTGGTCGGCGCCACCGGCGCTGCCGACCACGTGGATGGCGCCCTCGTGCTCGACCCGCATGACCGGGGTGGTCCGCAACTGGCCCGACGTGCGACCCTTCGTGGTGAGCAGGATCACGTCGCCGTTCATCTCGGCCCCCACTCGGCCCTCCGTCAGCCGATAGATCGCCACGTGGGTAGCCGTCCCGGCCTTGATGCCGGCCCGGAGAAGTGATCGCCTGATGTCCATGGTCGGCCTCGACTCGACGCGTCTCCCGACGAGGCTAGGCCACCACGCCCGGCGGCTCGACGACCGTCGTCCCCTGGTGGTCGACTCAGTTCTCCCACGGGCGGTCGCGGGGCGGGGCGGCGAACTCGACGTTGCCGACCGGTTCCTGCACGGCCTCGGGGCCGAACGCGGACTTCAGTTCGCCGTACAGCCCGGGGCGACGCGACACCCGGTGGCTGTCGCCCAGCCGGAACCAGCGCGACGGTTGGCCGACGCCGGACACCTCCACCTGCACGGGCACGTGGCCGGGGTGGGCCTGGAGGATCCGCGACAGTTCCGACACGGCGGTGTCGGTGGCCTGCTGGCAGTCGAAGGACACGACCAGCGGGGCCCCCCGCACCTCCGACAGGTCCGGCACGGTGACCTTGTTGGCCACCAACGAGTAGACCTCGTCGCGCTCCTCGACCCGGCCGTCCACGACCAGGATGGCATCCTCGACCAGCGCCTCGTGGGCGACCCGGTAGACGGTCGGCCAGATGGTGACCTCGGTCGAGCCGGTCAGGTCCTCCAACGTCGCACGGACGTAGGTCTCGCCGCGCGACGAGTAGCGCTTGGTGACGCTGGTCAGCACCCCGCCGGCGCGCACCTTGGTCTTGTCGCCACGCTCGCGCAGGTCCACCAGCGCCGTGTTGGTCAACTCGTCCAGCAGCCGTTCGGCACCGTTCAACGGGTGGTCGGACACGTACAGCCCGAGCATCTCGCGCTCGAGCCGCAGGATGGTCTGGGTCCGGAACTCGGCCCGGTCGATGACGACCCCGTCGGCCAGCGATCCGGCGTCCTCCTCGGTGTCCTCGGCGAGGATGTCGAACAACGAGTCCTGACCGGCCGCCTCCTGCTTCTTGGTGACCAGCGCGGCGTCCACGATCTGTTCGAACGCGCCCAACAGGCCCTTGCGGGTGTGGCCCAGCGACAGGAACGCGCCGGACTTGACCAGGTTCTCGATGGTGCGCCGGTTCAGCACGCCCGAGTCGACCTTGGCGCAGAAGTCCCGGAAGTCGGTGAAGGCACCGTGTTCCCGCCGCGCCGCCACGATCAGTTCCACGACGGCGTCCCCGATGCCGCGCACCGCGGTCAACCCGAAGCGGATGTCGTCGCCGACCGGGGTGAAGTCCGCAGCCGACGAGTTGACGTCCGGCGGCAGGACCTTGATGCCCATCCGCCGGCACTCGTTGAGGTAGATCGGCTTGGTGTCCTTGTTGTTGCGCACCGACGTCAGCAACGCGGCCATGTACTCGACCGGGTAGTGGGTCTTGAGCCACGCGGTCTGGTAGCTGACGACGCCGTAGGCGACCGTGTGGGCCTTGTTGAAGCCGTACTCGGCGAACTTCTCCAGCAGGTCCCACAGGTCGCTCATCAGGGTGCGGTCATAGCCGTTGTCGACCCCCCCGGTGACGAACTGGGGCTGCATCGCCTCCATCAGTTCGCGCTTCTTCTTGCCCATCGCCTTGCGGAGCTTGTCGGCCTCGGCCATGGAGAACCCGGCCAGGTCGGTGGCGATCTGCATCACCGACTCCTGGTAGACGACCACCCCGTAGGTGTCGCCCAGGATCGGTTCGAGGTCCGGATGGTCGTAGGTGACCTCCTGCACCCCGTTCTTGCGCTCGGCGAAGGTGGTGTGCATGTCCATGCCCAGCGGACCCGGGCGGTACAGGGCGAGCAGGGCGGAGATGTCGTCGAAGCGCGTGGGCTTGAGCTTGCGCACCAGGCCCTGCATCCCGGTCGAGTCCAACTGGAACACGCCCAGCGTGTTGCCGGTCGCCAGCATCTCGTAGACCGCCGGGTCGTCCATGTCGCCCAACAGGTGCGGGTCGTCGAGGTCGACGTCGTCGCCACGGTTCTCGCGGACGTGGTGCTCGGCGTCGGACAGCACGGTGAGGTTGCGCAGCCCCAGGAAGTCCATCTTGAGCAGGCCGATGGCCTCGCACGCCCCCATCTCGTACTGGGTGACGATCTCGCCCTTGTCGGTGCGCATCAGCGGGATGGTCTCGGGCAGGGGTTGCGCGCCGATGATGACCGCGGCGGCGTGGATGCCGTGCTGGCGCTTCAGCCCCTCCAGGGTCTCGGCGGTCTCGAGCACGCGGCGCTGGTCGGGGTCGTCCTTGGCCTGGGCGAGGTCGGTCGACTTCTCGTAGGCCTCCACCAGCGGGACGTCGCGGCCCTGTTCGGGCGGCGGCATCATCTTGGTCAGCTCGTCGCCCATCTGGAACGGGTAGTCCAGCACCCGGGCGGCGTCACGGATGGCCGACTTGGCCTTGATGGTGCCGAAGGTCACGATCTGGGCCACGTGGTCGGAGCCGTAGCGCTCGGCGGCGTAGCTGATCATCTCGCCGCGACGGCGGTCGTCGAAGTCCATGTCGATGTCGGGCATCTCGTTGCGGTCGGGGTTCAGGAACCGCTCGAAGATCAGGCCGTGGCGGATCGGGTCGACCCGGGTGATGCCGGTGCAGTAGGCCACGACCGATCCGCCGGCCGACCCACGGCCGGGCCCGACGCGGATGCCGACCCGGCGGGCGTAGTCGCACAGGTCGGCCACGATCAGGAAGTAGGCCGGGAACCCCATCGACTCGATGACGCCCAGTTCGTAGTCGATGCGGTCGCGCACCTCGGTGGTCAGGTCGCCGTAGAGCTCGCGTGCCCCCTCCTCCACCATGGCTCGCAGCTCCTCGGCCTCGGTCCGACCACCGGTCGTGGGGAAGGCCGGGAGCAGGTCCTGGCCGAACTCGAGCTGGACGTCGCACATCTCGGCGATGTCGAGCGTGGCCCGCAATGCGTCGGGGGCGACCTGGCCGAACTGGCGCCACATCTGTTCCGAGGTGCGCAGGTAGTACTCGGGACCACTGAAGCGGAATCGGTCGGTGTCGGAGATGCGCGACCCGGTCCCGATGCACAGCAGCGCGTCGTGGGCCTCGGCGTCGGCCGCGGAGGTGTAGTGGCTGTCGTTGGTGATGACGGTGCGCAGGCCCAGGTCGGCCGCCAGCTTGTCGAGTCTGGGCCAGTTGGCGCGCTGCTCGTCGATCCCGTGGTCCATCTGCTCGACGAAGAAGCGGTCGGGCCCCAGGATGTCGCGGAAGTCGGCCAGGGACTGCTTGGCCGTGGCCTCGTCGCCCATCATCAGTGCCTGGTTGGCCTCGCCTCCCAGGCAGCCGGACAGCACGACCAGCCCTTCGCTGTGCTCGGCCAGCAACTCCTTGTCCAACCGCGGCTTGTACCAGTGGCCCTCCAGCGAGGCGCGGGTCGACAACTTGACCAGGTTGGCGTACCCCACGTCGTTGCTGGCCAGCACCGTCAGGTGGTAGTAGCGGTCGCCCTTGGGCGTGCGCGTCTGGGCGAAGCGGCTGCCGTGGGCCTGGTAGAACTCGCTGCCCAGGATCGGGTTGACGCCGGCCTTCTTCGCCGCCCGGTGGAACTCGACCAGTCCGAAGAGGACGCCGTGGTCGGTGACCGCCACCCCGGGTTGCCCGTCCCGCGCCACCACCTCGACCAGGTCGTCGATCCGGGTCGCCCCGTCCAGCATCGAGTACTCGCTGTGGACGTGGAGGTGGACGAACGAGTCAGTACGAGCGGATGGGGCCACGGTTCGGATCCTTCCCCGGAACAGGAGGCACGGGCGGCACGACGAACGGGCCCGCGCCTCCTCGGCGGGGGTCCGTCCGACCGCCGTGGGGGGGAAGGAACCACACGGATGTCGTTCGTCGACCGTACCAGCGTGCCCCGCCCGGCGGCCGGTCGGTTCAGCGGACGTCGGCGGGCCACTCGATCGCGGCCGCCGACGCGACCGACGGGTCGATGCCCGCCGCGGCCAGCACCGCGACGAGGTCGTCCGGCAGGGGTGCCTCGACGCCGAGGTCGTGGCCGGCGACGGGGTGGACCAGGCGCAGGTGGAGGGCGTGCAGGAACGGTCGCTCCAGCCCCAGGCTCGCCGCACCGGCGGCACTGGCGCCGTAGGACGTGTCACCCGAAACGCGGGTGCCGGCGTGTGCGAGGTGGACCCGGATCTGGTGGGTCCGACCGGTCTCCAGCCGACACGCCACCAGCTGCACGGGGCGGCCATCGGGGCGCTGCCCGGTCGCCTGCACCGCGAAGTGGGTGACGGCGTGGCGGCCGTCGGCGTCGGCCGCGAAGCGGGTGCGGTCACGTGGGTCCCGCCCGAGTGGCACGTCGATGGTGCCGCTGGGCGCGGGCAACGTGCCGTCCACCAGGGCCACGTAGGACCGCGTCACCGTGCGGTCCCGGAGCGCCGCCACCAGCCCCGTAAAGGCGTCCTCGGAACACGCGACCAGCATGGTCCCGGAGGTGTCCTTGTCGAGGCGATGGACGATGCCACGCCGGTGGTCCTCGCCGCCGGCCAGCGGCACCCCACCAGCGCGCAGGGCGTCCACCAGCGTGCCGTCGGGATGGCCGTGCCCGGGGTGGACGACCAGGCCGGCGGGCTTGTCGATCACCAACAGGTCGTCATCGCGATGCAGAACCGGCGGCATCGGCGGCGCCGGAGTGGGGATCGGCTCCTCGACGGCCGCCACCACCACGGTCTCCCCTCCGACCATCCGGTGTGATCGTGGCCGTGGCTGGCCGTCGACGGTGACGTCGCCGTCACGGATGCGCGTCGCCGCCTGTGTCCGTGACGATCCGAGCAACGTCGCCAGCACCACGTCCAGGCGGTCCCCCACGGACGCCTCGTCGACGACGAAGCGACGGCTGCCCGAGGGGTCGGGGTCGCTCATGTGCGCCCGCCCGTGGTCCCGCCGGGAAGGGCGTCCTGGTCGTCGTGGCGCCACAGGTCCAGGGCCAGCAGGACGAACCCCACCGTGATCGCGGCGTCGGCGACGTTGAACCGGGGGAAGGTGCCCCACGCCACGAAGTCGACCACGTGGCCATGCAGGAAGCGGGGATCGCCCGGATCACCGGCGCGGACCAGTCGGTCCACGACGTTGCCAAGGGCGCCTGCGGTCAGCATGCCGTAGGCCACCACCGGCAGGATCCGGACCACCTGCGGGAGGTTGCGCCACACCACGACCACCACGACGGAGGCCACCACCAGGAAGGCCCACCACGGCAGTGGCAGCCCGAAGGCCGCCCCGTCGTTGTAGACCAGTTGCCAGCCGATGGAGTCCGACAACCACGGGACGAACACGCCGGGTTCCAGCACCTGCTCGACCGCGTACTTCACGACCTGGTCCAGCACGACCAGGACCAGCGCCACGGCCGGTCCCAGCCATCGGGGTGGCATGGTGGTGTGCTCGACGGCGACCGCCCCGGGGTCGTCGACGACGTCGGCGACGGGCTCGGCGGTCGAATGGTCATCCATGGCGCGAACGGTACCCGTACCGGTGGTCGCGGCTCGGGCCCGGCGCGAGGGCCGACGAGGCCTGCTCGGCCGGTGGACGGGCATAGGATCGGTCGACGACATCACGGCCCGACCGGCGAGGATCAAGATGAACGACGGGGACCACGGCGACGGGCACGACGGGTACGACGAGAGCCCTCCGCGGCTGCGCCCCGGCATGGTGGCCACGGTGGTCGTGACGGCGCTGGGGATCCAGGCCGCCCGTCGCCGCGCGGCCGAACTGCGACACGAGCGCAACGGGACCCTTGCTCGGCTGGGCCCCGACTCCCAACCGGAACCCACCGTCCCGGTGACTGGGCTGGCGGCGTCCGTGTGCGCCTGGGAACCGGCACCGCTGCCCCCTGCCCGCCGCCGCGCCGCCCTGGTGTGGTCCTCGCCGGCGACGTTGGTCGGGCTGGGCCTGGCGGTCGCCGGTGGGAGCCGACCGACCTGGCATCCCAACGTCGGCGCGTTCGTCGCGACGGGCGTCGGCGGGGTCTCCGGCTGGGTGCTCGAGAAGGCCGGCATGGGCGCGAACACCCTGGGCCACACCATCATCTCGCGCCACGACCACCTCAGCGACCGACTGCTCGCCCACGAGTCGGTCCACGTACGCCAGTTCGAGCGACTGGGGCTGCTGCTGTACCCGCTGTACCTGTGGTACTCGGCGCGGTACGGGTACCGGGACAACCCGCTCGAGGTGGCCGCGCGCCGAGGGGCCGGACTGGCCGCGGCACGCGCCGACGCGGCCACGACGGCCTGACGCGCCGGACCGTCAGCAGATGGCCTCGCGCAGGATGATCATCACGAAGATCAGCACGAGCAACCCCAGGTCGAACCGGATCCTGCCGGAGCCCGGCGACGGCAGGATCCGTCGCAACGGCACGATCACCGGATCGACGGCGCGGCGCACGACACGCACGAGCGGGTCCAGGGCCACGGGTGGCTCGGGGACGAAACTCAGGATGATGTAGGCGAAGACGACCAGCTGGTAGATCGAGATCAGCAGGCACAGGACCTGTCGGATCACGGGCGATAGCCGAGTGCCTCGAGCCGCATCCACTCGCGCTCGGGGATGTCGGTCCCCCGTGGCACGACAAGGAAGGACTTCGCACCGACCTTCATCATCTCGCCGTTGAGGGCGAAGATGGTGCCGGCCACGAAGTCCAGCACCCGCTTGCGAGCCTCGGTCGGGGCGTCGGTCAGGTCGAAGATGACCGGCGAGCCCTGGCGGAAGCGTGTCCCGACCTCGCGAGCGCTCTCCTCGTAGTCGGTGACCGCCACGATCGCGACCCGTCGACCGAGCCCACCGGGCATGGACTGGCTGCCACCGTCGTCGGGCCGCAGGGCCCGCACGTTGGTGCCACCGCCGCCACCGCCCGACGGGCCGGCGTCGCCGCGGGTCGTGTCGGCCCGGACGCGACCGACCGGCTCGGTCAGGTCACCGCTGGCCGGTGCGGACCGGAAGCCCCCGCCCGCGCCCGCGGAACCGCCGCCCGCACCGCTGGCGCGCGCCGCGACGGC
>JAGXFT010000197.1 GCA_024637135.1 Nitriliruptorales bacterium | reverse complement strand
GACTCGGCGTCGAAGAAGTGCATGTGGTCGCTGCGGAACCCGACCGACATCGTCGATCCGACCTTGGGTGGTGCGCCGGGCTCGAACCGGGCCACGAAGGTCTGGCCACCGGACTCGGCCTTGCGCTCCAGCTCGGCGAAGGCGTCGTCGTCGTCCAGCGCCGCGCGCATCTGCTCGTTGATGACCGGGGGCACGGCGGTCTTGAGGTGCACCAGCATCTCGGCACCCAGCATCTCGACCAACTCGACCTCCAGGTCGTCCATGCGGTTGTGCGCGTCGTCGGACCCACGATCGAAGTGCTCCGGCCGCAATCCCACGGCAACCTGCGAGCCGGCCTTGTCGGCGACCCCGGGGTACTTGTCGATGGCGGCCTGCGGAATGGTCAGCGTGTTGTTGCCGAGCTTGACCCCGACACCACCGCCGTCCGTGGACACGACGTCCGCGATGCCCAGGTTCATGGCCGGGGAGCCGATGAAGCCGGCCACGAACAGGTTGTCAGGGTTCTCGTAGAGGCGCTGGGGCGAGTCGACCTGCTGCAACTTGCCCTTCTCGAGCACGGCCACCCGGTCGCCCATGGTCATGGCCTCGACCTGGTCGTGGGTGACGTACAGCGTCGTGACGCCCAACCGGTTCTGCAGCGCCGCGATCTCGGCCCGCATCTGGACCCGCAGCTTGGCGTCGAGGTTCGACAACGGCTCGTCCATCAGGAAGGCCTTGGGGTTGCGCACGATCGCGCGGCCCATCGCCACGCGCTGGCGCTGGCCACCGGACAGGGCCTTGGGCTTGCGGTGCAGCAACTCCTCGAGGCCGAGGATCTCGGCGGCCTCGTTGACGCGCTTCTCGATGTCGTCCTTGGGCGACTTGGACAGCTTCAACGAGAAGCCCATGTTCTCGCCCACGGTCATGTGCGGGTACAGGGCGTAGGACTGGAACACCATGGCGATGTCCCGCTCCTTGGGCGTCATGTCGTTGACGACGTTGTCGCCGATCCTGAGCTCGCCGCTGGTGATCTCCTCCAGGCCCGCGACCATGCGCAGGGCGGTGGACTTGCCGCACCCCGACGGGCCGACCAGGATCACGAACTCGCCGTCCTCGACCTCCATGCTCAGGTCGGTGATGGCGTGGTAGCCGTCCGGGTAGTACTTGTTGACATCGCGCAGTTCGACTCTGGCCATGGAGCAATTCCTTCGGAGAGGGCGGTGGGATTCTGGTGCACGGGGGCCGCAGCGAGCGGTCGGTTCCGGGAGACGTTCCCGGCTGCACCCCATGATCGTCGTTCCGCGCCGCGAATGCAAGGGCTTTCATGGAAGCGCTTGCAGTCCAGCACGGTCCCGCGGTGATTGGTCAGGTCCTGACGGCCGCCGTCGACCCCCGTTTCACCAGGTCGGTGCGCACGACGACGTGGCGCGGCTCGGGTGCCACCGCCGGATCCGCCAGTCGTTCCAGCACCCATCGACAGGCGGTCTGGGCGAGGCGCGGGACGTCGCGTCGGACCGACGTCAGACCGACGAACTGGGCGACCGGTTGGTCGTCGACGCCGATCACCGACAGGTCAAGCGGCAACGACAACCCGCGCAGGCGGGCCACCTCCATCGCCCCCAGGGCCATCTCGTCCGACGCAACGATGATCGCGGTCGGCGGCTCGGGTTCGTCCAGCAGCAGGCTCATGGCGGCCGCGCCGCCGGTGGCCGACAACTGCGACTCGACCAACCGGTGGTCGGGGTGGGCCACGCCGGCGGATTCCAGCGTCGCCACGAACCCGGCCCGACGCGCGCTTGGCGCGACCAGGTGGTCGTGTTGCGAGGCCGACCCCACGTAGGCGATGTCGCGGTGGCCCAGGGCCAGCAGGTGCTCGGTGGCCGCCGCGATCCCCGCGAACTCGTCGGCACAGATCGTGTCGACGCCGTCGAGTTCCAGTCCGATGGCGGCCAACGGGCGACCCTCGGCCAGCCGGGACACCTGGAACTCGTCGAACGGCACCTCGGCGACGACCAGTCCGTCCACCCGTCGCCGGAACGGGTGGCGGGCGAGCACCGAGTCGCGGACGCCCGGCGTCGACACGGTGACGGGCAGCACGTCGTAGCCGGCCTCCAGTGCGACGTCCTGGATGAGTTCGAGCATGCGGGCATGGGACCAGCGCCCGACCCCGGGGACGACCAGGCCGAGGGTCGAGGTGCGACCGGCGGCCAGTGCGCTGGCGGCCGGGTCGGCGACGTAGTCCAGCAGGTCGGCGGCGCGCCGGACCTTCTCTCGGGTCGCCGCGGCGACGTTGGGCAGCCCACGCAACGCCCGCGACACCGTGGCCGCGGAGACGCCCGCGAGGGACGCCACGTCGTCGATCGTGGCGGGCACGTCCGGGCCTCCCTCGCCGGCCGGGTCGGTCGCCGGCGGTTTCGCCCGAGAACGCGTCCCGGGCCACCCCGAGCATGCCAGATCAGCGCTCCCGGGAGCGGACGGGGCGTGTGCTTGGGCCACCACCGCCATGGCCTGCCCCAGTAGAGTCCTCGGTCCGATCTCGCCCAAGGCCGACCGTGTCGACTGCTCCTTCCCACTCCCGGCCCGCACGTCCCGACCACGCGCAGCCGTGGTATCGCAACGCCGTGGGCTACCAGGTCTACGTCCGGTCGTTCGCCGACACCACCGGCAACGGCATCGGCGACGTCTGGGGCGTGCTCGACCACGTCGAGCACATCGCCACGCTTGGCGTCGACTTCGTGTGGCTCAACCCGGTCTACCCCTCCCCCGGCCTGGACCACGGCTACGACGTCGCCGACTACACCACCATCGCCGACGACATGGGCGGCATGGAGGCCTTCACCGCCCTGCGCGACGCCCTCCACGACCACGGCATCCGCCTGCTGATGGACATCGTCCCGGGCCACACCTCCGACCAGCACGCCTGGTTCCGCGACGCCCTGACCGGCCCCGACGCCCACCACCGCGACTTCTACGTCTGGCGCGACCCCGCCCCGGACGGTGGCCCGCCGAACAACTGGGAGTCGATCTTCGGTGGCCCTGCGTGGACGCTGGACGAAGCGTCGGGCCAGTACTTCATGCACCGCTTCCTCCCCGAACAACCGGACCTGAACTGGCGCAACCCGGCCGTCCGCACCGCGATGGAGCAGGTGCTGCGCCAGTGGTTCGAACGCGGCATCGACGGGTTCCGGGTCGACGTCGCCCAGGGCATGCTGGCCGACCCGGACTGGGCCGACACCGCCGATCCGACCCCCGACATGACCCGGGACGAGGCCAACGACCTGCGCTTCTCCGGCTACATGGGACGCCCGGAGACCCCGGAGCTGTACCGCTCGTGGCGCGCGATCGCCGACGACTACGACGCGTTGCTGCTGGGCGAGGTCTACCTCTCGTCGCCGGAACTGGTGGCCACCTACATCGAGCCGGGACTGCTCCATCGGGCCTTCTTCCTGCCGCTCCAGCACACCGACTGGGACCGCGACGAGGTGGCCGCGATGATCCGACCCGGCGTGGACGTGGGCCACGGCCAGTTCGCGTGGCCGCAGTCGTCCCACGACGACCCGCGTGCGGGTTCACGCTTCGGGGGCGGGGCGGTCGGGGCCCGGCGCGCACTGGCGTTCTTCCACCTGATCGCGTGCCTGCCGGGGACGCCGGTGATGCTGGCCGGCGACGAGTTGGGCCTGGACAACGGCACGGTCCCCCGCACGGACGCCGAGGACCCGGTGACGGTACGAAACGCCGACCGGGACGACGGCCGTGACGGGTCCCGGACCCCGATGCCGTGGAACGACACCCCGAACTTCGGCTTCACCAGCGGTACGCCGTGGTTGCCCCTGGGGTCCAATCGCGGTCCGGGCGACACCGTCGAGGTCCAGTCCCGGGAACCCGATTCGCCGTTGCACCGGATGCGGCGTTTCCTGGCGACGCGGTCGACGCTGGCCGGCATGCTCGCCACCGACGAGGTGACCTGGCTGGCCACCGACGACGAACCGACGAGCACGCTGCTGGGCCTGCGCCGCGGCGACGTGGTCGTGGTGTGCAACTTCGGGGCGGCCACGACCGTGGACCTGCCCGGCGACGGCGAGCTGGTCGCCGCCAGCAGCGATGATGCCGAGGTCGACGGCGCCCGCCTCGAACTGGGCACCGACACCACCGCGCTGGTGCGGATGCCGGGCTGATGGCACCCGGGGAGGACGGCCGAGCCGGGGACCGGCACTCGCGCCGTCCCGGTGTGGCCGTGCTGGGCGAGGCCCTGATCGACCTGCTGCCCGACGGCGAGCGCGACTTCCATGCCGCCGAGGGGGGCTCGCCGGCCAACATCGCCGTCGCCGTGGCGCGACTGGGCCACCCGTCGCAGTTCCTCGGTGGCCTGTCGACCGACCGTTGGGGCGACCTGCTGGCGGCCCACCTGCAGGCGGCCGGTGTCGGGACCGACCTGGCCCCGCGGCGCGAGGCCCCGACCGCCGTGGCCCTGGTCGACCTCGCCCCCGACGGCAGCGCGATCTACCGGTTCCTGTGGGACGACACGGCGGACCGGACGGTCACGATCGCCGACCTGCCCGCAGACCTCGGGGACGACATCGCGTGGTTGCAGGTCGGCTCGGTCGCCGCGGCCCTGCCGGACTCGGGAGCGGTGACGGCGGAACTGGTGGCACGCGAGCGCGGGCGGCGGCTGGTGGCCTGCGACCCCAACGTCCGCACGATGGTGCACGGCGACGGCAACGAACCCCGCGACCGCCTGCGGCACCTGACCGAGCAGGCCGACCTGGTCAAGATCTCCGACGAGGACCTCGCGTTCGTCTTCCCCGACCGGTCGGTCGACGAGGTGGTGGACCACTGGCTCGGCGGCCGGGCGGCCCTGGTGGCCGTCACCAGTGGCGGTGCGGGCGCGATGCTGGCCAGCGGCGACCACCGCGTCGAGGTGGTGGCACCGGCCACGACCGTCGCCGACACGGTGGGGGCGGGCGACACCTTCATGGCCGGGTTGCTGGCCGGGTTGCTGGACGCCGGCGTGGTGGACCGGGCCGGGTTGGAGGCCCTGGACGCACGCGGCCTCGAGGCCCTGGGGATCTTCGCGGCGCGCGCGGCTGCCATCACCGTGTCGCGCCCCGGCGCAGATCCCCCCACCCGCGCGGACCTCCGGGCGCGCTTCGGGCGGGACCTGGGCTGAGGGCGGAACGAGTTCGGCAGGCAGCGCCTATCCTCCGCGGGCACGGCAGCCCCCGCCCCATGGCCGAGGATGGCATGGACGAGCCCGAGACGACGCCGGACCGCCCACGTCGGGCTGGTCGCGTTCGTGGGACGATCGCGCGAAACCGACCACTGGTCGACGTCGGATCCGGGACCCCCTGCGGATCACCCTCGGGGTCGCCGTGGTCGTCGTGGTCGCCGTGGCCGTCGGCGGCTGGCTCCTCCTGCGCCCGACGCCGGTCACGATGGACGTCGCCGGCGCCACCGTCACCAACCAGGACGAGGTCCTGTCCACGGCCGAGGCGTGACTGGCCGACATCGTCGCGGCCGGCGACAGCGGCGTGACCGACGACACCGCCTGCTTCTTCGGTCCTGAGGCGAAGGGCGGCGGTGGGGGCTATGGCACCGCCTGTCGAACCTCCAGCCCGGCCGCATCTCCCAGACCCACCCCGACCACCCGCACGACGTCGCCCAGGACATGATCCGGGCGTGGGTGGCGCGACGGCCGAAACACGATCGGCGAGACCATCGAGGACGCCCACCGGAGCGAGGACGTCCAGTACATCAGCGTGCGGCCCGGCACGCGCGAGGCCATCCTCGACGGCGCCCCCACCACCTGGATCGAACACATCTTCCTGCAGTGACCGCCGGCCCCCATCCACGGAAGCCACCACCATGCGCGACTACCCGCACGATCCCGACCTGGACTTCCTGCGCCACCAGTATGAACGCGACCGCCGTGGCGTGGACCTGATCCTGGCCAAGGTCCGGGAACGCGGTGCCGGCGACGCCCGTCGGGTCACGAACCTGTTGCAGACGGCGTCGTGGGGAGTCGGCCACGGATGGGCCCTCGGAGAACCCGTCGACGACCTGCGCGACCTGCTCCGGCCGGGGATCCATGGGCTCCACGAGGCCCTGGAGGCGGGGATCCAGCCGGACAACTTCGCGCTCGGACTGATGCTCCCGGTCCCCCTGATCGCTGGCCGACCTGCTCGGGCCGGCGGCGGCCGACCACCTGTTGTCACGGCCGATCGCCGGCCTGGTGGCCGAGGAGTTCCCGTCGTGGGGGCACCTGGCCGCCGACGAGGTGGCCGCCCTCGCCGACCGGGACTGGTGGTCGACCCCGGACGACCCGGACGCCCAAGACCTCCACGACGTCGCCCAGGTCGTCCGTCGGGCCGCCCGCCTGTGGTCCGGCATCGCCACCGTCCACGCCTGAACGCCCTGTCCGCCGGGGTGCCCGCGCGCCACGACCCACGATCGGCCACCACATGACGACCCCACCGCTGCGCGTCACCGTCTGGGGCGAGGACCGGCACGAACGCGTCGACCCGCAGGTGGCCGAGCTCTACCCCGACGGCATGCACGCCACGATCGCCGACGCGATCCGCGAGCACCACGGCGACGCCGTCGAGGTCCGGACGGCCACGCTGGACCAGGACGACGACCACGGCCTGTCCGACGAGGTGCTGGCGGGCACCGACGTGCTCACGTGGTGGGGGCACATGGCCCACGAGGACGTCCGCGACGAGGTGGTCGACCGCGTGCACGAGCAGGTGCTGGCCGGGATGGGGCTGGTGGTGCTGCACTCCGGGCACTGGTCGACGATCTTCCGCCGCCTGATGGGCACCACCTGTCGGCTGCGGTGGCGCAACGAACAGGACCGTGAACTGGTGTGGACCGTCGATCCGACCCACCCCATCACCCGCGGCGTCCCCCAGCCGATCGAGATCGCGGCCCAGGAGATGTACGGCGAGTTCTTCGACATCCCCGTGCCCGACGAACTCGTCTTCGTGAGTTCGTTCAGCGGTGGCGAGGTGTTCCGCAGCGGGTGCACGTTCCGACGGGGCCACGGCCGGATCTTCTACTTCAGCCCCGGCGACCAGGACTACCCCGTCTACCACCACCCGGACGTCCGGCGGGTGGTCGCAAACGGTGTCGCCTGGGCCCGGTCGGACCGGGTCCAGCGCGCGGTGCCGTGGATCGACCGACGTGACGTCGGCCAGTTCGAGGCACCCACGTGAGGGTCGTGCCCACCGCCGTGGTGCCCAACGACGACAGCCGGCCCCTGCCCGTCGTCGTGGTCGGTGCCGGCGCGATGAGCGGGGCGTGGCTGGACGCCGTCGACGAGATCGCCCGGACCCGCCTGGTCGGGGTGGTGGACCTGGACGTCGCCGCCGCCCGGCGCGCGACCGCCGGCCGGGGTGAGGTCATGGTTGGCGACGACCTGGTGGCGGTGACCGGTGCGACCGGTGCCCGCGCCGTCGTCGACGTGACCAGCCCGGCGGCCCACCACGCCGTCACCACCACCGCCCTGCGGGCCGGGTTGCCGGTCCTGGGCGAGAAGCCGGTCGCGGCCACGCTGGCCGAGGCGTTGTCCCTGGCCGCGACCGCCCGCGTCACCGGCCAGCGCTTCATGGTCAGCCAGTCCCGCCGCTGGAATCCACACGTGTTCCGATTGCGACGGGCGGCCGCGGCGATCGGGCCGATCGGGACGGTGACCGTGTCGTTCTTCCGGGCACCCCACTTCGGCGGCTTCCGCGAGGAGATGGACGACCCGATGCTGGTCGACATGGCGATCCACGCCTTCGACACGATCCGGTTCGTACTGGCCGACGAGCCCGCGTCGGTGACCTGTGACACCTGGAACCCACCGTGGAGCTGGTACGACGGGGACGCGTCCGGCACCGCGACCTTCACGATGGCTGCGGGCGCCCGCGCGACCTGGACCGGCAGTTGGTGCGCCCCGGGCCACCCGACCTCGTGGAACGGCACGTGGCGGTTGAGCGGGGCGAACGGGACCGTCACCTGGGACGGCGAGGGCGACCCCGTGGTCACCGCTGCCGACGGCCACGACCTCGTCCTCGATGCCCCGCCGGACCTGCAGCACGACGCCTTCGCCGCGGCCCTGGCGGCCTTCGCCGATGCCCTGGACACCGGGGCAGCACCCAACGGCGACGTGCACGAGAACATCGCGAGCATGGCCATGGTCGCCACCGCCGTCCGCGCCAGTCGTCGCGGCGGGTCGGTCGACCTGCGCGACGTGCTGGCCGACGCCCACGCCCGGGCGCTGGCACAGGAGTCGGACCCGGACGTGGCCACGGAACTGGCCTCGTGGGACCACCCCGACGACGTCCTGACGACCTGGGACCCCTGACCTGGGACCCTGACGACCTGGGAACCCTGACCGAGGTGCCCCGCCACGACCTGTCCGCGATCCGAGCCCCCACCGTCCCACCCCACCGGCTTGACGGGCCCGCCCCTGGCGACGAGAGTGCAAGCGACGCGACACCAGGACTGCACGATGACCGTGATGCCCATCCACCCCCACCTCAGCAACCTCGGTGACCAGGTCGACTGTCGGCTCCTGTTGCAGGTGCCCGACATCGAGGGGTCGTCGACGATGGCGGGCTACCGGGGATGGATCCGGGTCGATGCCATGTCGGCCACGTGGGTGCTGTCCGACGACGACACGCAGGGCCGGGGTCGGCGCCGCCACCGCATCAACACCCCGGGCCGCGTCGTGTTGCGGATGGGGTTCGACAGCGCCGGGCTGTACCTCGTCCGGGCCGCGGTCCGGGGGAAGTCGTTCGACCAGTTCGAACTCCACCACGTGGTCGTGGGCGATCCGGTCCGGACACCCCTGCGCCAGGTGTTCGACAACGTGGTGGTCATCGCCGCGCGGACGGACTCCGTCGGGGCCCTGCCGGTCCTGCAGGTCGAGCTGTCCTACGAGGACGTCCGGATGACGTGGACGGAGATCGACGCCAAGGGCGCGACCGGAGCCGAGCACGAGGTCGAGTGGGACGTCGTCAGCGGCACCTGACGGGGGTCGGAGCGGCCGGCCACGCCTCGTCTCGGCGCGCCGACGCCGACCCGACGATCAGCGCCCGATCGCGTGGGCGACGACCTCGTCGTACAGCGGCAGGCACGCGTCCAGCAGGTCGGCGAGGTGCACCGGCAGCTCGGGTGTGCTGGTCCTCGGGGGCCCGAACCCGGTCGACCGACGGACCGACGCGTACCAGAAGTCGCCCCAGGGACCGTCCTCGGGCGTCGGACCGGCCGGCCACGACAACATGGCCGGTTCCCACGGGATGCCGCACCGCCGGCACACCTCGGCCAGGATCCCGGGCGGGTCGGCCAGCAACGTCGCGGTCTCGACGACGATCGGATCGCGCCCGTCCGCGAGTTCCCGGCGGACCAGTGCGACCTGGTTGGGCAGGCCGGTCTCGAACACCTGCGGATCGGGGATCCCGCGCGCGAGGCTGGGCAGCATGTGGCGCGGGTCCCGGGTCAGGACGACGTTGTGGAGTTCGTCAAGGAACGTGTCGTCGAGGTCGACCAGGTGGTGCGCCATGTTCTTGAACATCACCACCGGCGTCGGCCAGTCCCCCAGCATCCGGTCACGGACCACGCGGTCACCGTCGAGGTCGAAGGTGGCCAGCACCGCGTCCCGCGCCGGCTGGTGGACCCCGGTCGCGCGCAGGTAGTGCCCGAGCAGCGGTTCGTCGACCACGGTCGTGTCGACGCGCGACCGGAACGCGTACATGACGGCCGTCGACACGTTGCGCGGTCCGCTCCACAACGAGATCCGCGTGGTCATGCGCGGTCCGGGGCCTCGAGGCAGCCGCCGCCCGGCGACGCGGCCCCGTCGCCGCGGTCCGGACGCGGGGGAACGGTTGCGGGTCGACCGCGGACGGACGCGGTGACGGCCCGGTCGTACAGCCCCCGCAGTCGCACGGTCACGGGTCCCTGCGCCCCGTTGCCGATGGTGCGACCGTCGACGGTGTGGACCGGGGTCAGGCCGCCGAAGGTACCGGTGACGAAGGCCTCGTCGGCCGCGTAGACGTCCACCAGCGTGAACGGGGCCTCGTGGGTCGGGATCTCGGCACGACGAGCCACCTCCAGCACCACAGCCCGGGTGATGCCCGGCAGGTTGTACTGGCCCGTGGATGTCCACACCGCCCCGTCGCGGATGCAGAAGAAGTTCGTGGCGTTGCACGTCGCGACCGCCCCGGTCGGGTCCAGCATCAACGCCTCGTCGGCCCCGGCCGCGGTGGCCTGCAGCAACGCCATGACCTCGTGCAGTTTCGAATGCGAGTTCAGACGTTGGTCGAGGGTGTCCGGGGGCGGCCGCCGGATCGTCGCGGTGAACAGCGAGATGCCGGCGTCGCGTGCGACCGGATCGGCCACCTTGTGCTCGGCGGTGATGACGACGTTGGGCCCACCGACCAGGTTCGACGGATGCTGGGACGGGGTCTTCTTGTCGCCGCGGGTGACCATCAGGCGAACGTGCACGTCGTCGTGCATGTCGTTGGCGTCGACCACCTCGTGCAGCGCCGCCGCCACCTCGTCGCGGGTCATGCCCAGGGCGATCCTGGTGGCGGCCAGGCCGCCGAACAACCGGTCGAGGTGGCGGTCGAGGAAGGCGAACCCGCCCTCGTGCAGCCGGATGCCCTCCCAGATCCCGTCCCCGACCAGGAACCCGGAGTCGAACACCGACACCGTCGCACGGTCTCGTGGCACCAGTTCGCCGTTGCTCCAGAACAGCACGTCGCGATTGCGCTTGTCCGGCAGCGCGTCATGCGTCCCCACGGGTGTCCCTCCTGTCGTCCGCCCCCGCCCTGGGCCATGTGCGGCCACATGCGGTCGCATGACTCATGACCGCGAGTTCGTGGGCCGGTCACCACGGTCAGTCGTCGGACTCGGCGTCGGACTCGGCGTCGGGGGCGGGCTCGACGTGGGGGATGGTGAAGGCCTCGTCCAGCAGTTGGCGCAACTCCTGGCCGTGCACCACGTGCGAGCCAGTGGCCGGCGAGGCCGAGGCGACCCGGCTGACCCGACGCAGCCGACGGCCGCCACCCAGGTTGTTGAGGATGTTCCACAGCCGACCGTCCACGAATCCCCACGGACCCATGTTCTTGGGCTCCTCCTGGGCCCACACGACATCGGCCGCGTGGGGGTAGCTGGCCAACACGTCGGCCACCTGTTGCTCGGGCCACGGGTACAGCTGCTCGACCCGCACGATCGCCGACGGGGCCTCGCGGTCGTCGCGAGCGTGCAACAGGTCGTAGACGACCTTGCCCGAGCACAGCACCACGGACCGGACGTCGTCGCGCGAGCGGGCGTCACTGGACGAGTCGGAATCGTCGGACGAGCCGGCGTCGGTGAACGCGGGGTCGTCGATGACTTCCTCGAACGATCCGGACTCGAAGGCCGACAGCGGCGAGAAGGCGTCCTTGGCCCGCAGCAGCGACTTCGGCGTGAACACGATCAACGGCTTGCGCACGTCGCGGTGCATCTGGCGTCGCAACAGGTGGAAGTACTGCGCGGCGCTGGTCGCGTTGGCGACCTGGATGTTGTCCTCGGCGCACAGGGTCAGGAAGCGCTCGATGCGAGCCGACGAGTGCTCCGGCCCCTGGCCCTCGTACCCGTGGGGCAGCAACAGCACCAGTCCGGTCGTCTGCTTCCACTTGTCCTCGGACGCGACGATGTACTGGTCGATGATGATCTGGCCGCCGTTGGCGAAGTCGCCGAACTGGGCCTCCCACGCCACCAGCGTGTCGCGCGCCACCTTGGCGTAGCCGTGCTCGAAGCCCAGCACCGCGTACTCGCTGAGCAGCGAGTCGTAGATGAAGAACTTGCCCTGGTCGTCAGACAGGTGGCTCAGGGGTTGGTGCTCGGCGCCGGTGTCGTAGTCGACCTGCACGGCATGGCGATGCGAGAACGTTCCTCGTCGCGTGTCCTCGCCGGAGAATCGCACGTTGAAGCCCTCGGCCAGCAACGAGCCCATCGCCAGCGTCTCGCCCAGGCCCCAGTCGATGTCGCCGGCCTCGTAGCGCTGGCGTGCCTTGTCGAAGATGCGGTCGAGCTTGGGGTGGCGAGTGAACCCCTCGGGCACGTCGAACTGGGCGGCCGCGATGCGGTCGAGCAGGGTGCGCTCGACGCCCGTGTCGACGTGCGGCAAGGGCCCGGCCGTGTCGGGTGGTGCCGCCGCGATCGGTGCTTCCGGTTCCTCGGACGCGCGCGTGGCCTCGAAGGCCGTGGACAACTTGGCCTCGAAGTCCTCGAGGAACTCCTCGGCCTGGTCGATGGTGATGTCCCCGCGACGCACCAGCCGTTCGGTGTAGAGCTTGCGCACCGGCCGGGTCTCGTTGATGACCTTGTACATCTCGGGCTGGGTGTAGGAGGGGTCGTCACCCTCGTTGTGGCCGTGGCGGCGGTAGGCGATCATGTCGATCACCACGTCGCGCTGGAAGGTCTGGCGGTACTCCAGGGCGAGTTTGGCGACCCGCACGCACGCCTCGGGGTCGTCACCGTTGACGTGCAGGATCGGGGCCTGGACCATCTTGGCGATGTCGGTGGCGTAGAACGACGATCGGGCGGCCTCGGGCGAGGCGGTGAACCCGACCTGGTTGTTGATGACCACGTGGACCGTGCCGCCGGTGCGGTACCCCCGCAGCATCGACAGGTTCATGGTCTCGCCGACGACGCCCTGGCCCGCGAAGGCGGCGTCGCCGTGCAGCAGCAGCGGGAGCACCGGGTACGTGCCGGTCTCGCCGTGGACGTCGTAGGCGTCCTGCATGGCCCGCGTGATGCCCTCGACCACCGGGTCGACGGTCTCCAGGTGGCTGGGGTTGGGTGGCATGTGCAGCGGCAGGTCGTTGCCGGCGCGCGACGTGTAGACCGATTCCTGCCCCAGGTGGTACTTGACGTCGCCCGAGCCCTGGACGGTGTCGGGGTCGATGTCGCCGTCGAACTCGCGGAACAGTCGGTCGAGGTCCTTGTCGAGGATGTTGACCAGCACGTTGAGGCGACCCCGGTGGGCCATCCCCATCACGACGTCACGGATCGTGTCGTCGTCCGCCGCCCCTTCCAACAGGGTGTCCATCAGGGGGATCAGCGACTCCGAGCCCTCCAACCCGAACCGCTTCTGCCCCACGTACTTGGTGCCCAGGAAGGACTCGAACGCATCGGCGGCGTTGAGCCGGTCGAGGATCCAGTGCTTGTCGTCGGTCGACGGCTCGTCGTCGACGCCCTCCAGCTTCCCCTTCCACCACCGCTTCTGTTCCGGGTCCAGGATGTGGCCGAACTCGACCCCGATGGTGCGGCAGTACGCGTCGCGCAGGATCCCCATGATCTCGCCAAGGGGCTTCTTGGTGGGACCGCTCCCCAGGTCGACCAGGAACTCGCGGTCGTTGTCCCAGATGCTGAGCCCGTAGTAGGTGGGGTCGAGCTCCGGGTGCATGTGGACGTTCTTGAGGCGCAGCGGGTCGAGGTCGGCGATCATGTGGCCACGCACGCGATACATGTTCGCGAGCTGGTCGACCTTCATCTGCTTCTCGAGCAGGGCGTCAGTCGAGTCCAGCGCGCCGTGGTCGGTGCGCCAGCGGGCCGGCTCGTAGGGCAGCCCCATCGAATCGAAGACCTGGTCGTAGAAGTCGTCCTTGCCCAGCAGCAGGTCGTGGACCTTCTGGAGGTACATGCCCGACTCGGCACCCTGGATGACGCGGTGGTCGTAGGTCGACGTCAGGCTGATGACCTTGCTCAGGCCCAGTTGCGCGATGGTGATGGGATCGGCAGCCTGGTATTCGGCCGGGTAGTCGATCGCGCCCACGCCCAGGATCGCCGCCTGGCCCGGCATCAGCCGCGGCACCGAGTGGACCGTCCCGATCGTGCCCGGGTTCGTGACGGTGATGCGTCCGCCCGTGAACATGTCCGGGGTCAGCTTGCCGGTGCGGATCTTGCGGATGACCTCCTCGTAGGCCCGCAGGAAGCCCTCGAAGTCCAACGTGGCGACGTCCTTGATGACCGGGACGAGCAACGTGCGGCTGCCATCGTCCTTGGCCATGTCCACGGCCAGTCCGAGGCCGAAGTCGCCGGGATGGGCGACCGACGCCTTGCCGTCCACCTCGACGTAGGTGTTGGTCATCGCCGGGACGGCCTTGACCGCCGCGACCATGGCGTAGGCGATCAGGTGCGTGAACGACACCTTGCCGCCGCGGGTGCGGCGCAGGTAGTTGTTGAGGATCAGGCGGTTGATCTCGAGCAACTTCGCCGGGACGTCGCGCACCGACGTCGCCGTCGGGATGCCCAGCGATGCCTCCATGTTCTCGACGATGCGAGCCCCGGCGCCACGCAGGCGCGAGACCTCCTCGGCGGTGATCCCGGCTGGCAGCGGGATCGGCTCGGGCTCGTCGTCGGCGTCCGCGGCCGAGCCGTTGGTCGCGACGCCGCCGTTGGCGGCCTCGTCCGGCCGGTAGTCGGCGAAGAAGTCCTGCCAACTGGTCGTGAGCTCGGACGGATCCTCCCGGAACTGCTCGTACATCTCCTCGACGAGCCAGGAGTTGAGCTCGGACTGGGAACGCGGACTGGACATGGTCAGTTGGCCTGTCACACAGGTGGGAGTGTGCCTGCGAGGGTAGTTGCTCACCCCCGTGCCGTGCCCCTCGTACGGTCGCCGGACGGCCGTCCGGCACCCCCACGGCCGTTGGCCCGTTCCGCTGCGCCTAACACGGACCGGGGCAGGTCCACCGATAGCCTGAGCCCTCGACAGGAGGGTCCATGCGCAACGTCATCGCGGCGCTGGTCGCCGTCGCGGCCGTCGGCGTCGTCGTGTGGTTCGGCTGGTCCTCGCTGTCGGCCCGGACGACCACGCAGGAGGCCGGTCCCGGTGCCCCGGACGTGCTGGCCGCGTTCGTCGACGCCTTCAACGCCGGCGACAACCAGGCGATGACCGACCTGGTGCATCCCGACGACCGGGTCGGACTGGACGGGTTGCTGGACGCGACGACGACCATGCGCGCCGAACTGGACCTCACCGACGTCGAACTGATCCTGCGCGAGGTCGACGAGGGCGAGGCTCGCGCCACCGCCTCGACCACGGTGTCGGTCACGCTGGGCAACCTGCCGGGGCCGACCGCGACGGAAGATGGTGGATCCACGCCGACCGCGGACGCCACGGCGGGTCGTGGCGAGGACGTCGGATCGTTGGCCTGGACGGCGTCGTTGCGGGCGATCGAGCGCCGCAGTGGCTGGTTCGTCCAGGCCGACCGGTCGTCGCTGCATCCGAACCTGACCGGGACCACCGCCTTCGTCCGACGCGAGGTCGACACCCCCAGGGCGTCCATCCTGGCCGCGGACGGCACGCCCGTGACCGTGCACGGCGACCTCGAGACGCTGGGCATCGAGCCCGGCCAGGTCCGCAACGAGGCCGTCCTGCGTGAACGGTGGGCCGAGGTGTTGCCGCAATCGGTGGACCTGCTCGACGAGGCGCTGTCCCGCGACGACCTGGTCCCGACCTGGTTCTACCCGGTGGTGTCGTTGCCGTCGGCCGAGGTGGAGGCGGCGTGGTCGCGGCTGCGGACCCTGCCCAGCGTCATCCGCACGGCTGCGGACGACCCGGGCGCGACCGCCACGACCACGACCGCGCAGCACGTGTTGGGGTCGGTCGGGGCACCGGGCGAGGGCGCGCTGGCCGAGGAGTTGGGCGTGGCCCCCGATGCCGTGGTCGGACTGAGCGGCCTCGAGCGGGTGTTCGAGGATCGGCTGGTGGGGTCCGAGACGGTCCGGGTGGCGCTGGAGACCGCCGAGGGCGTGCTGGTGGAGGAACTCGGCGAGGCGCAGGTGGACCCGTCCAGCCCGGTGACGACGTCGCTGGACGCCGAGGTCCAGGCCGCGGTCGAGGCCTCGCTGCAGGGCATCGAGGATCCCGTGGCCGTGGTGGCCGTGCGCACCGACGGGGGCATCGCGGCGACCGCCTCGCGACCCCTGGCCGGCTACAACCGCGCCTGGGAGGGCAAGTACCCACCCGGCGACATGTTCATGCCCGTCACCGCGGCCACCCTGGTCCGGTCCGGACGCAACCTCGACACCCCGACCGAATGCCCGGGCGAGGCCAGCCGCTCCGGTGCCGTGGCGCGATCGCCGCGGCCGCTGGCGGGCACCGTGCCACTGCGCGAGGCGCTCGCCGCCGGCTGCGACACGTCCTTGGCCATCCTGGGCGCGGACCTGGCACCCGACGCCCTGGTCGACATGGCCGGCGAGTTCGGCTGGGAGACTGCGCCGATGCTGCCGCTGGCCGCCGCCACCCCGACCTTCCCCACCCCCGGTGACATCGCCGAGACGGTCCGGGCCGCGATCGGCCAGGCACGTGTCGAGACCACGCCGCTGCACCTGGCCACGGTCGGCGCAGAACTGCTGTCCGGGAACCGGCTGACCCCGTGGCTGGTCGGGGACGACGCCGTGGACCCCCAGCGCATCCCGATCGACACGTCCGGGCTGGTGGACGTGACCCGGGCCGCGGCCGTGGACGGCTCGGGGGCCACCATCTCGACCCGCGACGTCGGGATCATCGTTGGCACCGCGCCCGTGACCGGGGCCGACACCGTCCACAGTTGGGCCCTGATGCTGGTCGATGACATCGGGATCGCGGTCCTGGTGGAGGACACCGGTGGCGACCTGGACCTGGTGCGACGCATCGGCCGACGGGTCGAGTCCGAGTTGGCGGCGCGCGGCCCGGCTGCGACCCCCCCGACACCCGAGCCCTCGGCCACCGACGCGACCCCCGCGACCACGCCGACTCCGGGGGCAACCGACGGACCCAGCCCCTCGTCGACGTCGTCCCCCGCCACCCCGACGGCGAACCCGACGGCGGCAGGCGCACCCGCGGCGGACGACGCCGCCGTGCGGATCCCGGCCGATGCGGGTTCCCGTCCGACCTCGCCCCATCCATCCCGAGCCAGCCCCCGAGCCCGACCATGACCGCCATCGCACCGTTCCTGCCCGCCCTGCCCGTGGTGGCCGCTGCCGCGACCGACGCCACCGGCGGCGGGTGGTGGGTCCTGGTCCCGACGCTGGTGATGCTGTCGGTCGCGGTCGCGGCCGCGCCGCTGTGGCCGTGGAGTCGTCAGTGGGGCTGGCCGGTGGCCGGCATCTTCGCCGTGGCGGCGGGGACGGCGGCACTGTTCACGACCGCGTGGTGGTTCTCCTGAGCGCCGGCGGCCGGCCGTGACGTCGGTCGCACTGCGCGTCGTCGTCGGCCTGGTGGGGTTCGCACTGGTCGGGTCCGCACTGACGTCGGCCATCATCACGCTGGTGCTCCCGCGCGGGGGCAACACCCGGACCGCGCATCGGGTGATCCGGATGACCCGATGGGTGCTGACGCGCACGGCGGGCCGTGGCAGCGCCCGGCGCGAGCGCGCGCTGGCGCTGCTCGCTCCCGTGGCCCTGCTGCTGATGCCGATCGCGTGGTTGCTGCAGATCTGGGTCGGCTTCGCCGGGTTGTACCTTGCCGCCGGGCTGGAACCCGTCGGCGACACGGCGCTGGATGCGGTCTGGCGGGCCCTGTTCCTGTCCGGATCGTCGTTGCTGACCCTGGGCTTCGCGACCGGTGACCGCGTGGTGCACCACCTGTTGACCTTCACCGAGGCGACCCTCGGGCTGGGGGTCGTGACCCTGCTGATCGCGTACCTGCCGACGATGTACGCCGCGTTCTCGCAACGCGAGACCCAGGTCGCGTTGCTGGCGGTGCGGGCCGGCACGCCCCCATCCGCGTCCGAGATGCTGTGGCGCTACCACCGGATCGGCAACGACCACGAACTGGGCACGGCCATGCTGGAGTGGGAGGAGTGGTTCGCGCAGTTGACCGAGACCCACACCACCCTGACGACGCTGCCGCTGTTCCGCTCCAGCGACCCGTCCCAGTCATGGGTCACCGCGGCCGGCACCGTGCTGGACGCGGCCAGCCTGCTGCACGCGGCGGTGGTCGACGCACCCAAGGCGCCGGCCGCCCTGTGCATCCGGGCCGGGTTCCTGGCCCTGCGGGCGATCGCCGACGAGTGGGCGCTGCCCTACGACGCCGACCCGTCTCCCGGCGACCCCATCGCGATCAGCCGCGAGGAGTTCGACCGGGCGTGGGAACGACTCCGCGACAACGGCAACGAACTGGTCGACGTCGAGCAGGCATGGGTCGACTTCGCGGGCTGGCGCGTCAACTACGACACACCGCTGCTGGCCCTGGCCGAGATGCTGGAGGCGCCGGTCGCGCCGTGGACCAGCGACCGCCCCCCGTTGACCGGGCAGAGCCGCATGGGCCGCGCGTCCAGCATGCGAAGATGACGCGCGCCGCTGCGCGGCGCATTGGAGTTGTTCGCTTCGCTCACAACGTCCAGCGCGATGCTTCGGAGGTGACTACTTGGGCGCGGCGCATTGGAGTTGCACGTTGCGCGCCCGTCCCAGCCGAACCGCTCCGACGGCCAACGTGCTGCGCGCACAACGTCCGGTCGGTGTACGTGGCCGGGGGCGGTCAGGCGACCCAGCCGCCTTCGCCGTTTTCGTCGACCATGGTGAGGTCGGCGGATTCCCAGGCGTGCATGCCGCCATCCATGTTGGCGGCGTGGAAACCGGCGCGGTTGAGGGCGTCGGTGACCGCACCGGAGCGACCTCCGGACCGGCACACGCACACGATCGGTTCGTCCTGCGGGATCTCGGCGATGCGTGCGTTCAACTCGCCCATCGGGATGTGGACCGCGCCGTCGATGCGTCCTGCCTCCCATTCCTCGTCCTCCCGGACGTCCAGGATGAACAGGTCGTCCCGCTGGTCCGCGACCTCGGTGGGGAGCATGTGGGGCCTCGCATGTGTGCTGGGGGCAGGGGGTAGGGGTCCGCGCGCGATCCTAACCACCCTCGCCCACCCTCGATGCAGATCGGCGGACGTCGCGGGACGTCGAGGGGACCCGACGAGGGACGTCGCGGACGACGGCGTCAGGTCCGGTGGAGTGTCGCGGTGAGGTGGTGGGTGGTCGTCGGCACGTCAGCCGTGGCCATCCACAGGTCGTAGGTGAGGGCGTCGCCGTCCAGCACGTACCGGCGCCGGACCTGCCTCACCTCCACCGCCGTGGGCGTGCGGTGGGGCGTGGTGGTGGTCGAGATCACGCCATCGGCCACGGTGCCCGCGGCGGTCTCGGCCAGTCCCGTCGGCTGGGCGATCACCCACTCGACCGCCACGGCCCCGTGGACCGGGTCGGGGTCACCGACCCGACGGACGTAGCCGGACTCGACGTGCAGGGGGCGGTCGTCGACCGCATGGCGGGTGCGCTGGGTGTAGGCCAGGAACGGCTTGCCCGTGGCGGTGAACACCACCTCCTCCACGAAGTCGAACGCGTCGATGGTCGGGAAGTCGCCGTGCCCGTCACCACGCCACGTCCCGGCCCACGCTGCCAGCGGACCCAGCGGGTCCGGATCGGTGCCCGGGTGGACCTGGTCGTCCGCGCCTGCCATGTCGTCGCCTTCGTCGGTCGGTCCGAGTCCACCACATCGCGACCGGGAACGCCACGCGCCCGCCGGCCGGATCCCTCTCGGCTATCAGGGGTGGTCGAGGTCGCGGAGGACGGAGTCGAAGTCCGCCCACGGGTCGGCGGCGGCACCGGCGCCGGGCGTGGCCGTGGCCTCGTCGAGGTCGTCATCGGGCACGGGCAGGACCTCGTCCGGCGGTGGCGGGTCGCGGGCGTCGATGGCCAGGCTCCAGCCGTCGGGATGCTCGGCCGCGATCCGGAGCCACCAGCCGTCCTCCTCCACGGGGCCGAATCGGTACCACGTCCACTCGCGCAGGTCGGCCTCCAACTCCTCGGGCGGACTCGCCGGTTCGTGGGCAACCAGCGTCCGCAACGCCCACCAGGTCGTCGACCGACCGGCAGCACCCCCGCGACGACGGCGGGCCGAACCACCCGACGAGGCCGCCCAGGTCATGGCCGCGACCGCGTCGACGAGGTCGATCGGCGCCACCTCGACGCCAGCCGCCACCGTGCCCACGGCGCCACCGACCGGCCCGTCCACCACCGCGAACACGACCCGGGCGTCGGGTGAGGCGCTCCACGGCGCCACCAGTGGCTCCCACGCCTGCGCCAGTTCGGGATCCCGGATCGGGGCGCCGGGGTCCCCGGCGACGGTCGCGGGTCCGGTGGGTCGGGCCACCGGTGCCGGCGCCAGCACCTCGCCCGAGCGATACGTCAGCCGTGGGCGTTCCCCCTCCCAGTCCGTCCAGTGCGCCGGCACGTCGAGGTGACCCACCTCGGCCGCCTGGTCCCCACGCAGGTCGTCGCCCCGCAACACCCGCTCGACCGCGACGGTCCCCCGGAGTGGGCCGGGCGGCAACAGGTCACGCAGGACCGCCCAGTCGTGGTGCTGGGCCACGACCTCGGTCAGGGGGCCGAGCATGTGGCGGTCGTCGGCGTCCAGCACGGCCGCGACCGCGATGTCCGCGGGCGCCTCCAGGGCCAACCGGTAGGCCGCATAGGCCGCCGGGCCCCACAGTTGGCGTCCCGAGAACTCGACCGCGTCCAGGCAGGCTCGGCGCAGCGACAGCACCTCGTCGACGTCACCCCGGGTGGCCGCGGCGTCGACGGCGCGGACCAACTCGTCGAGGTCGCCCCGGTGCACCAGTTCCGCGACCGACATCATCCACCTCCGGGCCGCAGCCTACGCCGGTCCGCTCGGACCCCGGCGCGGCCCGCGACATCGCGGATGTCACCTCGCGCGCCACGTCAGTAGCATGCGGGGCCCCAACCACCCGAGGTTCGCGATGTCGCTGCTGGTCATCCACCACGACGAACTCGTCGGCCTGGAGGCCCTCGCCGAACCGCTGGCGGCGCGCGACCTCGACCTGGTGGAGGTGGACGCCACGACCACGCCCCTGCCGGACCCGGCCGACCACGACGGCGTGCTGGTGCTGGGCGGGCGCATGAGCGTCGCGGGCGACCTCGAGGAGTGGGCCGAGGCGGAACTGGACTTCCTGCGGGCCGCCGACACGGCCGAGGTCCCGGTGTTCGGCATCTGCCTGGGATCACAACTGCTCGCGTTGGCGCACGGGGGCGAGGTCGCGCCACGGGAGGTCCCGGAACAGGCCATCGTCGCCCTCCATCGCACGGCGATCGGGCAGGACGACGACGTGGCGGCCGGCTGGCCCGACGGGGCCCCCGCCGTCGCCCACCACGACGACGAGGTGACGCTGCTACCCGAGGACGCCGAACAACTGCTGGTGGGCTCGGACGGCCCGACGATGTGGCGCCTGCGGACGGCCCACGCGGTCCAGGTCCACCCGGAGGCCGGGATCACGACGTTGGAGACGTGGCGCGACGCGCGCGGCACCGAGCCGACCGCCGACGACGAGGCCTTCCTGGACGCCGCCCGCACCAGCGACCCGTTCCTGCGTGCCGCCGGTGTCAGCCTGGTCCTGCGTTGGGTCGACGGCCTCTGAGACCGGGGACTGGGGCGACTGGGGGGCGACGTCGGTCAGCGGGCGACGTAGACGGTGTTGGTGGACTCGCCGCCGGTGTAGAAGTTCCGGAACGCCACGACGTGGGCGTCAGCGGTGTCGAACGCGGCGTCCAGCACGGCCATGAAGTCGTCGTCGGGCGGATCGTCGGACCACAGCGCGAACACGCCGTCGGCGGCCAGGTGGCGCTGCAGGCCACGCAGGCCGTCGGGGGTGTAGAAGGTCGCGTTGGCGGGTGACAGGTGGTGGCGCGGGGTGTGGTCGATGTCGACCAGGATCGCATCGAAGCGGCGGCCCGGTCGATCCGGGTCGAAGCCGTCCTCGCTGGCCGCGAGGGCGAAGAAGTCACCGTGCACCAACCTGGTGCGGGCGTCGGCACCCAGGTCCGGCACCTCGGGCAACAGCCCGTCGTCGTGCCAGCCGATCACCGCCGCGACCGCGTCCACGACCAGCATCGAGGCCACCCGGTCGTCGTCCAGCACCGCGCCGGCGGTGTAGCCCAGCCCCAGGCCGCCCACCACGACGTCCAGGTCGTCGCCCTCGACGACGGCGAGCCCGAGCCGGGCCAGTTCCACCTCGCCGGTGGTGAACAGGCTCGACATCAGCCATTCGTCGCCGAGCTTGACCTCGTACACGTCGACCTCGCGCGACGGCTCCCACCGCCGGCGCAGCGTGACCAACCCGTCGGGCGTCTCGTCCCGCGCCAGTTCCGCGAACAACTCGCCCATCGCCACGCTCCGGGGTCGGGCCACCGAGGCCGGCGACGGGTCCACGATAGGCGCCATGCCCACGCGCCGGTGTGACCGGCCCATGGCCGAACCGGCTCAGGCGTCCCCCCGGACGAATGCGGCCAGGGCCGGGCCGGCCGAGCCGACGACGGTGGCGAACAGGGTCGGGGCGAGGCTGGCCCGGGCCGCGGCGACGACCGGCGGCAGTCCCGGACCCAACAGGCCCCAGGTCGACGCCAGGGTCGGCAGCACCACGCCACCGAGCCCGCCGCCGGTCGCGCCGGCCACCACCGCGAGGTCGGCACCCGCGGTCCCCCACGCGGCCTCCAGGCGCTGGACGATCGCCGCGACCTCTCGTCCCCGCCCCCGTTCGTCCAGGCCCAGCGCCAGCAGGACCTGCAGGGTGGGCCCGGCGCCGGGCGAGATCACCACGTCCCGGATCGAACCCCCGGGCGCGGCGAGCGCGGCCAGGGCGCCGGCCCGAGCTGCGGCCACGGCAGCTCCGGCGTGGGCCGCGACCCGTCGCCGCCGGTCGGCGTCGTCGCCGACGGGCACGTGCACCACGGCCCGGACGTCTGGCCCGTCGTCTCCGGCCCCGACCACGATCGTGCCGACGCACCCGGGCCACCGCTCGACCACCAGCAGGCGATCCGGCGCCACCTGCACGAGGCAGGTCTCCACCGCCGCCGGGTCGGTCCCGGCCCCGGCCCCGCCGGCCACGACGTCGGCCGCACGTGTCCTGGTCGCACCCACGCCGTCGTGCTCCACCACGACCAGCCCCGTTCCCGGTTCTGCGGCGACCCGTTCGACCACGCCAGCCACGAGGTCGGCCACCGCAGCCAAGTCCACCGACGACGACGTGGCGCGCGGCGGCAGGGGGACCGGCCGGTCCCCGGCGGCGAGGACGACGTTGCGACGATGGGTCCACCCCTGCACGGGATGGACGTCGACCACGACCTGGCGCCCGTCGACGGGCGCCGCCGCCACGACCTCCCCGTCGTCGCCGACCACCACGGCCGTGGTGGCGACCGCCAGCGCCCCGGACTCCTCGACGATCGAGCGGTCCGGCGACGCCGCCCGCACCACCACCTCCATGTCCCCGGTGACCGTCCGGATCCCCGGCTCCTCCAGCGCGACCACGGCCCCGTCCTGTTCCAACTCGACGTCGAAGCGACTCCCGATCGGCCGCTGCAGGCTCACCCGGGGCGGTCCCTCGTGGACCAGGGTGAACGACCGTCCGCCGTCGTCGGCGAACACCCGCAGCACCGGTGGCTCCCCGCGCCCCCCGGCGACCCGCACGACCACGGTCGCGGCCGGGACCTCGTCGACCACGCGGTAGATGTGGCGAGGTGGCGTGGAGCCGACCAGGCAGTCCGGTTCCTGGGGCGTGGCCAGGTCCCGGGTGGCCACCTCGACCGCATCGACCAGCCAGCGCTTGAGCGATCCTGCCGTCAGCGCCACGACCTGGCGACCGGAGCCGTCCAAGGCGGGCTCGACCGCGGCCGGCGGTGGCGCGTCGAGTGCCTCCAGGAGTCGGTCGGTGAACACGCCGAAGGCCTCGAGCGCGTCGGTCTCCGTGCGTTCGATCGCGACGAACCCGGGCCGGGTCGCGAGGAAGCGGTCCACCTCCACGTCCAGGTCGAGCCCGGCGTCGGGGAACACGACGTAGCCCTCCATGCCCAGCCGCGCCGACCCGACGGCGCTCCGACAGGCATCGGCGAAGACGGCCACGTGGGGGATCCCCGACGAGCGTGCCAGGCGCAGGCTGGCATCCACGTTGACCGACTCGTTGGGATTGTCCGGGCCGGCCGACAGCAGCCAGAAGTCCAGCGCCGCCCCCTTCGCGACCCCGTGGCCGGCGAAGAACAGCACCAGTCGCTCGACGTCGCCGGCGTCCACGGCCTGTTGCACGGCGGCATAGATCGCGGCGGCCGCGACGGTGGCACCGTCGTCGTCGACCAG
>JAGXFT010000196.1 GCA_024637135.1 Nitriliruptorales bacterium | reverse complement strand
GCTCGAACGCGTCCACGCCGACCTGGACGTCACGGCCTTCCGCGTCCGCCAGGTGGCATGGGCGCTGGGAGGTCTGGGGTTGGGTGCACTGGTGTCCGTCGCGGGCTCGACGTCGGTCCCGATCTCGACCCTGTTCGTCGTCGGTGGCGGGCTGTTGGCCTTCCTCGTCCTGGAACAGCAGGTGGCCCTGCAGTCCGACCGGTGGAAGCGCAACCTGTTCCTCGAACTGCCGGTGGTGTCCGAACAGACCGCCATGCTGCTCGGAGCCGGCTACTCGATGGCGGGCGCGTTGCACCGGGTCGCCGCGCGCGGCAACGGGGCCGTGGCCACGGACCTCGGGCGGGCGCTGGAACGCGTCCAGCAGGGACTGGACGTGGAGACGGCGCTGCGCGAGTGGTCGGACCTGGCCGACGTGCCCGCGGTCGAGAAGTTCGTGTCGGTGCTGTCGTTGAACCGCGAGGCGACCGACCTCGGGAGACTGCTGGCCGAGGAAGCGCGTTCCATCCGACGTGACGTCCAGCGGGAACTGGTCGAGACCATGGAACGACGAGCGCAACAGGTCTGGATCCCGGTGGCCGTCGCGACGCTGGTCCCCGGCGTGATCTTCCTCGCCATCCCGTTCATGGCGGCCCTGCGAGCGCTGGACATCTGATGCGACTCGTCCTCGCCGTGGATCCCCCTCGCGAGGTGGTCGTCGAGGTGGCCACGCCGGATGCCCGCCTGGCCGATGTGCTGGACGCGGCGGGGCTCGCGGTGGACGCGGGCGACGCCTGGTGGGTCGACGGCATCCGCGTGGACGTGGCCACGCCCGTCGCCGACGTCGTGCTGGCCGACGGGGCGACCCTCGCGCCGACGCCGACCCAACCGGCCCTGCGGCACGCGGTCGACGAGCGCGCCTGTGGCACCACGGACGGGGCGGAGGTCACGGTCGTCGCCGGGACCGGCAGCGGCACGACCCGGCATGTTCCCCACGGACGCGCGGTCGAGGCGGGCCGCGCCGACCGTGCGGGGATCCGGTTGCCGTCGGAGACCGTGTCGGTCCGCCACCTCCGGCTGGTCGCGGCCGACCACGACGTCGTGGTCGAGGACCACGGCTCGCGGAACGGGACCTGGGTCGACGGCCGCGCCGTCCCCCCGCACGAGCCGACCCGGTTCGACCTGCCCGTGACCCTGCGCGTGGGTGCCTGCGTCCTGCGGGTGGGACCGACGCCGGTCTGTGACCGCCCCGCGGGACGCCGGACCCGCCACACCGACGGCCGATGGTCCGTCGACCGGCCACCCCGGTCGGCGCTGCCACCACCGGTGGCGCCCGTCCACGTCCCGACCCTCCCGACCTCGGCGCCGCGGTCGCGAGCGCTGCGGTGGGCGGGCGTGCTCGCGCCGGTCGCCATGGGCGGTGCCATGATCGCGATCACCGGTCAACTCCGGTTCGCACTGTTCGCCCTGCTGTCGCCGGTGATGGCCATCGCCAACTGGTGGTCCGACCGACGTCGGGACCGCGGCGCCATGCGTACGGCAGGCGCCGCATGGGACACGGCGATGGACCGTTTCGAGGTCGACCTCGAGGCCGCGCGGGTCGCCACCGGGTCGCGCCTGGAACGCCTCCACCCGGACATCGGCGAGGTGGTCCGGCGAGCGACCGAGCCCAGCACCCGGTTGTGGGAACGCCGGCTGGACCATCCCGACGCCCTGGTGGTGCGGTTGGGATCGGCGGACCGCGAGGTCGACCTCCCGCTCCGCCGTCGCGACGTCGACACGCCCGCCGACGAGTGGTCGGCGGTCGACCTCGCACGCCGGGCACAGGTCGACGACCTGGTCGCCCGGCACCGCCTCCTCCCCGCCAGCCCGCTGCCCGTCGACCTCGCCCGGACCCCGGTGGTCGGCATCGTGGGCGATCGGGCGACGGCCCTGGGGCTGGCACGCGCCGTCACCGTGCAGCTCGCGACCGTGCACGGACCCGCCGACCTGCCCGTGGCCGTCCTGGCGCGGGCCGACCGCGAGCCGGACTGGGACTGGGCGAAGTGGCTGCCCCACGTCATGGCGGACGATCGCCTGCTGGTGGCCGCGGACCGGCCCAGCGCCGGCGACCTGGCCCGCTCGCTCACGGCGCAACATGCGCCCCCGCGAGCCGGTCCGATCGGCCAGGGCGGGCCGACGACGGCCATCGTGGTCGACGACGTCGACCTGGTCACCGGCCCGGATGCCCCGGTTCGTGACCTGCTCCGTCCGCAACACGGGACGGTCGTCGGGATCGTGCTGGCCGACCACGTCGATCGCCTGCCGGCATCGTGTGGCCTGGTGGTCACCTGCGAGGTCGACGGCACGGCCACGGTCACCGAACCGGCGGCGAACGACACCCGTCCCCTCCTCCCGGCCGTCATGGACACCTCGACCGCGACCCGGGTCGCCCGCGCCCTCGCGCACCTGGTCGATCCGGAGCAGCGCCGCGGTGAGGCAGCGCTGCCGACATCGGTCTCGCTGGGCGACTTGCTCGACGCCGGAGCTCGTGCGGACGCTCCCGGCAGACCGGCTCCGTCGACCGACCTCGACCAGCACCTGCCGGCAACCAGCGCAGACGGTGACCCGACACGGGGGGCGACCCGGCTGGCCACCCCACTGGGCAGGGAGGCGGGCGGAACCACCTGGATCGACCTCGTGGCGGACGGACCCCATGCGCTGGTCGGCGGCACGACTGGGTCGGGCAAGTCCGAGCTGCTGCGCAGCCTGGTCGCCGGGCTTGCGACCCGGCACACACCCGACCAGGTCGTCTTCGTGCTCGTGGACTACAAGGGCGGTGCCGCCTTCCGCGACTGCGCCGACCTCCCCCACACCGTCGGGCTGGTCACCGACCTCGACGACCACCTGGGCGAACGGGCCCTGGCCTCCCTGGACGCCGAACTGCACCATCGCGAACACGTGCTGTCCGAGGCCGCGTCCAGTGACCTGGCCGACTACGTGGCCAGCGGCTCCCCGGGCGGTCCACTGCCACGCCTGGTCGTGGTCATCGACGAGTTCGCCACGCTGGCGGCCGAACTGCCCGGGTTCCTCGATGCGCTGGTCGGGGTCGCGCAACGGGGCCGGAGCCTGGGCGTGCACCTGGTCCTGGCGACCCAACGTCCCCGCGGGTCGGTGGACGCCAACGTCAAGGCCAACACCAACCTGCGGATCGCGCTGCGTGTCCAGGACGCCGGTGACTCGATGGACATCGTGGACGCGCCGGTGGCGGCCGAGCTCCCCCGACGGCTGCCGGGCCGGGCCTGGATCCGTCGCGGCCACGTGGACCTGATCGCGGTCCAGACCGCCTTCGCGTCGGCGCCCCGGCGGGACACGGGCCCGCCGGTCCGCGTGGCACCGTTCCGGTTCGCGCCGACCTCACCACTGCCGGGCAGGCCGGCGGGAGACGACGACCGGACGGACCTGTCCGTCCTGGTCGCGGTTGCCCGCGCCCGCCACCGCGCGAACGGTGCCGGCGACCCGCGTCGGCCATGGCTCCCGATGCTGCCGATGGACCTGTCGCTCGTGGACCTGCTGGCACCACGAGGTTCGTCGGTCACCGTCGACCAGGCCAACGGCGCGGACGCCCGGCAGCCGTCCCCGGGTCCCGGCGGCGACGGTCGCCGACGCCCGCACGACCTCGTCCTCGGGATGGTGGACCTGCCCGCGGAGCAGGCCCAGCGACTCGACACGTGGGACCTCGACCGGTCGACGCTCACGGCCATCGGTCCGATCGGGTCCGGCACCACCACGGTGTTGGCCACCGTCGCCGCCGCGGCCGTGCTGGGTCACGGCCCCGACGACCTCCACCTGTACGGCATCGATGCCGGCGGCGGCGGACTGTCGCACCTGCGCGACCTGCCCCACACGGGGGCGATCCTGGGGGCCGACAAGGTCGACGAACAGGCCCAACTGCTGGAGTGGCTCGCCCAGGAGGTCCGGCGACGCCAGGGGCTGGCGGCCAGCGCTCGTGGAACCCTGCCGCGGGTCCTGCTCCTGCTCGACAACCTGGCCGGGTTCCTGGCCCTGCACGACGACCGGGCGTCGCGGGACGTGGTCGACCACCTGGGGACCGTGCTGGTCGACGGACCACCCATGGGGGTCGCGACGGCCGTCGCGACCGAACGGATCTCTGGGCTTCCCGGAGGTCTCCGCTCCGGCCTCGGACGCCAACTGGTGCTCGGACGTCCGGACGACCGTGACCTGGCCCTGGTCGGGCTGCGCGCGCACGAACTCCCGTCCGCGGTGCCGGGACGAGCCGTCGACGTCACGTCCGGGGCGGTCATGCAGGTGGCGCGGCTGGCCGAGCCCGATGACCTGCCACGACGGGTGACCGCCGATGCTCCCACGCCACCTCGTCGACCACCGCGTCGGATCCGTGGCCTGCCCGACCTCGTCGACCTGGTCGACCTGCCCGCACCGGACGGCCCCCGCCCGCTGGTCCTGCCCGTGGGGGTGGACCGCACCGGCCAGCCACGCGCGGTGGTGATCCACCCGGGCGACCACGTCACCGTTGCGGGGCCGAGCGGCTCCGGCCGGACGACTGCCCTGCAGGTGCTGTCGTCGCAGGTGCGCCGGGCGCTGCCGAACGCGATCCAGGTCGCGCTGTGTGATCCGGACGGCTCGGCCCTGCACGGATGGACGTCGCTGGATGCGGCCGGCTCCACCGACGGGTTGGCGCACGTCCTCGCGGCGGCGCCCGGGCGAGAGGAACCGTGGTTCGTGTTCGTCGACGACGTGCGCTGGTGTGGCGACGACGACCGCCTCGCCGACCTGGTGGAGGCGCGCGCCGACCTCCACCTGGTCGTGGCCGGCCGCGCCAGCGACGTCCGAGGCGGGTTCGGCGACTGGCAGCGGACCCTCCGGTCGAGCCGGACCGGGATCCTGTTGCAGCCGGACCTGGGCCTGGACGGGGACCTGTTGGGGGCCACCCTCCCACGCCACCTGCGCGTGCCGGTGGGTCCCGGTCGGGGCTTCCTCGTCAACGACGGCGAGGCCGACCTGGTCCAGGTCGCGGACGTCCCGGCCGACCCGCCGAGCGGCTCCATCGCAGCCTGACGTCGGCATCCGCCGGGTGCTCAGTCGCGGAAGTTGAGGTGGGAGCGCGACGCCGTCGGACCCTGTTGGCCCTGGTACTTCGACGTCGTGCCCGCGGAGCCGTACGGGTGTTCGGCCGGACCGTCCAGGCCGAAGAACGCGAACTGGCCGATCTTCATCCCCGGGTGGATCGCGATCGGCAGGGTCGCGACGTTGGACAACTCCAGGGTCACGTGGCCCGAGAACCCCGCGTCGATGAAGCCGGCCGTCGAGTGGATCAACAGCCCCAGCCGACCGAGCGACGACTTGCCCTCCAGCCGCGCGACCAGGTCGTCGGGCAGCGTGATCCGTTCGACCGTTGAGCCCAGCACGAACTCCCCCGGGTGCAGCACGAACGGTTCACCGTCGGTCACCTCGACCAGGTCGGTCAAACCCGGCTGGTCGACGGTCGGGTCGATGAACGGGTAGCGGTGGTTGGCGAACACCCGGAAGGAGTCGCCCACGCGGACGTCGACCGAGGACGGCTGGATGGCGTCGGGACCGAGCGGATCGATGCCGATCCGGCCCGACTCCAGCGCGGCACGGATGGTGCGGTCGGACAGGATCACGCGGGCCTCGAAGGACGGTCCAGGGCCGGCCGGGCACGGCGTCGTGGCCGCGGCGTCCGGTGCCGGGGAGAGTTGGTGGCAGGGTCGAGCCGTTGGGTAGGATCGGCGCCCCCGCGGGTGTAGCTCAATGGTAGAGCCCCAGCTTCCCAAGCTGGTGACGGGGGTTCGATTCCCCTCACCCGCTCGCTCGCGTCGCCCCTGCCGGGTCACCCGTCACCCGTCACACCTCCCAGTCCCTCGCCACCGGGTCGCCGACGTCCTCAGCGGTTCAGCACGTACAGGCCGCGACGGGGCTCCGTGGTCCAGCGGCTCGATGGCCGTGCAGGGGCCTGCAGGTCATCGACCGGTCGCGCTGTCGGTCCGACGGCACCCGGTCGACCCTAGCCCCGATGTTTCAGGTGGCGGTCGGATCTGGGGTTGACCGGGTGGGCTGGCCGGTGGTTGGTGGTGGCTGGTCGGGTTTGGAGATGTGCGGGGTGTTGGCGCATGCTGGAGTGCGACGTCGGTGACGTCGTGAGCGGCGGGTGTGGGGGTTGTCAAGGAGCGGTCGCGGGGTCAGCCGGGGGCGGGTGCGGGCAGGGCTCGGAGCCGTCGGAACGCGGTGAGCAGGACCT
>JAGXFT010000195.1 GCA_024637135.1 Nitriliruptorales bacterium | reverse complement strand
GTGGCGGCCGCGGCCACGGGCGAGCGACTGCTGCGCGCCAGCGCGAGCCAACCGAGCGGCCACCACTCGCGTCGCAGCGCATGGCCGATGGCCACGGCGTCGGCCACCAGTCCGGTGCCCACGATCCGGCCGGCCAGGCGGACGTCCACCCCGTTCGCCGCCAACCGGCGGCCCAGCAGGGCGACGGCCGTCGCCCCGACGGCGGCGGCCGTGCGTGGACGCCGGACGGACAGGGCGGCCGCCACCGCGACGTTCCACCCCGACACGTTCACGGGTGCGAGCCGCCCGGGGTGACGCCGATCGAGGACAGCCGCCGACGTCCCGTAGTCGAACCGACGACGAGCCCACGCCGCCGGCGACCGCATCTCGTGGTGGACGGTGACGGACGGGTCGTAGCGCGCGTGCCAACCGGCATCCGCCAACCGCCAGATCAGGTCGACGTCCTCGCCCAGCCGCAGGGCCTCGTCGAACCCGTCCTCCACGGCGGACCGGCGAACCAGCAACGCGGCCGACGGGAGGAAGCCCAGGGGCGCACCGCGACGGACCAGTTGGGGTTCGTCGCCCATGTCCAGCGCCGAACGGCGATCCTCGTGGCGCGCCAGCAGCGACCGGCCGCCGGCGACGTCCGGTGGTGGGCGCACCCGAGGGGCGACCGCGGCCACCCGGGGATCGTCGAAGTGGCCGGCCAGTGCCGCCACCCAGCCCGGCGGTGCCACACAGTCGGAGTCCAGGAAGGCCACGACCTCACCGTCGGTGGCGGCGAGTCCGGTGTTGCGGGCTGCCCCCGGTCCCCCGTTGACGGCTCGTCGGACCAGGCGGTGATCGTGCCGGGCGGCCACCGCGGCGACCTCGTCGACGTTGGGCGACGCGTCGTCCACGACCACCACGTCCATGCCGGCCAGGCTCGACAGGCACCGGGCCAGCGTGTCGGTGCGTTCGTGGGCCGGGACGACGACCGTGACGTCACCCGGTCCCACGGGCTCGACGACGGGATGGGCGATGCCCCGCTCGACCAGGCGGTCCGCGGTGGCCCGCTCGACGGCCGTCGCCGGCACGACGCCGCCCGGTCCGGCCGTGGCCAGGCGGGTGACGAATGGCTGCGCCACGGGGGCGAGCCGGACCAGTCCCCACGGGGCGCCACCCGCCACCAGCGCGCCGGCCTGCCATCGCCTCGCCCGGTGGTCCCAGCGAACGGCGCGCCCCTGCGGCAGGCCCCGATGCGTGCCCGGTCCGATCACCGTCCGGCCAGCACCAGGTCGGCGGCGTGCCACGCGAGGGCCATCGTGGGTGCCGCGGTCCCGGCGGCCGGCATCGCCGGGAAGACCGAGGCATCCACGACGCGCAGGCCGTCGATCCCGCGCACGCGCAGCGACGGGTCCACGACGGCCTCGACGTCGGTGCCCATCGCGCACGAGCCGACCGCGTGGTAGATCCCGGACCCGGACGCCAGGGCATGGTCGATCGCCCCGTCACCGGTGACCGTGGCCCCGGGCGACTCCTCGACGTCGACCAGTCCCGCCAACCGTCCGGTCGCCAGCACGTGCCGGATCCACCCCAGTGTCCGCACCGTCGTCGCGCGGTCCGCATCGTCCACCAGGAAGGCCGCCTCGATCCGCGGCGCGGTGTCGACGTCGGGGGCGGTGACGTGCACCGAACTGGTCGTGGTCGGACGGAGCGGGTAGCCGACCGCCGTCATGCCGGCGTGGTCGGCGACGGCCAGGCCGCTGGCGTCGGTGGACAACGCCGTGAACAACACCTGCGCGTCGACCCGGTCGCTGGCGGGGTCGGTGGCCACGGCGGCCGACACCTCGTAGGCCGGCGTGGCCAGCGGACCACGCCGGGTGACTGCGTACCGCAGGGCCTCGACGCCCCGCGTCGCGGACGAGTCCAGCCGGTGGTTGTTGCCCAGGCCGGTTCGCAGGCGGACGCGCACCTCCACCGACCGTTGTTCGATGACGCCCTCCCCCACCCTCGGGGACGGGACGCGCACGTCGATGCCGGCGGCGGCCAACCGCTCTGGCTCGCCGATGCCGGACCGCTCGAGCAGCAACGGGGACTCGATCGTGCCGCCCGCGAGCACCACCTCCCGCTCGGCGCGGTGCACCTCCTCCACGCCACCGAGACCCCGTGCACGGACACCGACGACGCGATCGCCCTCCATGACGAGGTCCAGCACCCGCTGCCGGGTCGCCACCACCAGGTTGGGCCGGCGCCGGACCGGGCGGAGGAAGGCACGCGCCGCACTCATGCGGACACCGCGGCGGATCGTGGCCGGGGTCGCGCCGACGCGCGCGCCCGCGACCGCGTTGACGTCTGTGACGTGGGTCAGTCCGACGGCGGCGGCGGCGTCCAGCACCGCCGTCCCGACCCGGTCGGTGACGGGCGCGACGTCCACGGGCAGGGGTCCGCCGACCCCACGGGTGGCGTCGGACCCCAGGGCGTGGTCCTCCATCGCGCGGTAGGCGGCGAGCATGGTCGGCCACGACCAGCCAGCACCCGCCACCGCGGCCAGTTCGGCGTGGTCGGCGGGACCGCTGCGCGCGTACATCGACCCGTTCACCGACGTCGAGCCACCCAGCACCCGCCCCCGCAGCCAGTACTCGGGACCACCGCCGGCGACCACCGGGGAGGTCTCGTACGCGCGCACGAACTCGGGGTTGGTCAGGGCCCGCGCGAACCCCTTCGGGACCCGCAGCCACGGATGCCGGTCACGACCACCGTGCTCGAGCACCAGCACGCGACAGTCGGGATCTTCGGACAGCCGGTGGGCCAACACGCATCCAGCGGCACCCGACCCCACGATGATGACGTCGGCGTCCACACCCATCCCCGGTCAGCAAGTCGAGTCCCCGCGAGGCTACGACCTGTCCAGACCACGCGATGTCCGCCACGTGTGCGTCTCTCGTGCCACCCGCGGAACCAGGGACGCACGCACGCCGGCGAACGTCGCACGTGTGCGTCTCTCGTGCCACCCGCGGAACCAGAGACGCACGCGGTGACCCGACGGGCGGGCATCAGGTCGCGTCGAGGAACGGGACCAGGACGGCCAGCAGGCCGTCGGGGGCGGCCTCCGGCACGAGGTGGGAGGTCCCGGCGACCGTGACACGGCGGGTGTCCGGCAGCGCCCGCTCCAGTGCGGTGGACAGGTGGGCGAAGAACGCCGGGCTGGCGTCCCCGTCCACCAACATGGTCGGCACGTCCATCCGGGCGACGTCGGCCTCGTCGATCGCGCCCATGTTCGGACGCACGAACTCGCCCGGAGAGCTGTTGTGGACGGCCGCCGCGAACCGGTCCGGCGTCATCTGCGCGAACCAGTCCGGACCCAGCACGGCGCGCCCGAAGCGGCGAACCGCCTCCTCCAGGTCTCCGGCCGCCGCCGTGCCGGCGCGCCGGCACGGGCCCGCGCCGGACGAAACCCACGATCGCCGCGGCCGTGCGCGGTCGGGTCAGCGCCAACCGCAGCAGGCGCCAGGGCCGCGGTGGGTCACCCACCAGCAACGCGAACACCGGCGCTTCGACGAGACACAGGGACCGCACCAGGTCGGGACGGCGGATGGCGGCACGCAACGCCACGATGCCGCCGTAGGAGTGGCCGACGACGTGCACCGGCCCCGCCCCGTCGGCCGCCGGGTCGCTGGCGACCGTGGACAGGACTTCGAGCAGGTCGTCGACGTCGCGGTCGGGATCCGGGCTGGCATCCGTCGGCGCCGAGTCGTGGGGCCAGTGGTGGCGCATGCTGACCGCGACCACGTGGCGATCGTCGGCGAGGCCGGGCAGGACGGCATCCCAGACTCGGTGATCCCCCGCCGATCCGTGCAGCAGCACGACGGGATCGCCGCGCCCCTCGACACGGGCATGCAGGCTGGCACCGGACACGGCGATGGTGGACACGAGGAACCTCCGAGTTCGACCTGGCCCGCAACGGTCGCCGACAGGCCCGACGGCGACAAGGACGAAAAATGGACTGGCATGCGCGGGGCCGACCGACCAGACTGCCACCATGCGCACCTACGGCCAGTACTGCCCCATCGCCCGGGCCTCGGAAGTCCTGGCCGAACGCTGGACCCCGATCGTGCTGCGGACCATGCTCACGGGCGCCGACACCTTCAACGCCATCGCCGCAGGCGTGCCGGGCATGTCGCGCAGCCTGCTCACGAGTCGCCTCCGAGGCCTGGAACGCGCCGGCGTGATCACCATCGGCGACAACCCGCAGGGACAGGGGTCGACCTATCACCCGACCGCGGCCGGCCGCGACCTGTTCGGGGTGCTGGCGGCGATGGGGTCGTGGGCCGAACGCTGGCTGGAACTGCGACCCGAGCACGTCGACCCGGGGATGGTCCTGCACCTGTGGTGCAGCCAGTACCTGGCCACCGACGACCTGCCGACACGACGCGTGGTGGTCCGCTTCGACTTCCCGGACGAACCCACCGCATCGCGTCGCCTGTGGGTGGTGTTCGACGGCGACGCGTCGGAGGTCTGTCGGACCCAACCCGGTGCCGACGAGGACCTGGTCGTCACCGCGGACGCGATGGCCCTGACCCAGTGGCACACGGGCCACCTCGAGTGGTCCGACGCCGTGCGACAGGGCGACATCGTCGTCGCCGGCCCGACCGGGCTGGCCCGCGACCTCCCGTCGTGGAACCGGCGCGCGATCTTCGTCACCGACCCGGCCGACCTCCCCGCCGCCTGACAGCCACGTCGCTGTCCCCCGGCCGCAGAACGAGTGCAGTCGCCCAACGTCAGCCCGGCTGCAGAACTAGCGCCAGCCGCGGCGGATGGTGTCGAGGTAGTGGTCGGCGTCCTCGGGCGTCGGGGCACCGCCGCCCAACCTGGCCGGCACCCACCAGGCACCGGCAGGCGCGCCGTCGGGATAGGTCGTGACGGCCTCGTCGAACATCGCCTGCATCCGATCGCGCAGCAGGGCGATCACCGCGCGGGGGTCGTCGTCGGGGCCGGGATGCAGGGGCTCGCCGTAGTCGACCGTGACCGGCAGTCGCCAGCGGGGCGTCGGCCCCCGCTTGACCGTGTGGAACCGATGGCTCCCCCACGAGATCGCCGGCACCAACGGCACGCCGGCGGCGATCGCCATGCGCGCGGCGCCGGCGCGGAAGTCCAGCAGGTCCAGGGCCGGTGAGATGGTCGACTCCGGCAGCACGAGGACCAGCTCACCGTGCTGGAGCGCCCCGACCGCGGCCGTGTAGGCCCGTTGTCCGCGGCCGCGTGTGACCGGGATGTGTCCGGCCGCCCGCATCACCGGCCCGAACAGCGGGGCGTCGAACAACGACTGCTTGGCCAGGATCCGGGCGGGACGACCCCACTGCAGATACGGGGCCGACCCGACCAGGAAGAAGTCCCAGAAGGACATGTGGTTGGCCGCGACCACCACCCCGCCGGTGCGCGGGACGTGGTCCAGTCCCCGCACCCGGATGTCCCACTGCTGGACCCGGAACAGCGCCAGGGCGGCCGCGGCCGCGGTCCGGTACAGCGGCGACGCCGTCGGTCGACCGGGTGGCGTGTCGGGATCCCACCCGGCCGGCGAGATCGCGCCGTCGTCCGCCTCGGCCATCAGCGCCCGCCGCCACCGCGCGACCGTCGCCACGCCTCGTGGTCTGCCACGACGTCGTCGTGACCGGGCGCCGAGCCACCCAGGCGACGCGGGAGCCACCAGTCGTCGTCGGGCGCCGGCGTGTCGGGGTACGCCTCCTGCAACTCGTGCACCATCGGTTCCAGCGCCGCCCGGATCGTGGCCGTGGCGTGATCCGGGTCCATGGCGGGGGCGAGGTGCAGCGGTTCGCCGTACCAGACCTCGATCGGGATGCCGACCACCGGCACCGGCGCATGGCCCTTGGTGTACGCGCGGTGGCTGCCCCAGCCGGCGACCGGGATCACCGGCACACCGGCGGCCAACGCCATGCGAGCCGCACCGGACGCGAACGGCAGCAGTTCGAACGAGCGCGAGATCGTCTGTTCGGGGGCGAGCATCACCAGGTCACCCGCCTGCAGCGCCGCGACCGCGGCGCGCAGGGCGTCGCGTCCCCCGCCCTCGGTCAGGCGATACACCGGGACTGCCCCGGCCTGGTCGGCGAACCAGCGCGTGACCGGGTTCTCCCACACCTCGGCCTTGCCGAGGATGCGGACCGGGCGGCCGCGATGGCGCACGATCCCCAGCGCCACGAACAGGAAGTCGCTGTAGGAATGGTGGTTCCACACGATGACCGCGCCACCGGTGGCGGGCACGTGCTCGATCCCTCGGTACCGGAGCTTCCACCGCAGCAGGCCCTCGAACACCCCGCCGACCATGCCGCGGAGCAGCCCCCACGCCCAGGTCAGTTCGGACGGCCCGGTCGGCTCCGACAGGTCGTCGGCCGGTCCGTCGACCGGGTCGCCGGGCACCGGTCGGTCGTCGCCGGTCACACGACACGCTGCAGGCGCAGCTTGGACCCGTCGGTGATCGACCGGTCCCCGCGCGAGACCGCGACCATCCCGGAACGGACCATCTCGCGGATGCCGTAGGGCTCCAGCAGCGGTGTCAGCCGCCCGAGCCGACCCGTGTTGCCGGCGATCGCGAGCGTCACCGTGTCGGCGTCGACGTCCACGACCTCGGCCCCGAACACGTCGGCGAGCGCGAACAGGTCGGCGCGTTGGGTCGCGTCGGCACCGACCTTGACCATCTGGAGTTCCATCTGGACCGACTCGGTCGGGTCCAACTCGATGATCTTGAGCACGTGGACGAGCTTGTTGAGTTGCTTGATGACCTGTTCGAGGTGCACGGGGTCGGTGCCGACCACGATCGTCAGGCGCGACACCCGCTCGTCGTCGGTCGGGCCGACCGCCAGCGAGTGGATGTTGTAGGACCGACGCGAGAACATCCCCGCGATCCGGGCCAGGACACCGGGCCGGTTCTCGACCAGGACCGACAGCGTGTGTTGCTGCATCACTCGTTCCCTTCGCGCAGTTCGCGACCGATCCGGCCGAGGCCGGCGTCGTGGTTGGCGCGTTCGCGGGCCGTGGCGGCCTCGGTCGTGTCGGCGATCGCCATGGTCAGCCATTCGTCGGCGGACTCGATCACCTTGTCGTTGGAGCCGCCGGCCGGGACCATCGGGAACACCATCTCGTCCGGGTCGACCCGGAGGTCGACCAGCACCGGCTGGTCGGTGATGGCGGCCGCCTTGGACAGCACGCTCTCCAGTTCGCCGACATCGGTGGCACGGAAGCCGGGAATGCCGTAGGCGTCGGCGATCTTGACCAGGTCGGGCAGGTCCTGGCCCATCGTGGTCTCGGACATGCGGCTGGCGTAGAACAGGTTCTGCCACTGCCGGACCATCCCGAGCACCCCGTTGTTGATCACCACGAAGGCGACCGGGATGTCGTGCTGGACGGCGGCGGCGATCTCCTGGAAGGTCATCTGGAAGCAGCCGTCGCCATCGATCGCGACGACCGGGGTGTCCCGGCCGACCGCCACCTTCGCGCCGATGGCGGCCGGGACGGCGAACCCCATCGTGCCCAGGCCACCGGAGTTGATCCACTGCCGCGGCCGACTCCACGGGATCAGTTGCGACGCCCACATCTGGTGTTGGCCGACACCGGCGACGTAGACCGCGTCGTCGCCCCAGGCCGCGTGCACGGCCTGGATGGCGGTCTGCGGCTTGATCATGCCCTCGTCGGGTTGCCGGCACGACAGCGGATGGTCCCGTTGCACCTCGGTGAGGTGGTCGCGCCACGCGCCGGCATCGGGCACAGCGTCCTGGCCGCGGTCGCGCGCCACCTTCAGCAGTTGGCCCACGACCACCTTGGCGTCGCCCACGATCGGGACGTCCACCGGTCGGTTCTTGCCGATCTCGGCCGGGTCGACGTCGACGTGGATGACCTTGGCGCCCGGTGCGAAGTGGGCGAGGTCACCGGTCACGCGGTCGTCGAACCGAGCCCCGAGCGTGATCAGGAGGTCGGCTTCCTGCAAGGCCCGGATGGCGACGTAGTGGCCGTGCATGCCGGGCATCCCCAGCGCGCGCGGGTGCGACTCCGGGATGATGCCGCGGGCCATCAGGGTCGTGACCACGGGCAGGTCGAGCAACTCGACCAGGTCCAGCAACTCGTCGCCCGCCCCGGCCCGCACCAGCCCGCCACCGGCATAGACGACCGGCTTGCGGGACGCTGCGATCATGTCGACGGCGTCGCGCACCTGGCGGCCGTGGCCACGCACGGTCGGTCGGTAGCCGGGGAGGTCGTTGTGCTGGGGCCAGGCCCACTCGAACGTCTGGTTGAGGATGTCCTTGGGGATGTCCAGCAGGACCGGTCCCGGCCGGCCCGAGGACGCGATGTGGTGTGCTTCGCGGATGGCCCCGGGGATGCGCTCGACGTCGGTCACCAGTTCGTTGTGCTTGGTCACGGGCATCGTGATGCCCAGGACGTCGGCCTCCTGGAAGGCGTCGGAGCCGATCGCGGTCGACGCCACCTGGCCGGTGATCGCCAGCACGGGGACCGAGTCCATCAGCGCGTCGCACAGGCCGGTGACGAGGTTGGTCGCAGCTGGCCCGGAGGTGACGATGCAGACCCCCACCTTGCCCGAGGCGTGCGCGTAGCCCTCGGCGGCGTGCACGGCGCCCTGCTCGTGGCGAACCAGCACGTGGGTGAGGTCGGCCTCGATCAGGGGGTCGTAGGCGGGCAGGATG
>JAGXFT010000020.1 GCA_024637135.1 Nitriliruptorales bacterium | reverse complement strand
TGGTGGGCGCGGCAGGTTTCGAACCTGCGGCCTCTGCCGTGTGAAGGCAGCGCTCTCCCGCTGAGCTACGCGCCCGGGAGCGGTTGGCAACCGTACCGGTGCCGTTTCGGAGCTGCCAGTTCGTGACCTGCCGGATGGCGGATCGACGGACTCACTCGGTCTCGCTGGTGGCGTCGGCGGCCGTGGTCGTGTCCGAGTTGCGGTCGTCGGTCTCCCGGATGGGGGTCAGGTCCGCGCGGGCATACTCCATGCCGGTGGGTTCCGTGGGGACCTTGCCGTCGACCACGTCTTCGAGTGTGACCACCAGTTCGCGAGCACCATCGTCGTCGGTCGTCCCGCTGATCTCGCCCTCGGGCATGGCGGCGGCCACGTAGTACGCGGCACGGACCTGAGCATCCGGTTCGAGCACCCACACCACGACCTGCTGGTCGCTGTGGGGCACCTGCAGCCCGCTGATCGTCCACGACACCTGGTCGCCGCTGGCGACGACGATGCCGCTGGCCCCGTTGGAGAACACCGTCTCCATCGACAACCCGTTGGCCAGGCCGGACAGGACGTTGGTCCGCTGGTCGACGCCCTCGGCAAGGGCGGCCTCACGGGACTGGAGGTGGAGGTTGTGGGCCATCAGCGCGGCCAGCGCGACCACGACCAGCACCACGGCGATCAGTACGCGACGCGGCATCGGTGGCGGTGTCGCCTCGGGGACGTCATCATCGGTCGCGACCTCGCGACGGGCACGGGTCTGCAGGGCCAGCACGGCCCGTTCCTCGCGTGCGGCGTCCTCCAACGAACCGGCCAGCGCGCGCAGTTCGGCGACCTGGGCCTTGCACTGCAGGCACCCGACGAGGTGGCGCCGGAAGGTCGACGCGGTCTCCTGGTCGAGACCGCCCAGGACATGGCTGACCGCGAGCGACTCGAAGTGCTCGTGGCCGTCCGCCATCGGCGTCTCCCGACTGGTCCTGCCTGCCCGCCGCCGTCCGACCCCGCGGTCATCGACCGTCCCAATCGACACCCGCTCGTTGGGTCGCTCGGCGCGTCCGGTGCCAACCCGCCAACGGCACCTCTGCGAGCGTACGCATGCGCGACCGCGGGGGACAGCCCCCATCCGGTCAGGTGGTTGGCGTGGGTCAGCACCCGCCGCCGGACAGGAACTGCCGGGGGTTGACTGCCCCGCCGTTGACGCGGGTCTCGAAGTGCAGGTGCGGACCGGTCGAGTTGCCCGTGGTCCCGACGGTGGCGATCGACTGGCCGCGGCTGACGGTCTGGCCCGACGACACGTGGATCGACGACGCGTGCGCGTACGCGGTCACCACCCCGCCACCATGCTGGATGAGCACGAGGTTGCCGTAGCCACCGGAGTTCCATCCGGCCGAGATGACGGTGCCGGACTGGGCGGCGGTGATGTTGCGGGTCCGGGTGTCGTCGATGTCGATGCCCTTGTGCTGACGACCCCAGCGCCACTTGAACTCCGACGTGACCGGACCGCACAGGGGCCACGAGTAGCCCGACCCACTGGTCGGCGGTGGGGCGACCGACGTGGTGGGCGAATCCTCGGAGGAGTCCGACGACGAGGCCTCGACGTCGGCCGCTGTGGCGGCGGCCGCCGCTTCTGCTGATACCGCTGCTGCCTCGGCCGCAGCGACCCGGGCCGCCTCGCGGGCGGCCGCTTCGCGGCGTGCTCGTTCCTCGGCGGCCTTGCGCTCGGCGATGGCTCGCTCGATCTCGACCTCGAGGTCCTCCAACTCGTCGTGCTCGTGCTCGAGGTCGTCGACCTCCTCGGCCGCCGTCGCGGCCGCCAGGGCACGCGAGTCGCGGACGTCCTGGGCCTCGGCCATGACGACTTCCTGGTCGGCCAGCAGGCCGTCGAGGACCACCTGCTGTTCGTCGAGGACATCCCGGGCCGCCTGGGTTCGGCGCACCGATGCGTCGAGGTCCTCGATCCGTGCCTGGTCGTTCTGGCCCACGATGCGCAGGAACGCGGAGCGGTCGATGGCCGACTGGATGTCGGAGGCGTCGATCATCGTCGTCAGTTCCGAACCGGCCCCGTGCTTGTAGAGGTCGACCGCCTTGGCCCGGACCGCGGCCCGGACGAGTTCCTCCTGCTCGACCAGGCGCTGCACCTGCATGGTCGTGTGGTCGACCTCGACCTGTTGGGCGTCGACTCGCTGTGCCACCGCGTTGACGACGGCCTCGACCCGGTCCAGGGCCGCACGGGCGTCGACCAGGTTCAACGACGCGTCCTCGGAGGCCGCCGTCGCGGATGCCAGGTCGGCCTCGACCGCCGCGATCTGGGCACGGGCCCGGTCCAGGTCGGACTCGTCCTGTGCGACTGCCGACAACCCCACCATGGACACGGCCAGCACGACGGTCACCGCGCCGAACGCGACGCCACGGGCACGCAACAGCACGTCGACTCCGGCGGTGGGGTGGTGCCTCCCGACCGGGAGGCATGCCGAACGATACCGACGTGGCACGGTCGCTCGGACCCATGCGGCGTCCTGGCCCCGTCCGTTCGGACAGGGAACGGGTGCTTGCGTCGTTCAGTCCCAGGAGGGGGCGACCGGACAGGTCTCACGTCGGCCACAGAAGGAGCAATGGCTACCCGGATGCAACGCCAGTTCGTCCTCCGGGATCCCCTCTCGCAGGTGCGCCACGCGCCGGGCGGCGTCCACCACCCGCTCGACGGCCCCCCACAACAACGCCGGGTCGAAGTCCTCGTGGTCCCAGCGACCCTCCGCCAGGTAGAACGTGGCCCACCGGAACGGCGGTCGGCGGTACTTCAGCGTCCACAGCAGGGCGTAGAGACGCAGGTCGGCCCGGTCCCCCACCTCGTTGCGGCGACCGGTCTTGAGGTCCAGCACCAGGTCCGTGGCCCGACCCGCCCGGGGTTGGGGTGATCGGACCACCAGGTCCGGCCGACCCGAGAGCACCACGCGGCCGTCGGCGAACTGTGCCCGCAGGCGATGCTCGAAGCTGACCTCGACGCGGTCGAGCAGTGGCCACAGCAGCCGCCACTCGACCAGGCGATCTCGACAGGTCGCGCGCAGGTCCGCTCGCTCGAGGCCGTCGAGGCCGTTGAGCAGCTCCGCGTCCTTCGAGGTCGGGTGGGAACCGACCTCGCGCTCGGCGCGGTCCAGCACCTCCTCGAGGTCGAAGGTCCGGCCGGAGGCGGTGTCGAGTTCGGCCGCCCGGTGGGTCAGGGTGCCGGCCAGCATCGGGACCGACGGCGTGAACACGCCCGCCTGTTGGTCCAGCCAACGACCATCGCAGGCCAGGGCCCGCAACCCGGACTTGCTGAGCCAGATCCGGTCGTCGTCGGGCGCCACGACCCCGTCCAGGCCGTCGGCCAACCGGCGCTGGAGGTCGTCGGCCAGGTCGGGTGCCACCGATGGCCGCGGTCGCCCCCACGCCAGCAGCCCGTCCATCACGTCCTGGTGGGCAGCCGGACGGGCGCCGGTCGAAGCCTCGGCACCGGGGTCGGACACGGAGCGGGGTGCGGGATCACTCACGTCGCGGCCAGCAGGCGCAGGTCGTCCAGCGACATGAACGGGGACACGAGCGTGTCGTGGACCTCCAGGATCGGGACGCCGCCGACACCGTCGCCGCGGCGCGCGATCAGTGCCTGGCGGGCGACGACCGCGGCCCGTCGGTCCCCGACCAGGGACGTGACGTCGGTCCGGTCGAGGCCGACCTCCTCGGCAACGTCGGCCAACACCTGCGGGCTGGAGAGGTCACGGCCGCCGAACCAGTGCGCACGCAGGCACGCCAGTCGCCACGCCGCGCCCAACCCACGCGCCGTCGCCAGTGCCTCGATCAGGTGGGCCGGCAGCGTCATCGGGTGCAGTCGTGGGCGGGGCAGGTCCCAGCCCCGTTCGGCCAGGGCCGCGCGGTGCTGGTCCCATTCGGCGAGGTCGTCCAGGGTCGCGGGGATCGAGGTGCCGAGGCCCAGCACGTCCACGCCGTGGAAGGTCACCGGCGCGCCCTCGTCCGCCAACGACTGCAGCGTCAGGACGGCCAGCAACGAGGCGGCCGAGGGGTAGTCGTGATGGAGGTGCAACATGTCGGTGACGGTACTGGCGGCCCGGGACACCCCGACGTCGTCATCGTCCGGCTGGGGATCGTCGACCCCGATCCCCGAGGCGGATCAGGTCACGCGCTGCCGGAGCCGATCTCGGTCGGCCGGTCGGGATCGGCCGACCACGCGGACCACGAACCGACGAACACCCGCGGGCGGTCGAAGCCCAGGTGCTCCATCACCAGCGCCCCGTGGGCGGCCGTCACGCCCGAGCCGCACGACCACACGACGTCGGCCGCGCGATCGGCACCGACCGAGGCCAGGTCCGATCGCAGCGCGACGTCGTCACGAAGTCGGCCATCCCGGACGGCGTCGGTGACGGGGAGGTTCACGGCCCCCGGCACGTGGCCGGGGCGCGCATCCACGGGCTCGACCTCGCCACGGAACCGCACGGCCGGCCGCGCGTCGACGACCAGGCCGTCGACGGTGCCCGCGCTGATGGCGGCGACGTCGTCCATCGCGGCGACCGCTGTCCGGGGCCACGGTCGGGGGCGGAACGACCCCTCGGCCACGTCCACCTCCCCCTCCTCCAGGGCCGACCCCAGGTCGCCCGGTCCGCCGTCCAGCACGGCGGCGGGGTGGCCCAGGATCCGCAGCATCCACACCAGTCGCGCGGCGATGATGCCGCCGGCGGTGTCGTAGGCCACGACCGGGGTGTCGTCGTGGATGCCCAGTCGTTGCATGGCCAGCGCGAAGTCATCGGGGTCCGGCAGCGGGTGACGACCTCCGGCCGTGCTCGCGGGTCCGGCCAGGTCGGTGTCCAGGTCGGCGTACACCGCGCCGGGCACGTGGCCGGCGAGGTAGTCGCCACGGCCGACCGACCCGTCCAGCGACCACCGGCAGTCCACGATCCGGACGTCCTCGCGTCGCGGGGTCAGCCACGACGTCGACACGAACGGTGGCACCTGCTCGGCCACGACCACTCCCACGTCGACATCTCCCGACGAGCCTACAAACACGTCGAGTGTGCGCCCGGCTCCGGCAGATCGGAGTGGACAGCACACTCGACGTCGGGCGTCGGGCGCGATTCAGCCGACTCGCACCAGGGTGTAGGCGGTGGCGGGCGTGGGCGGGGTCGAGAAGCGCGCGTTGACGACCCACGACGTGCGGCCAAGCGAGGCGATGGTGGTCGGCACGTCGAAGTCCGGGTCGGTGACCTGGTCGACGACGGTGCCGCTGGTCAGGTCAGACGACAGGTCGACGGTCGCGACGACGTTCAACTGGTTGCGCACGACCTTCAGCCGGTGGGCCGACGTCAACTCGATGCCGTCGCCGGCGGTCAGTGCGCCCTCGGTGGCCCCGTCGATCGCGATCGCGGTGGCCTCGCCGGTGTCGGCGTCGACCCGGTACAGCGTCCCGGTCTGCGACTGGATCACCAGCAGGTACCGGCCGTTGGGGGTGACCTCGATGCCGTTGGCGTTGAACCCGTCCACCAGTTCGTAGTCCCCGGTCAGCGGCAGCACCTCGACCGAGCCGGTCGGGACGCCGGAGCGGTCGAGCGGCACGCGGTAGACCTCGGCGAGGTTGGAGTTGGTGAGGTACGCCGCGTCACGGGTGGTGATCACGTCGTTGACGAAGGTGCCCGGCTCCGTCAGTTGCACCTGCGCCAGTTCATCACCGGTGTCGGTGTCGTAGGCGGTCAGGGTGCCCGACGGTCCTCCGGCGACAGAGAGCACGCGCGCGTTCGCGGACAGGTCGAGGCCCACGGCGGGACCCGCCTCGATGTCGACCAACCGGGTGACCTCGCCGGTGCGCAGGTCCACCTCGACGATGTCGCCGTCGACCAGGGACCCGGCATAGGCGGTCGGGCCGCCACCGATGGCGATGCCCTCGGGCTGGAACCCGTCAGGCAGCTGGATGACCTCGGGGAAGGCCGTCGGCGGCGCGGCCCCGGCCGGCAGCGCCAGCCCGAACAGGGCGGCGGCCGTCAGGACGGTCGGAAGACGCTTCATGTGAACCTCGACTGGTTGCGTGTGCAACCAGTATTGCGCCCCCGG
>JAGXFT010000194.1 GCA_024637135.1 Nitriliruptorales bacterium | reverse complement strand
TCGCCGTTCCAACTCCTGCCGGTCTGCCGGCCGCACATCGAGCATCTTCGCATGGTTGGGCACACCCGTCTCCTTGTCGGTCAGACGAGTGTCCCACCCCTCCCACAAACTGTAAAGGAACTTCTGTTACAAACCACTAGTAGCGGCGTTCGTCCCGGGCGCGCTGGTCAGCCAGGTAGGCAGCGGCCTCGACCCGGCGACTGACCTCGAGCTTCGACAGGATGCCGGACACGTAGTTCTTGATGGTCTTCTCGGCGAGGTGGATCCGGTCGGCGATCTCGCGGTTGGTCCGACCGTCGGCGATCATGTCGAGGATCCGTGCCTCGGTCGGGGTCAGGCGCGCCAGGCGTTCGTCCTGGTCCTCGCCGGGGTTGCGGATGCGCTCCAGCACGCGCTGGGTGACCGCGGGGTCCAGGATCGACTCGCCACGCCCGACCCGTCGGATCGAGTCGGCCAGTTGGTGGCCACGGACCTGCTTGAGCACGTACCCGGCGGCACCGGCCATGATGGAGTCGAACAGGGCCTGGTCGTCGGAGTACGACGTCAGCATCAGCACCCGGGTGTCGGGCCGGGCCGCGCGGATCTCGCGACAGGCCTCCACCCCGTTGCCGTCGGGCAACCGGACGTCCATGACGACGACGTCGGGTTCGAACACGGCCGCCCGGGCCACGGCTTCCTGCGCCGTTGCGGCGTGCACCACCACCTCCAGGTCGGGCTCGTCGTCCAGCAGCGCGACCAGTCCCTGGCGGACGATCTCGTGGTCGTCGACCAGCATCACCCGAATCGCGGGCGGGTCGATGACGACGTCGGCCTCGCTGCCGTCCAGGTCAGGTGCACCGGTGGTCGAAGGCGCGGTGGTGTCATCGGGCGTCGTCATGGGGTGCTCCGGTCCGAGGGCTGCCGGTCAGTGACCGTGGGTTCGAGCGGCACGACGAACTCGATGGTCGTGCCGGACGAGGTGGACGTGACGGTGGCGTGTCCGCCGTGCAGTGCGGCTCGTTCGCGCACGTTGACCAGGCCGTGGCCGGCGGAGGGTTGGTCGGCGTCGAAGCCCACGCCGTCGTCGATGACCCGCACGACCAGCGTGCCGTCACGCCGACCCACCTCGACGTCCACGCGTGCGGCGCCCGCATGGCGCGCGGTGTTGCCGAGGGCCTCGCGCACCACCGACAGGACGTCGGGCACCAGCACCGTCGGGACGACGTGTTCGAGGTCGTCACCGACGACCAGCCGCGGACGGACCAGGGCGTTGACCTCGTGTTCGCGCGCGAGCTCGACCAGGCCCTGGCGCAGTCCCAGCGACGCGGCCGCGTCGGCCTGGAGGTGGAAGATCGTGTTGCGCAGGTCGCGAATGGTCGAGTCGATCGCGTCGACGGCCTGGTCGATGCGTTCGCGTGCTCGCGAGGGGGCCGACCCGACGAGTTCACGCGTGGAGTCCAGGCTCATCCCGACCGAGAACAGGGTCTGGATCACCGTGTCGTGCAGGTCGCGGGAGATCCGATCGCGCTCGTCGCGCACGGCGGCGTTCCGCAGCGCGTCGGACAGCACGGCGGCCTGGACCGCGGCACCGACCTGCACGGCCAGGACCTCGACCAGGTGTTCGTCCTCGAGGTCGAATCCACCGGGCTTGTCCGTGAGGTAGAGGTTCCCGTAGACCTCGCCGCCGGACCGCACCGGGGTCCCGAGGAAGCTGCGCATCGGGGGGTGGTGCCGCGGGAAGCCGGTCGACGCGGGGTGCTCGGTCAGGTCGTCCAGCCGGAGCGTGCGCGGCTCACGGATGAGCAGACCCAGGACGCCGTGACCGGTCGGCAGGGGCCCGATCCGACGGGCGAGGTCGTCATCGATGCCGTCGTGGACGAAGCGCGCCAGTCGCTGGTCGCTCCCGATGACGCCGAGGGCGGCATACCGAGCACCCGTCGCGACGCGTGCTCGAGCGACGACTTCCTCGAGCAGTCGGTCCAGCGACAACTCACCGGCCAGGGCCGCCGCGACCCTGGCAATGGCCGCGAGGCCATCACGATCGCTCACGACCACCTCCTCCACGTCGCGGGGCCCGCGTGGACGTGGTGACCACGACCCTATGCGCTGGGGCCCACGCTCACGCAGCGTCGACGGCGTGGTCCTGCGCCAGGCGAGCGCCAGCGGGGACGACCAGGACCGGGCAGTCCGCGTGCGCGGTCACCTGGTGACTGGTGGACCCCAGGACCAATCCGGCGAAGCCACCTCGACCGCGCGACCCGACGACGAGCAGGTCGGCATCGTGGGAGGCGTCGATCAGGGTGCTGGCGACGCCACCCTCGAGGGCGCGGCAGACCACCTCGACGTCGTCCGGGATGTCACGAACGACCTGGTCGAGCAGCTGGTTCGCGGCCGCTCGGAACTCGGACCGCGGCGGTGGGGCGACCTCCATGCCGGCGAACACGGCGGTTGCCGTCCAGGCATGGACGACCTCCAGGCGCGCTCCCCGGAGCCGTGCTTCCCGGACCGCGACGTCGAGTGCGGCCAACGAGTGGTCGGAGCCATCGATCCCGACGACGATCTGCGGGGTTCTCGGGTCGGTCATGACGCTCTCGCTTGTCGGTGGGAGTCCATCATGCGTGGGCGGTCGACCACGCCCAAGTGCCGATGGTCCCGGTCCAGCCGGGCCGTTCAGCGATCACGGATTCGCCCGTCGCCGGACCATCGGCATCCCCCATCGGGGCTCAGCGGTGGACGACGACGGGGCACTGGGCGTGCGTGACGACCTGCTGGCTGACGGACCCGAGCATGAGACCCGTGAAGCCACCCAGGCCGCGGCTGCCAACGACCACCAGGTCCGCCGCCCGCGACGCCTCCAGCAACGCCCGCACCGGAAGGTCGAAGGCGACACGCAGTTCGATGTCGACGGCGGCAGCGGCATCACCCACCTGTTCGACGACCCGGTCCACGACCCGTTGGAGCACTCGGCGGGCGTCGGCCCGGGTGAAGTCGGGGTCGAAGTCCGGGTCATCGGTCGTCCGAGGCTGGTTCAGGAAGTCACATGCCATGAGGGCGATGACCCGCCCGTGCCGGACCGCAGCCTCACCCAACGCCCAGGACAGGGCCGCATCGGCTGCTGGCGAGGTGTCGACCCCAACCACGATCGTGTCCATGGATGGATCCTTGTCGACGTGTGGCGACCACCTCGTTGCGGAGGCCGACCGGGGATCAGCCTGACGGCCGGCAAATCTCGCGCGGTGCCGAGGGAACGTCGACGTCGTCGCGCGTTCGCTCCTCGGACTCCCCTGCGCGCAGGCCACGCGCGGCAGCGACCAGCCCGGCGACGTCGAACACGCCGACGACCACCAGGACCACGACTGCACCGACACCAAGCCCACCCAGCCCCGACGAGTCACCTCGCAGCAGGTCGGCCACGATGCCGGGACCGGCCACGCCGAGCACGATCCCGGTGGCAACGGCGATGATCACCAGCGCAATGCCGGGTCGGGTCCTGGCCATGACGTCCTCCTCGACGACCTGTCATCACCATGCCCGGGACCACGGTCGATGGACAGGGCCAAGGGGCCCGCGGAGATCGGGACCTGCAGCCGGGGACGCCGGGCCAGTTCCCGCGCCTGCGCCGGAGAAGGGTCCCGACATCCTGGGGTCCAGTGGCCCTGGCCGACTGCGCGCCAGGGCAGCACGATGTGGACTCCGTCACCCGACCCTGAAGGCCGTCCACCGTGGAATCCCTCGCTCGGAGCGTTTCCGGCCCGTTGGACCTGTTGGACCACGGCCGGCAGTTGATGGACACGGCCGGCAGTGCGCCCTCGGGACGCGCGGCTCGCAACCTGGTCCCGGGCGCCGGTCAGCCCCTGACCCAGACGCTCCTGGCCATGGGCGCCGACGTGGTGCTGGCCGACCACGACGCCCCGGGTCCGGCCACACTGCAGGTCCTCGACGGCGAGGGCGTGCTGACCCTCGACGGCGACGACTGCGTCGTCGCGGCCGGGCAGTGGGTCCGCATCCCCGAGGGCCCCCACGGCCTGCGTGCCGTCACCGACCTGGTCTGCCTGCTGACCGTCGCGGCCCGACACGCCAATTCGTCCGACGAGGGCGCAACGACATGACGGCCGGCCCGTCGGTGGGGAGCGTCATCCCGCGACGAGGCTCAACGACCCCGGTCCGTGGCCGGTCCCCCTTCGCCGACGTGGTGCCGTCGGTGGCCGCAGCACTGGCCTTCGCGGCCGCCGCCGTGGTCTGGGTGGTGGCGGGTGCCGGGCTCCCAGGCGGTCGCTGGCTGGCCGTGCACCTGTTCACGCTCGGGGTGCTGTCGAATGTCGTGCTGGCGTTCACCCTCCACTTCACCAGCACCTTGACGAAGGTCCCCGGCCACGTCCGCCACGTCGGCGGGGTGGTGGCGTTCAACATCGGTGCGGTGACCGTGATGGTGGGCATGGTCCGGGCATGGCCGATCGCGGTGGCGATCGGTGCCGCGGTCGTGACCGGCACCGTCGTGGCCAACTGGCTGCGGCTGCGGCGAGCCCGCCGGCAGGCGCTCGGTGCGCGGTTCGCCTGGATCGTCCGGTGCCACGAACGCGCCCACGGGGCCTTCGTGCACGGGGCCATCCTGGGCGCGCTGATGGGTGCGGGGATCCTGGCCGGTCCGTGGTACGGCGCAGCCCGGCTCGCGCACCTCCACGTCAACCTGCTGGGCTGGGTCGGCGTGACGTTGTTGGCCACGTTGGTGTTCTTCGGTCCGACCATGGCGCGGACCCGGATCGAACCAGGAGCCGACGACCGTGCCGCACGCATGATCCGGCTCGGCGCGCACGCCGTCACGGTCGCGTCGCTGGCGCTGGTCGCGACTGGGCTCGGGGGTGGGTTGGGGCTGGCCTTCCGGATCCTCGCGGGCCTCGCCCTGGCGGGCTTCGCCGGGACCGCGACGAGCACCTGCCGTGCCGTCACCCGTGCGGTCGCGACCGCGAAACCCGGCGCGGCGCGTGCGCCGGTCATGGCGGTGTGCCGATGGCTGCCGCTCCTGGCCTGGGCCGATGCGCTGGTGGTCGCCACTGGGTCGTGGCGTCATCTCGATGCCCTCGGGCTGGCGCTGATCCTGGGGGTGTTCGCCCAGGCGGTCGCGACCACGCTGACCTACCTGGCGCCGATGCTCGTCGCCGACCGCGACCACGGCCGAGGGCGCCTCCGAGGCGCCCTGGACGGTTCGCCCGGACCCGGTCCGCCATTTTCAACCTCGGCGTGGTCGGGGTGGTGGTCGCGGCCGCGGTCGGCACCTCGGCCGGCGTCGCCGGAGCCATGGCGGCACGGCTCGGGTGGGCCGCGGTACTGGTTGCGACCGTCCAACCAGTGGTGGCCACGGTGACCGACCGGTGACCGTTGCGCCACGGGCGCGTATCACCGACCACCGCCGAGCACTCCCCATGGCGTGACCGACCCACGTCGGTCCGTGGACCGGGGAGGGCGTTCGTGGACGACGACCTGTGGGAAGGGCGGGGTGCACCCTGGGAGTACGACCCGGGGCCCCCGCGCAACCGTCGATGGCCGCGCCTGTTCGCCGAGACACCCAACCATCGCGGGTTGGGCGTCGCGGTGACGGGGGGCACGGAACTGTTCCGCTGGCACCAGGGGCCGATGTTCTACCGCGGGCGGCTGTGGGACCGCCAGGCCCGGGTCCTGGTCGTGGGCCAGGAGGGGGCCCAGGACGAGTCGCTGGGGCACCGAGCGTTCGTGGGCGGCACCGGCGCCCGCATGCAGCACCTCCTGGGTCACCTCGGCATCACCCGTTCGTACCTGTTCATGAACACCTTCGTCTATCCCATCTTGGGGCAGTACGACGACGACCTGCGCCCGCTGGCCCAGGACCCGGACTCGCCGATCGTGGCGCACCGCCACGAGCTGTGGGACTACCTCGTGGACCGCACCGACCTCCACCTGGTCATCGCCGTGGGGCGGGCGGCGAAGGAATCCCTGGCGACCTGGATCGAGTCCCACGGCGGCAGCGCCGACCCCGAGCGGCTCGACGAGGCCGACGCGTCGGTGGTGGCGCCTGGCCTGCGCGTGGTGGGCGTGTTGCACCCGGGCGGTGGGGCGTTCGGGGGGACTTCGGCGATCAAGGCCAGCTTCGTCGACGCGATCGAGCAGGTCCACGGCTGGGCCGAGGACGACCCGACGTGGTTGCCGCCCGACCACGACGGCCAGCGACGACCCGGCGACGACTTCGTCTACCGGTCCGCCCCGATCCCGTTCCGCGACCTGCCGTACGGGGCCACCTGGCGACTCGGGCGAGGCGGCACGTCGTCGAACCGGCGCGACCAGCAGCGCGCGATCCAGGTGTTCTCGGCCAGCGGGAAGTACAACAACCAGGGCCACTCGGTGTCCTATGTCGGGGACCCGACCGGCAACGACGACGGGGTCACGATCCCGGCCGGGGACCTGGCGTGGGAGCCGCCCCGTGGCGACCATCGCCACTTCGACCGTGGGCCCGACCCGGCGATGGCACGGCTGCTGCAGGGTGGCGACCCGGACCACGGGTGGCCGGCCTTCGCCGCACTGGGGCTGGACGCGCATCCGTCGTTCGGTCGCGGACCGACCCACCGGGGACGACTGGACCACCCGGGGTTGCTCGTGCTGGCCGACCAGCAGGACCACGACGACCTGTTCACCGGCCGGGCGATGACCGGCGACGCCGGCCAGCGACTGCAGGCCTGGCTGACCGCTGCCGGTTGCACCGAGTCCTACGGGATCGTGCGGGTGCTGCCGGTCGACACCCTCGGTCAGTCCACGGCAACGGTCCGCGCGGTCGTGGACACCGACGAGGTCCGCAGCCTGCACCACGAGGTCATGCGCCGCGCCGATCCGGACGTCGTGGTGGCCGTCGGGCCCATGGCGCGCCGACTCCTCCCCCACGTCGTGCCGACCGGCGTGCCGACCGTGGAGCTGCGGGCGCGCTCGGAGTCGGGCAGTGCGGCGAGCTGGAGCGAGGGCCTGGAGGCGCTGCGCGACCTCGACTACCGCCACGACGCGACGCCGACGTTCGACTGGGACGGGGGACGCGAACCGATCGCGCGCCACGACCTGGCGTTCGGGACCCTGTGGTGGCAGGCGACCAGCGGCGACCGGGCCCAGCGGGCACGTCGTGGCGGCGGCGACTCGTTCGACTACTACAAGGTGTCGATGCCGGGCTGGGCGGCCGCCCTCGACCCCCCGCCCCTGTCGCCCTCGGAGGCGGCGGCGATGGAGGTCCTGCGGGGCGACCCGTGAGTGGCGTGCTGGAACTGCAGGGGCGGCTGGTCGCGGCCACGGAGGAGGCGCCGGACCGCGACGTGGTCGGCCGGGTGCGCTTCACGACGCTGCCCGAAGGGGTCGCCGGCAACCCGTTCACGGGCGAACTCGCGGTCATTGACACGGTGAAGCAGCGCCGGTGGGCGGCACCCGACGGCGTCACCCAGGTCGACGTTGGCGACGCCTACGTCTATCCCGGGCTGACCGACCTGCACAGCCACGTGGGCTTCGCGACGCTGCCGTTGTGGCACGAACCGACCCGGACGACGCCGTGGTTGCACCGCGACCTGTGGCCGGGCGCCGACAGCTACCGGCCCAACGTCAGCTGGCCCGCCTACGCCTACCTCAAGGGCGCGCCCGAGGAACTGCTGGCGTATGCCCAGGTCCGGGCACTGGCCGGTGGGACCACCTCGATCCAGGGGTGGCCGGGGGCCCGAGGGACTCCCGCGAACCGGCTGGTCCGCAACACCGACGACGACCTCGAGCGCGACCTGGTCCGCACCAGCGTGATCAACCTGTCGGCCGCCGAACTCGCCCAACGCCGGTCGCTGCTGGACGACGGCCACACCCTCGTCTACCACCTCTCGGAGGGCCAACCCGGCAGTCTCGCGGCCCGCGAGTTCGCCCAGGCCGCGACCGCCGGGGTGCTGCGACATCGGCTGGTGGCGATCCACTGTGCGGCGGTCGGTGACGAGGAGTTGCGCCAGTGGCGCGTCCACGCCGAACTCGCCGGCGAGGACCGGCCCGGCGCGATCGTGTGGTCCCCGCTGTCGAACCTGTGGCTGTACGGGACCACGACCGACGTGGCCGCGGCTCGCCGCCACGACATCACGGTGTGCCTGGGCTCGGACTGGGGGCCGTCGGGGAGCAAGCACCTGCTGGGCGAACTGAAGGTCGCGCACCGGTGGGCCGAGCGGGCCGGCCTGGACCTGTCCGCGATGGACCTCGGGCTGATGGCGACGGCGAACCCCGGTGACGTGCTCGCCCGGGCGTGGCGCGGGGTCGGCCCTGGTCGCCTCGAACCGGGTCGACTGGCCGACGCCGTGGTACTGGCCAACAACCACGACGACCCGTGGGAGAACCTGTTGCGGGCCACGGAACAGGACGTGCGGCTGGTCGTCGTCGACGGCCGCGCCGTCTACGGCGAGCGGGGCCTGATGCGCGCGGCCGGAGAGACCCGGACGACCTCGGTGCGCATCGGCGCCGCCACTCGGCACGTCCCCCTGCGTGACCCGGACGACCCGACCCGCACGTGGACCTGGCGTCGGGTGATGGCGCGCCTGCGCGAGGTCCAGGCGGATCCGGTGGCCGCGATCGAGCAGGGCCTGGCCACCGAGACGGCGCTGCTCCGGGGCCACCTCGACGACATGGGCGCCGGGCCGTCGGTCGGTCCCCACCGGCAACGGCTGGTGCTGGAACCGGACATGCTCGGGGGTCCCGAGGCGGTCGCCGGGCCGCCCCCGCCCGGCACCTCCTTCGACGCGCCACCGCTGCCCAGCCTGGTGCACGACCGATCGTGGTTCCGGGAACTGGACGCGCACGGGTTCCACGACGGCGCATTGAGCGGCCTCGACGAGCTGTTCGACCGGGAGGACGAGTGATGAGCCAGCGCGGGATGCGCACCCACGACCAGGCCGAGGCCGCCCGCCGCGGCCTGACCCGCGACCGCGCGGTCCTGGCCCCCGAAGAACGCACCACCCTCAGCGCGGCCGACCGCACCCGGCTGCTGGACGTGCTCACCGGACTGGTCGACGCGCTCTACGTGCACCTGCCCCTCAAGCGGGCGATGTACGGCATCGATCCCGTCCAGCAGTTGCGACGGCTGCACCAGCGCACCGAGCGGCTCGACGACGAGGGCTTCCACCGGGCCGTCGACCAGGTGCTGCTCGGGCTGCGCGACGCCCACACCGGCTATGCCGCACCACCAACGTTCCGGGGCACGGTCGCACGACTGCCGCTGCTGGTCGAGGCGATGGGTCCGGTCGACACACCCCGGTTCCTGGTGTCGAAGACGGTGCCGGACCTCGTCGGCCCCGTCGAGGGACCACCCTTCGAGCCCGGCGTCGAGGTGACGATGTGGAACGGCGTGCCCATGGCCGTCGCGGTGCGCCGCCACGCCGAACGCGAGCCCGGCGGGCGTCCGGATTCCGGACTCGCCCGGGCACTGGACACGCTGACCTTCCGACCGCTGCGACTCGGCCCTCCACCGGACGAGCAGTGGGTGGTGTTGGGCTTCACCACCGAGGACGGCCAGGACGGCGAGGTGCGGCTGGAGTGGCGTTTCGTGGACCCCGGCCGCCCGCCGGACGAGGCCCCGCCGACCACGGCAGCGGCGCTGGCAACGGCCGTGCACCCCGAGCGGGCGGTGGTCCGTCGTGCCAAGAAGCTGACCTTCAACGACTCGCTGTGGCGGACCGAGCGGGCCGACCTGCGGGCCGGCAGCGTCACCGGTGACCCCGGCGACGGGTGGATCACGGGTCGCTTCCAGGACAACGTGTCGGCGCGCACCGTCACCGTCGACGGCCGCGAGATCGGCCTCCTGCGGTTGTGGAGCTTCGACCTCGCCGACGACACCGGCTTCGTCCACGAGGTCGTCGACCTGCTCGGCCGGCTGCCCCAGGACGGGTTGGTCGTGGACCTGCGGGGCAACCCCGGCGGGCTGATTTGGGCCGCCGAACGGCTCCTCCAACTGTTCACGCCCAACCACGTCGAACCGACGCGCTTCTCGCTGTTGGCCACCGACCTGACCCGCCAGGTCGCCGCGGCCCGCCAGAACCGCGGGTTGCTGGGCCCGTGGCAACGCAGCCTGAGCGACGCGATCGGCACGGGCGAGCTCTACTCGCAGGCCGTCCCGATCACGCCGGCGGGTCGCTGCAACGACATCGGACAGGTCTACGGCGGGCCGGTCGTGACCGCGGTCGACGCCACGACCTACTCGGCCGCGGACCTGTTCGCGGCCGGCATGGCCGACAACGACATCGGCACCATCGTGGCCGTCGGGGACGCCACCGGCGCCGGCGGGGCGAACGTGTGGAACACCGACGTCCTGCGGTCGGTCCTGGCCGGGACGGGCCACGAACTCCCGCCCTTGCCCGAAGGAGTGGGCTTCACCCTGTCCGCACGTCGAGCCACCCGGATCGGGCCGTCCGACGGCGCCCCCATCGAGGACGTCGGCGTCACCGGGCATCGCCGACGCGACATGACCCGCCGGGACCTGCTCGACGGCAACGCGGACTTCCTCGCCTACTGCGCGCGGTTGCTGGACGCCGAGCCCCGGACCTCCATGGCGGTCACGTGGCAGGCGCCGTCGCTGCGGGTCGAGACCACCGGGCTGGAGCGGGTCGACGTCCACGCCGACGGTCGCCCGATCACCTCGCTGGACGTCCCCACCGCCACCGCCGACGACCCGGGCGTGGTCGTGCTGGACATCGACCGGGCGGTCGACGAACTGCGCGTCGACGGCTGGCGTGGCGCGACACTGGCCCAGGTCCGTCGCGTCGCCGGACGCTGACCGGGCAGCCAGTGCGTGGGACGTGGCCGGTGGGCCGTGAGCCGTTTGGCGTTTGGCGTGGCTCCTGCTCAGGCGCCCATGGGGACGCGCTCGACGATGTACTCGGCGATGGCGAGACTGGACGTGGCCGCAGGCGAGGGGGCGTTGCGGACGCTGACGATGCCGTCCTCGCTCGCGATCCGGAAGTCGTCGACCATCGACCCGTCCCGGTCGACGGCCTGCGCACGCACCCCTGCCCGGGAACGCACGACGTCGTCGGGGCCGATCGCGGGCACGTAACGGCTGGCGGCCTGCATGTAGGCCGACGTGGAGACCGACCCCCACGCCTCGGTGACACCGGTGCGCCAGTGCTGGCGGGCCAGGTGCCAGAACCCCGGCCACGACGCGATGCTGCGCAGGTCGGTGAGGTCGACGTCGAAACGGCCGTAGCCCTCCCGTTGCAACGCCAGGACGGCGTTCGGGCCGACCTCCAGGTCGCCGGTGACGCGCCGGGTGAAGTGCACGCCGAGGAACGGGTACTGCGGGTCCGGCACCGGATAGACCATCCCACGCACCAGTTCGCGCTTGGACGCGGACACCGTGAGGTACTCGCCCCGGAACGGGATGATCCGCGGCTCCTGGTGGTCGGCGTCGACCATCCCCGCCACACGGTCGGCCTGCAGGCCCGCACACACGACCAGCCGGTCCAGCCGGTGGACGCGATCGCCGGCACGCACCTCCACGAGCCCTCCACGCCGCCGGATTCCTCGGACCGGGGTCGATGTCAGGACCCGACCGCCGGCGGCCTCGACGTCACGTCCGCACTGCTCGGCCACCGCGACGTAGTCGGTGATCGCCGTCTCGGGCGAATGGAGTGCCGCCGCACCGGTGGCATGCGGCTCGACGTCGGCGATCCCCGTTGCGTCGACCCGGCGCAGGCCCGGGACGCCATTCTCACGGGAACGCCGCTCGAGCTCGTCGAGCCGACCCAACTCGGAGTCGTCGACCGCCACCACCAACTTGCCGCACTGGTCGTACGGCAGGTCGTGCTCGGCGCAGTAGTCCCGCAGCAGCGACCGACCACGCGTGCACAACTGCGCCTTGAGGCTGCCCGGCGCGTAGTAGATGCCGGCGTGCACGACCCCGGAGTTGTGCCCGGTCTGGTGAGCCGCCAAGCGGTCCTCCTTCTCGAACACCACCACCTCGCGACCCGGGAACCGGCGGGTCAGTTCGCGCGCCACCGCCAGGCCGACGATGCCCCCACCCACGATCCCGACGGGACGGTCACTCATCCTGGTTCCTCCGGCTCCACCTCCCCGCATGCCACGAGCGCACGGACGCCGCTCGATCCCCCGGGCGGCGGCCGCGACCGGCAGGACATCGGTCCGGGCGGGAGGCGCCGGGCCGACGGGACGCAGCCTACGGAGCCGATGGCATCGTCGACCAACCGGTCAGCGCACCGGGGTGACGTCGAGCTCGGCCATCAGCCCACGCACGCGCTGTTCGATGTCGTCGCGCACCGGGCGGACCTCGGCCACGCCCTTGCCGGCCGGGTCGTCCAGTTCCCAGTCGCGGTAGCGCTTGCCGGGGATCACCGGACAGACATCTCCGCACCCCATGGTCACGATGACGTCGGCTGCGCCGATGGTCTCGTCGGTCCAGTGCTTGGGGTAGCCCGACGAGATGTCGATGCCGACCTCCTCCATGGCCGCGACGGCGGACGGGTTGACCTCGGTGCCGGGATCGGACCCGCCCGACATCACCTCGATGCGGTCGCCGGCCGTCCGGTCGGTCATGCCGCGACCCGCTCGGCCAGTCGCACGACGCGACGATCGAGGTCCTGCCACACGGGTGGGAAGTCGGCGGGTCGGGTGGGTTCGGGCACCGACCAGTGCAGCAGCGGTGCGTCGAACGGCAACCCGTGCTCGCGCACCCGGTCACAGACCGACACCACCAGGTCAGGCTCGACGTCGACCTGGTCGTAGCCGCCGGGCCTGGCAGCCGACAGGTCCAGCCCGTGGTCGGCAGCGATCGCCACGGCATCCGGGTTGACCCGATCGGCCGGCTGCGAGCCGGCCGACCACGACTCGCGACCGGTCCGTGCCGTCCAGATCGCCGACGCCAGTTGCGACCGCGCCGAGTTGTGCGTGCAGACGAACACGACCCGGTGTGCGGCCAGTGGTGGGCCCTCGGGCACCACGTCGGCGGTACGGCCCGTCGCGGCCGTGGGGCCGAGCGTGACGTACCGGCGACGGCCGTCACCCTGGGACCGGTGCCGGGTGACCAGGCCGACCTCCTCGAGGGATGGCCCCGGCTACGACGTCGACGTCCGACTGGAGATCCCGCTGCGCACACTCGTACGGGTGTGGCGCGGTGACGTGGGTTGGCACGACGCTTTGCGCTCGGGCCGGATCAGCGTGCGCGGCCGACCCGGCCTCCGTCGCCAACTGACCGACTGGCTCCAACTCAGTCCGTTCGCCACCGTTCAGCGGCCAGCGTCGTCGTCGATCTGACACTCACCCGCCAGCAAGAGTGGACAACGAGGTTTGGTGCCCGATGGCGAGCGAGACCACCATGGCTGCAGGGTGCAGCCGACGTGCACGGACGTGGTCGCGTAGCAATGGCGCGCGAGGTACTTGACTTCCCCCTCCATGCGCACATGCCCATGGAAGGGGGAGCTCCACAGGGCTGGCCCGCTGTGGACACGCGGGCGATCAACATCCTGCGCTATGCCCGCCGACTCGCGGGCATCGACCAGGTCCACGCGTTACTCGGGGGGTTCCACCTCACCGGACCCGTGGACACCCCCAGCATCGCACCCAGGGTGGCGGCAATCACCCGACTCGCTGCCGACGCAATCGTGCCAGTCCACTGCACCGGATGGCCAGCGATGCACGGGATCGCCACGACGCTGCCGGACGCCTTCATCCCCAACAGCGTCGGCACCCGCCATGAACTGACGTCTGCCGGCCTCACGGCGCTGTTCGCACCTGCGGGCGCTGCGGGCATGACCCGGTAGCCGTCGAACCTGCCGGTCAGGCCGCCGCCATTGGGCGCTCCGAGAC
>JAGXFT010000193.1 GCA_024637135.1 Nitriliruptorales bacterium | reverse complement strand
TCACGGTTGCGCCCGCCCATCGTCGGCGAATCGTGCCAGGACCAGCGTGGCGTCCTCGATGCGGCTGATGCCGACCAACTCCATCGAGCCGGGGTCGAGGTCGTCCAGTTCGCCGGCCTGTGGCAGGGGATAGAACAACACTTCGGCGCCGGCGTCGCGGGCGGCGGCGGCCTTGGCCGCCAACCCCCCGATCGGGGTGACCAGGCCGTCCCCGCGGATGCCACCGGTCCCGGCCACGTGCACCCCGTCCAGGTCGATGCCGCTGGCGTCCGCCCATGTCGTCAACGCGACCATGACCCCGTGCGACGGTCCCAGGGCCAGGTGTTCGCGCACCCACCGGACCGGTCCGACGTCAGGGACGTTGCCGAACAGCACCGCGTCCAGGTTCGGTGGTGCGACGTCCACCAACTCGAGGCTGGTCCACGGCAGCGTGCGGCCCGGACGACGTCCCACCGTGCCATCGGCCAGTCGGAACGTCACGGGCAGACCGGGGTCGTTGCTCGCCGCCGCCCACGCTGCGCGGTCGACCAACCGGACGCCGTTGAGTTCGACCAGGACGGCCCGGTCGGGGAGTCCGGCGTCACGGGCGCCCGACACGATGACCTCCAGTCCCATCGCCACGTCACGGCCGGCGGCGTGGAGGCCGACGGCGGCCGCGATCGGTTCGACCACCGCCGGTCGCGAGGTCGGGTTCCCGTCCCGGATGTCCCGCGACGCCGACAGGGTCCCGTCGGCCAGGTCCACGAGCACCTCGCCGACGACCGGGGGGCGACCGACGGTCAGCCATGACCAGGTCCCGGGAGGATCGAGGAGTTCGCCGTCCACGGACAGGCGACCGTCGAGGTGCCACGCCAGTGCCGGCCGATCGTCGTTCTGCAGCCGCCACGGCATCGGTGCCAACAGGACCACGGCCAGCCCCACTGCCGCGAGCCCGCGGCCACGGTGTCGAGCCCGTCGATCGGTGGGCTCGGACGGTGACGTGGGGGACGCTGCGGGCACATCGAGGCCCTCGTCGCTGACCGCCATCGGCGATTCGCGGACGATCGTGTCCGGCGGGCCCGACATGTCGTTGCCTCGGCTTGTCCCCTGCGCCTCCACCCTACGTCCCGGGCCGTCCCGGCGGGGTCGCCGCGCTGGCCGCCGATGAGCGTTCGGACACCCACCGGCGAGGGGAATGGCGGTCGGACCCGCGAACGTTCGAACCGACGAGCACGTGCAGCCCAACGCGCCTGGCCCGCCAGGCCCACAGGAGCCACCATGTCCACCCACCCCGACGACGTCGTGATCCAGCAGGTCGAGCTCGGCCGCGTGTGGCAGACCGTGGATCCGTTCCTGTTCTGTGTGCACCACGACGACGACTACCCCGAGGGGGACGAGGAACTGGGTCCCTGCGCGCCGCTGGTCGGGCGTTCGATCGGGATGGACTTCTCCGGCCAGGACGGCTGGTCGATGTACCACGGGTCGTTGGTCCCGGGCTTCCCGCAGCACCCACATCGCGGCTTCGAGACGATCTCGTTCATGCGTGGGGGGTTCATGGACCACTCGGACTCACTGGGCGCGGCGGCGCGGTTCGGCCGTGGCGACGTGCAATGGATGACGGCGGGCTCGGGCATCGTCCACGCCGAGATGTTCCCGCTGCTCAACGACCACGACCGCAACCCGACCGAGCTGTTCCAGATCTGGATCAACCTGCCGGCCCGCGACAAGATGGTGCCGCCGCACTTCGCGATGCTGTGGGAGCACGACATCCCCCAGCACACCTTCCTCGATGCTGCAGGTCACCCCACGACCGTGACGGTCGTCGCCGGCCAGGTCGTCCCCGGCCATGCGCCGGCCGCACCTCCACCGAACTCGTGGGCGGCGCGACCCGACAACGACGTGGCGATCTGGCACCTGGACGTTGCGGCCGACGGCTCGTGGACCTTGCCCGTGGCGAACCACCCCGACACCGTCCGGACGCTGTACGTGTTCGGGGACGGTGCGCTGCGCGTCGGGGGGACCGAGGTGACCGGCGGGCACGGGGCCGTGCTGCGATGCGACGTGCCGGTCGAGGTCGTCGACGACACCGGGGCCGGGACCGAGGCGCTGGTCCTGCAGGGACGGCCGATCGGCGAACCCGTCGTCCAGTACGGCCCGTTCGTCATGAACGACCAGCGCGGGATCCAGAAGGCCTACGCCGACTACCAGGAGACCGGGTTCGGCGGCTGGCCGTGGGACGTCCAGGACCCCAACCACGGATCCGAGGTCACGCGCTTCGCACGCCACGCCGACGGCCGCACCGAGGAACTCGCGGTCCCCTGACCGACCCGCTCCGGGTCGTGGGGTGCGGCGTCATCGCGTCAGGCCTGCCACCGGCCCCGGACGGCATCCCGGCGGACGCGGGCGGCGGGGACGCGGACGTCATCAGGTACCGCGACCGCCAGGAAGCGCTCGATGGCTTCGAGGTCGTCGGTCCCCGATGCGGTGTCGAGCCAGCGCCAGATGGCATCGGGACCCGCACGCAGGGCGATCGCCCGGACGGCGAGGTCGATCTCGGTCCGGACGCGCTCGACGTCCGGTACCTCGGACTGGGGCAGGAGCGGCCCCCGGTACATGGCCAGCGCGGCGGCGCCGTCGCCGCGGGCCAGCAACTGACGGACGGTCTGCAGGTCCACCCGGACCGCATCGTCGAGTCGGTACGGCCGGGTGGTCACCACGTCGCCGACGACGTCGCGCAGGCGCGACACCAGTGCCCGGGTCGTGACCGGGTTGCCCCGGTCGCCGTACAGGTGCAGGGTCAACTGTTCGGCGGTCAGGCCGTCGCGGTGGATCGCCAGGAGGGCGACCACCTCACCCTGGCGCAGCGTGAGCGCCATCGGGGCGTGACCGGGACGGGTCATGGTGGCGTGGTGGGTCGCGAGCAGGTCGATCCGGGCGGTCGGCCCGCCCGTGAGCACGTGGCCACGACCATGCCGGTTCGGCCGCGATGCGACCGCCGGGTCGCCGCCCGCGGTTCGGCGTTCGACGCGTTGGCGCAGGGTCTGTTCGGCGATCCGAGCAGCGGCGTCCACCAGGGCCAGGCTGTGGGGATGGGCGGTCCGTTGCGGCCCACTGAGGTCGACGATGCCGAGCAGTTCGCCGGTGAGGGGATGGTGGATCGGTGCGGCCGAGCACCACCACGGGTGTTGTTCGGGCAGGAAGTGTTCGGCCGAGAAGACCTGCACGGCATGGTCGATCGCCAAGGCCGTCCCGATGGCGTTCGTGCCGGCGCTGCGCTCGGTCCAGTTCATGCCCGGGACGAAGTCGATCGACCGGGCCTGGTCCAGGACCCGACCGTGCCCCTCGATCCACAACAGCGTGCCGACGGGGTCGGCCACCACCATGATGTGCTCGGCGTCCTGGGCCATGCTGGCCAGGGCGCCGCGGAGGTCGTCCAGGCACCACCGCAGGGGGGAGTGACGCCGGGCGGACTCCAGCAGGTCGTCGTCGACCGCACTGGTCGGGCGCAACTGCTCCGGGTCCAGGCCGGCACCCGCCATGCGCGTCCACGAGTCGGCGATGACGTCGCGCACCCGGGCATCGTGGCCGTCGGCGAAGCGATCGTCCCACCGCCGACGCAGGTCGGTCGCGTGCGCGAGCAGGTCAGTGGAGGTCCCCACCGCGACGAACGGATCGTGGACCATGTCATGACCCGGCAACGGACGAGGACGGTCCGGGGTGCCTCCTCGAAACACCCTAGTGCCGGATGCCTCCACGGCCGCGGGGTTCATCGCGGATGTGCGCATGGCGGACCGCGGCGTGCAACGCGGATGCAACGTCGGCCGATCTAGCGTCGGGACGGCCTACCGACGCAACGGAGCGAACCGTGGCCACCACCCCCAACGACCGCATCGACGCCTGGTTGGCGTCCTTCGACGACGCCCTGCAGGCCGGGGATGTCGACGCCGTCCTCGACCTCTTCGGCGGCGACTGCTACTGGCGCGACTTCGTGTCGTTCACGTGGAACCTCCACACCAACGAGGGCCACGACGACATCCGCGAGATGTTGGACGACACGCTCGAACGCACCGCGCCGCGCAACTGGGCCCGCGAGGGCGAGGCGAGCGAGGCCGACGGTGTCACCGAGGCGTTCATCACCTTCGAAACCGCCGAGGGTGGGGGTCGGGGCCACCTGCGCCTGCTGGGCGAGGACGACCACGCGTGGACGCTGCTGACCACGCTGCAGGACCTGCACGACCATCCGTGGGCGACCGGGCGCGACCGTCCCAAGAGCGTCGAGCACGGCGTCGTGTCGGACCGCGAGACCTGGAAGGAGGCACTGGCCCGTGAACGCGCGGAGTTGGGATTCGAGCGTGACCCCTACGTCGTCGTGATCGGCGGTGGCCAGGGTGGCATCGGGCTGGGTGCGCGCCTGCGCGCCATCGGCGTGCCGACGATCATCCTGGAGAAGAACGCCAACGCGGGGGACTCGTGGCGGAATCGCTACAAGTCACTGCACCTCCACGACCCGGTCTGGTACGACCACCTCCCGTACCAGAAGTTCCCGGACAACTGGCCGATCTTCCCCTCCAAGGACAAGATCGGGGACTGGCTCGAGCACTACGCCGACATCATGGAACTCAACTACTGGACCTCGTCGAGCGTGCAGGACGCATCGTTTGACGAGGAAGTGGGCCAGTGGACCGTCGAGGTGGATCGGGACGGCGAGTCGGTCACCCTCCACTGCACGCACCTGGTGTTCGCCACCGGCATGTCGGCCGTGCCCAACACGCCGGAGTTCCCGGGCCAGGACGACTTCCGGGGCGAACAGCAGCACAGTTCGCAGCACCCGGGTCCCGAGGACTACGGCGACAGGAAGGTCGTGGTGGTCGGGTCCAACAACTCCGCCCACGACATCTGCGCCGCGTTGTGGGAACACGGCTCCGACGTGACCATGGTGCAGCGGTCGAGCACCCACATCGCGCGGTCCGAGGCGCTGATGGACCTGGCGTTGGGCGACCTGTACTCCGAGGACGCCCTGGACGCCGGCGTGTCCACGGACAAGGCCGACCTGATCTTCGCCTCCCTTCCCTACCGGATCCTGCCCGAACTGCAGGTGCCGGTGTACGAACAGATGGCCAAGCGCGATGCCGACTTCTACGACGCGTTGGAGGACGCCGGCTTCCTGTTGGACTTCGGCGAGGACGGGTCCGGCCTGTTCGTGAAGTACCTCCGGCGTGGCTCCGGCTACTACATCGACGTGGGCGCCTCCCAGCTCATCATCGACGGCGAGATCAACCACGTCACGGGCCAGGTCGACCACCTCACCGAGGACGCCGTCGTGCTGGAGGACGGCACGGAGCTGCCTGCCGACCTGGTGGTGTACGCCACCGGCTACAGCTCGATGAACGGCTGGGTCGGCCAGATCGTGTCCCAGGAGATGGCCGACAAGGTGGGCAAGGTGTGGGGCATGGGCTCCGACACGAGGAAGGATCCCGGCCCCTGGGAGGGCGAGTTGCGCAACATGTGGAAGCCCACCCAGCAGCCCAACCTGTGGTTCCACGGGGGCAACCTGCACCAGTCCCGCCACTACAGCCAGTTCCTCGCACTCCAACTCAAGGCCCGGATGGAGGGCATGGACACCCCCGTCCACAAGCTCGCCCCCGTGCACCACACGAGCTGATCCCGGTCCACCACACGAGCTGACCGGATCGGCCGATCGGGCCCGGTCAGGGGTGGACGAGGATCTTGACGTTCTCGGCCTTGTTGTCGATGAGCTGGCGGAACCCTTCCTCGACCAGGTCGTCGAGTGCGATCCGGCCGGTGATCAGGGCGGCGGTGTCGATCGACCCGTCGGCGACCATGGCGATCGTCGCCGGATGGTCGCCGCAGTAACCGATCGAACCGACGACGTCGACCTCGTTGAGGGTCAGGGGGCCCATCTCGACCGTGGCGGGGTGGCCCCAGATCGCGACGTTGACCACGCGGCCACGTGACTTCACGCACGCGATCGCGTTGTTCAGGACGTCGTCGATGCCGGCGCACTCGAACGCCACGTCCGCGCCGACCCCGTCGGTCAGGTCGCTGATGGTCGCCAGGACGTCCTGTGCGGACGGGTCGATGATCTCGTCGGCGCCGACCGTGGCGGCCTTGTCCTTGCGGGCGTCGGCGACCTCGACGGCGATCACCCGGACCCCACGGGCCTTGAGGCAACCGGTGGTCACCAGCCCGATCGGCCCCATCCCGAACACGACCGCGGTCTGGCCCTCCTCGACACCCGACAGTTCCACGGCGTGGTAGCCGACGGCCAGGGGTTCGATCAGGGCACCGACGTCGGTCGGGATGTCGCCCAGCGGGTGGACCCACTCGGCATCGACGACCACGAACTCGGCGAAACCCCCGCCACCGCCGGACAGGCCGACGAAGCCGAGCTTCTCGCAGGTGTTGTACTGACCGGTGGAGCAGGCCGCGCACTCCCCGCACCGATGGATGGGCTCGACCACGACGGCGTCGCCAACCGTGATCCCGTCGACGCCGTCGCCGACCTCGGCCACCTTCCCGGCGAACTCGTGGCCCATCACCACCGGAGCCTCCTCGCCGGTCACGGGGTGGGGCTCACCAGCGGGCGGGACGAAGATGGGGCCTTCGAGGTACTCGTGGAGGTCCGTGCCGCAGATGCCGCACCAGTCGACGGCGATCTTGACTGCGCCGGGACGCACCTCCGGTTCGGGCACGTCCTCGATCCGGATGTCCTCGCGTCCGTGGAAACGTGCGGCCTTCATGGGGGTTCCTGCTCGTCGCCGATGGGGGAGGGCGACGGTACGGACGACCCCGTTGCATCCGCGTTGCAGGACGTGGTTCCCGCACGGGGTCCGTCCCGCATCACTCGACGTGGCGGAACCGGTGGGTGCTCCACGGGATGAACACGACCAGCAGCGCCACGCTCCAGCCGAACGTCTTGAGCGTGGGGGCCAGGACGGGTCCACTGACGGCCAGTCCTCGCGCGGCGTCGGCGGCGGCGGTGATGGGGGAGTTGCGCGCGATGAAGGCCAGCCAGGCGATGCTGATCGAGGTGGCGGGCACGAACACGCTGGACACGAACGACAACGGGAACGCGAACACGAAGGCGGCTGACTGGGCCGACTCGGCACCGGGGACGTGCAGCGCCAGCCACACGAAGACCCACGACAGCGCATACCCCAGCACGCCGACGATCGCGATCGAGCCGACCGCGCCGACGAAACTGGCGAACCGGAAGCCGACCAGTACGCCGACGATGGCCATCAGCACGATGACGGCCATGCTGCGGACCAGGTCGGCGATCGTGCGACCGATCAACACCCCCGACCGCGACATCGGCATGGACCGGAAGCGGTCCACCACACCCTTGTCGAGGTCGTCGGCCAGCCCGACCGCCGTCTGGGTCATCCGGAAGACCGTCGACTGCACGAAGATGCCCGGCATCACGAACGCCAGGTAGCTCGGGAACCCGTCCGGCAACGCACCCCGCACGGCCCCGTCGAAGATGTAGCCGAACAGCAGCACGAACATGACCGGCTGGATCGTCGAGAAGATCAGCAACCGGGGCAGGCGAGTGAAGTGCTTGAGGTTGCGCTTGCCCAGCGTCCACCCGTCGGTCAGCGCGGTCGCCAGCCCACCTCGCTGGTGCTGTTGGATCGCCGGATCGCCGTGGGCGTCGCCGGTGCGTCCGTCGCGGGGCGTGGTCGGATCGGTGGTCGTCGTCATCGACGGTGCCCGTTGGTGGCGGGACGACCATTCCCGCTGCTCGCGGGATCCGGTTCGTCGCCGTCGGTCGGGAGGCGATCGGTCAACTGGAGGAAGACCTCGTCGAGGGTGGCCCGGCGCAGGCCCAGGTCGGTGACCCCGATCTCCGCGGCCTGCAACGCCCCGGCCACGCGCTGGACCGTGCCCAGGCCCTGCGTCGAGTCGGTCGGCACCTCGAGGTCCGCGGTCGGGGCCGTCACGCCGCGCGGGTCCAGGCCCGCGGCAGCCAGCACCCGGCAGGCGTCGGCCGCCCCATCCGAGTCGGCCAGCAGGACCTCCACGGTGATCCCGCCAGCGCGGTCCTTGAGTTCGTCGCCGGTGCCGTCGGCGATGATGCGACCATGGTCGATCACCACGATGCGGTTGGCGAGCTGGTCGGCCTCCTCCAGGTACTGGGTGGTCAGCAGCAAGGTCGTGCCGTCGGCCACCAGTTCCCGGATCACCTCCCACATCTGGTTGCGCGTGCGTGGGTCCAGCCCGGTCGTCGGCTCGTCCAGGAACGCCAGCCGTGGCGGGAGGATCAGGCTGGACGCGAGGTCCAGGCGCCGCCGCATGCCGCCGGAGTAGGTCGACGCTCGGCGGTCGGCCGCATCGACCAGGTCGAAGCGTTCGAGCAGGTCGTCGGCCCGGCGTCGCGCAGACGACGGCGTGAGCTGCAGCAGGTCACCGAACATGCGCAGGTTCTCGCGCCCGGTCAGGAGCCCGTCGATGGCCGCGTACTGGCCGGTCAGCGACAGGTTGCGACGGGCGACCTGGGGCTCCTCGACGACGTCGTGGCCGAAGATCCGGGCATGGCCGGCGGTTGGTGCCAGCAGCGTGGCCAGCACCCGCACCAGCGTGGTCTTGCCGGCGCCGTTGGGGCCAAGCAGGCCCACGACCCCACCCGGTGGCACCACCAGGTCGACGTCGTCCAGCGCGAGCGTGTCCCCGAAGCGCTTGGTGACCCCCTCCACCTCGATGGCGGGGACGACGTCGGGTCGAACGGATCGTCGGATCGGGGCAGGGTGGGCGGTCACCCGCAGGACGGTATCCGGTCGTGTCACCACGACTTCGGGGTGGACGATGGGCATGTCAGGGCCCGGTCGTCCATCCCGACACCCGGGGTCATCGGCAGGCTGGTTGACTGGCTCCTGGTCGTGGGCCGCTCGGTCCTCGGGACGCGGATTCGGAGCAACCCCATGGTGCAGGTCGCAGGCGTGGACATCGGTGGGACCAACATCCAGGTCGCGCTGGTCGACGGTGACCACACGGTCAGCAGTTCGACGAAGGTCGCGACGCCCACGGGCGGGCCCGACGCAGTCGTCGAGGCGGTGGTGGAGTTGATCCACGGGTTGGACGAGCGTCCGGCCGGGGTCGGGGTCGGCATGCCGGGCCCGATCGACGACGGCGTCGTCAGCCACCCCCCGAACCTGGTCGGGTGGGAGGAGCCGGTGGACGTCGGTGGGTTGCTGGGCGAGGCGCTGGACATGCCGGTCGCGATGGGCAACGACGTCAACGTCGCCGTGCTGGGGGAGTGGACCGCTGGTGCGGGCGTGGGTGCCAGGCACCTGCTCGGCGTGTGGATGGGAACCGGTGTCGGCGGGGGCCTCGTGCTGGACGGTCGTCCGTACACCGGGGCGTTCGGGGGTGCCGGCGAGTTCGGCCACATGATCGTGCGGGCCGGGGGCGCCCAGTGCGGGTGCGGTCGGCGCGGTTGCCTCGAGGCCTATGCGGGCCGGGCCAACATGGAGCGCTTCGCCCTGCGTGCGGCCGCCAAGGGCTTCGAGACCTCGCTGCTCGACATCCGCGATGACAAGGGCAAGGACCGGATGACGTCCAGCGTGTGGTCCACCGCCCTGGACGACGGCGACCCGTTGGCCGAGCGGGTGTTCGGCGAGGCCGTGGACGCCGTCGCCATCGGCATCGCGTCGGCGATCAACCTGCTCGACCTCGACCGGATCGTGCTGGGCGGTGGGCTCGCCGAGAAGTTGGGCGACGACCTGGTCGACCGGGTCGAGGACGCCATCGCCCCCCACGTCTTCCTGCCGGGCGACCGCCGCATCGTGGTCGCCGAACTGGGTGACGACGCCGGGATGGTCGGCGCCGCCGCCCTCGGCCGCGCCCGCATGCTCCTGGGCTAGAACCCCACACGGAACAACGTGTGCGTCCCTCGTTCCACCGGTGGAACGAGCGACGCACGCTCCCGTGGCTGAGAACTCGCTGCGCTCGTTCTGCAGCCCGGGGAAGCAGGTTCTAGTCACCGGCGAAGGTGACCAGGGTGTGGACGCCTGCCCTCGCGCTGGGGCGCTCGGGCAGGTTGCAGAACTCGCTGCGCTCGTTCTGCAGCCCGGGGGAGCAGGTTCAGTCGCCGGCGAAGGTGACGAGGGTGTGGACGCCCCAGCCGCGGGCTTCGAGGCGGGCGCGGCCGCCGAGGTCGGGGAGGTCGACGACGAAGGCGCAGTGGACGATCCGGGCGCCCAGTTGCTGCACCAGCAGGGCGGCGGCCTCGGCGGTGCCACCGGTGGCGAGCAGGTCGTCGACGACCAGCACGTGCTCGCCGGGTGCGGCCGCGTCGGTGTGGACCTCGACCTCGGCGATGCCGTACTCCAGTTCGTAGCTGCGTGCGATCGTGTCGGCCGGCAGCTTGCCCTGCTTGCGGATGCACATGACCCCGGCGCCCAACCGGTCCGCCAGGGCCCCGGCCAGCAGGAACCCGCGGGCCTCGATGCCGGCCACCTGGTCGATGTCGGCGTGGGCGAAGGCCGCGGCCAGGCGGTCGACGGTGGCGCGCCACCCGACCGGGTCCGCGAACAGCGTGGTGACGTCGCGGAACTGGACCCCGGGCTCGGGGAAGTCGGGGATCGTGCGGATGAGGTCGCGCACGTTCACGCCGTCCGGTGGGACGGGGTTCGGTGTGGCCATGGCGGGACCTCCGCAGCGGGGGTCGGTGGGGGCAGTCGGGGGAGGGGAGGCGGTGGCCGTCCGCGGGTCAGGCCAGCGGCAGCAGGCCGGGCGCGACCGCGTCGGCGGGGACGGCGTCGGTGGGCCAGCGTTTGCGCGACACGGTGGACAGCCGGGTGAGCAGGTTCATCGCGACGGGGTCGTCCTCGCCGGGTCGGGCCTCGACCAGTCCGGCGTCGATCACGCCCTTCATCCACTCCTCGCCCCGTTCGGTCCGGACCAGCGTCAGGGTCCAGTTGTCGTCGGCGCCGATGCCACCGGTGGAGATGTCGGCGTGTTCGGCGGCGAAGTCCGGGCACAGCTTGCAGCCCGGCCGGGTGTAGGGATGGAACAGTTTGAGTGGCAACTCCTGATAGGTCCCGTCGCGCAGCCACACCATGTAGCGGCCCTTGATGTTGACCTTGACGACGTCGCCGATGGCGATGCCGTGCTCGGCCAGCACCTGCTTCTGGCCGTCGTAGGTGAAGGTCTTGGAACACAGCAGCCCGATCGTCAACGCGATCTTGCGCTTGTACTTGTTGACCCCGTAGGCCTCGACGGTGCCGTTGATCGACGACTGGCACGACATCCCGACCAGCGCGAGCTGTTTCAGCCCGGCCTCTTCGGCGTCGGCCATGGCCAACGGGTTGGCCGAGTAGGTGTAGCGCGACCCGGCCGTGGCCAGCACCCCGGCCTTGTCGGTCACCAGCGCCGGCTCGGAGTCGAACGGGCCCCGCTTGTCCACGATGGCCGACGTCAGGGCACCGTCGATCATGTCGTTGTCCAGCCCCCAGATCAGCAACTGCGACACCAGCCCGCCGTCCTGGCCGGCCTCGTGGATGCCGGCGTCGGTCGCGCGCGTCAACAGGATCGACCGGGTGAACCCGTAGACCTGGTCGCGGTCGCGGGGTTGGCCGAACAGGACCTCGTCCAGGTCGGATTCCCAGTTGCGGAACCGGGGGCAGGCGCGGGTGCAGATGTCGCACCCGCGGTCCCCGATGGTGCACTGGTCGTAGGCATGGCCCTCGCCGACCTGGACCGGGAAGTAGTCGTCGGTGTAGCCCAGCACGTCACGCGGACACGCCATCACGCACGCCGCACAGCCCGTGCACAACCCGGTGTCCACCACCTCGTGGTAGAGCTCTCGCCAGTGCACGTCACCCATGGTCAGGTCTCCCGGTGTCGGATCGTCCCGAGCCTAGGGGGCGCGTTCGGCGACGCGGGATCCGCCGGTGGCCGATCCCCGTCATGGCCACGGTGTCGTCGGCTCTCGTCGACCTCCCACGAGGACCGCCGGACCACCAGCAGGGCCGCCAGGCCGGTGGTGAGGGGGACGGCCGAGATCAGGCCGAGCGATCCGACGAGGGTCTTCACCACTTCGATCGCCACCACCTCCGAGGTGAGGATGTCGGCGACTGGTCGTCCACTCGTCGAGAAGACCACGAGCAGGGTCAGTGACGCGCCCGCGTAGGCCAGGAACAGCGTGTTGACCGTCGAGGCGATGTGATCCCGTCCGACCGCCATGGCGGTGTGGAACAGGTGGCGACTCGAGAGTCGTGGGTCGGTGTCGTGCAGCGCCCACACGGTCGACGCCTGGGCGACGGTGACGTCGTCGAGGACGCCCAGCGCGGCGATGATCAGCCCGGCCAGCACCAGCCCCGCCAGGTCCAGGTCCTGGACCACGAACTGGGCGAAACGTGCGTCGTGGGATGACATGCCCGAGATCGCCGCCCAGTCGATGAAGACCACGGCGAGCGCCACGGTGACGGCCAGCGCCACGGTGGTCGCGACGACCGCCACGCTGGTCCGTGTCGAGACGCCATGCGCCAGGTAGAGGGTCACCACCATCACGGCCGCCGCACCGACGAGCGCCACCAGGACGGGCGGACGACCACCCAGGATCGCGGGCACCACGAAGCGCGTGACCAGCGCCAGGCTCGCGGCGAGTCCGAGCAGTGACCGCAGGCCCTGCCACCGCCCCATCAGGACCACGACCGCGACGAACAGGGCCAGCAACCACCACAACGGCGTGGATCGTTGGAGGTCGACGATGAACAACTCATCGGCCTCTCCGGCCGCCAGCACCACGACCCCGTCGCCGGGGGCCAGCGGCGGCAATTCGTCCACGAGTGTGTCCACGGAGCTGGTTCGACCCTCCTGGGGCCCACCGGTGACCTCGAAGGAAACCCGGACCTGGGCCAGCCCGGACTCGTCGGCCGGCAGCGACTGGACCCCGGTGATGGTGGCCGGCATCTGTGCCCGTGGGGGATCCTGGTCGTCGAGCGGAGCTGCCGGCCAGAGCCACACGAGTCCCACCAGCACGGCCATGATGATCACCGCCACGGCCGCGGTCAACGGCGACACCCGGCGTGGTGGACGGTCGAGGGCCATGGGGGATCCTGGGTGGTGTGGTCGGAGCGGTCAGTGCAGCAGGCGTCGGGCCGCGGCCACGATGTCGTCGACGCCCAACAGGACGTGGTCGGCGGCGGGGCCGATCGGGACGAAGGAGTCCCGGCTCGCGACCGAGTCCAGTCGCCCCCGGTACCCGTGGCGGGCGAGGTGGGCGACCACGGCGTCGGCGATGCCCCCACCCGTGGCGCGGGCCTCGTCGGCGACCAGGACGGCGGGATCGTCGGCCACCAGCGCGGCCACCGCGTCCAGCGGGAGCGGTGCCAGCCAGCGCAGGTCGACCACCCGGACGCCGATGCCCTCGGCCGCCAGGTTCCCGGCTGCCCGGGCCGACAGGTGGACGCCGTTGCCCCAGGTCACGATCGACAGGTCGGGCCGCTGGGGGCCTCGCACGCCCAGGTCCCCCGGGAGCAGGACGTGGTCGTCGGCCGGCCAGTCCGCCAGCCAGACGCCGTCGCCGGGTTCGAGGTCGCGTTCGTGGTACAGCGCGATCGGTTCCAGAACCACGACGACGTTGCCGTCCTCGACGGCCATCGCCGCAGCCGCTCGGATCATCCCGACGGCGTCGTCGCCGCGGGTCGGCACGGCCAGCCGCAGGCCTGGGATGTCGCGCAGCGCCCCGATCGCGTTGTCGTTGTGGAAGTGGCCCCCGAAGCCCTTCTGGTACGCGAGTCCGGCGACCCGCAGCACCATCGGCGTGGTGAACGCGCCGTCGGAGAAGAACCGGGTCGACGCCGCCTCGCCCCGCAGTTGGTCCAGGGCGTTGTGGAGGTAGGCGAGGTACTGGACCTCGGGGAACGGCACCAGCCCGAGCAGGCCGGCCCCCTGGGCCGTGCCCAGGATGGTGGTCTCGTCCAGCAGGGTGTCGAACACGCGCGCCCGGCCGAAGGTGGCCTGCAGGCCCTTGGTGATCCCGTACACGCCGCCCTTGGCACCGACGTCCTCGCCGAACACCAGCGCCTCCGGGCGGGCCCGCAGTTGTTCCCGCAGGGCACCGTTCAGGGCCTGGGCCAGGGTGACGGGCCCGGACGGGCGGTCGTCGTCGCCGTCCGCCACCACCCCGGCGCCAGCCACGGCCGCGACGGCTGCGCGCGCCACGACGTCGGGCCGGTGCGGCGCCAGTGGCGCCATGACCTCGTCGGCCGACCCCAGCAGGCGATGGGCATCGGCGCCGTCCACCAGGGTGTCGAGCCGGGCAGCCGCGACGTCCAGCGCCGCCAGCAGGTCCGCGGCGGTCGCCAGTCCGAGTTCCTGCAGGCGCGTCGACACCCCGACCAGCGGGTCGCGGTCGAGGTCGCCCTGGATGTCCGCCGGTCGGCGGTAGGCGGTCTCGACGTCGCTGCCGGCGTGGCCACCCAGGCGCACCGTGGGCAGTCGCAGCACGGCGGGGCGGCGGTGGGTGCGGATCCGCTCGACCGCGCTGCCCACCACCTCCCAGACCGCGTCGACCTCGCCGATGGCGTCATGGAAGGACAATCCGGGGAGGTGGGACAGCGAGTCCTCGATCCAGCGCGCCGGGGTGCGGACCGAGATGCCCCGGCCGTTGTCCTCCACCACCAGCAGGAACGGGACCGGGTTGCCGTGGCGGTGGGCCCACCTCGCCGCGGTCAGGGCCGACAGCGTGGTGGCGTGGTTGGCCGAGGCGTCGCCGATGCTGGCCACCACGATGGCGTCGGCCGGAACGGCCGGGTCGGCCTGCAGACGGGCCGCGCGCGACAGCATCGCGGCCATCCCGACCGCCTTGGGTGGGTGCGAACCGATGGTGGAGGTCTGCGGCACGATCCAGGTCGCGGGGTCGCCCCACACCTTGTGCCGCCCACCGGAGGCCGGCTCGTCGGCCGCGGCCACGAGGCTCGCGACCGTGGCTGCCAGCACGTCGTGGTCCGGGTCGGGGTGGGTGCGGGACTTGGCCATGACCAACCCACCGTCGCGGTAGTGCAGCAGGCACGGGTCGGTCCGTCGCAGGTGGGCGCCGACGACTGCGGTCAGTTCGTGGCCGGCCGACGAGATGGTGTAGAAACCGGTCCCGCGGGCCCGCAGGGTCCGGGCCGCCACGTCCACCAGTCGTGATCGCACCATGTCGGTGAACAGCGCCAGGGCGGCGTGGGCGTCGAGGCCGGCGGGGGCGGTCGCACCGGTCGCGGCCACGGGTGTGTGCAGGTGCGCCCGGAGGCGCTCGACCGACGTCGTGACGGTGTCCGGCATGGACCTCACACCTCTCGGGTGGACACGGGCAGGCGGCGCGACGGTGGCGACCGACGGGCTCGAGTCGGGGCGGCCGCGACTCGAACCGACGCCGTCAGCCCAGGAACGAACGCATGTCGGCGATGTCGGCATCGAGGCCGGCCAGCACGTCGTGGGCCGCCGCACCGCGCAGTCGTTGCTTGGTGGCCGCGTAGCCCGCGCTGGGCAGTTCGGCCAACTGGCGGGCGACCGCCAGGCCGCGTTCGTGGACCTGTTCGACCGGGACCAGTTCGTCGGCGTAGCCCACCTCGACGGCGGTGGCGGGGTCGACGCGCCGGCCCTGCAGGACGAGGTCGTCGAGGTACCGCCCGGACACGTTGCTGCGTGCCAGCGCCAACCCGAACGCCGGCATGGTCATGTTGATCTGGGTCTCGGTCAGCCCCCACGCGAACTCGCCCTCGGCCGCGATGGCATGGTCGCAGGCCATCGCCAGCATGGTCCCGGCGGCCAGGGCGTGCCCGGTCGCAGCGCAGACGGTCGGCCGCCGTTCGGTCCACAGCCGCATCAGCGCACGACCGAACAGGACCAGCAGTTCCCCGACCCCGTCGGCGTCGGCAGCCGCCATGAACTTCAGGTCGAGCCCGGCGGTCAGGATCCCCTCGCGTCCGGTGATCACGAACGCGCGGACGTCGTCGTCGGCGTCGTCCAACGCCATGATCAGTTCGCGGAACCGGTCCGGGTCGAGCGCGTTCTTGGCGCCGTCGTCCAGCGTCAGGACGGCGATGTCGTCATCGGTGACGGCGACCTGCAGGCTCATGGCGACCTCGGGATCGGGGCTTCGGCGCGGGCGTCGGGCGGGGCACTGGGGTGCGTCCGACGATGCTAACGGGCCGAGGATGGACCGGTGATGGGCCGGGGCATTGGCTGGCATGGGTGGGCAGGGCGAGGTCGTACGCTGCGGCTGTCGCCCGCGGCCGCCGCCCCCTGCGGTGTCCGGTCGTGGACGGACGCCGGCGTCGTCCACGACCGGCGTCGTCGCCCACGACGTCCTCGACGACCACCGCGGCCCGATCCACCTCGTCGCGACCTCCCGGGAGCGCCCATGTCCACCGACCCCCGCCCCGCCCGGCGGGGACCGCTGGTCCGGCGCGAACGGCTGCTCGTGCTGGTGGCCTCGGCGGCCCCGATCGTGCTGGCCATGCTGGTGCTGTCGCCGTTCGTCCTGCTCGGTGAGGCCAGCGGCGCGGAGCTGGTCGCTGCCGGCCTGGTCTATGGCGGGCTGCTCGCGCTCGCCTCGGGGTTCGTGACCTACGACCGGGTGCAGGCCCGGCAGTGTCCGCGCTGCACGGCACGCAGCACCCGCGAGGCGGCCGCCTGTGACGACTGCGGGTACGACCTGGTCGAACGACCCCGCTGGCGCTGCGCAGAGGGTCACGCGGTCCGCCTCGACCCGGGTCTGTGCGACTGCGGTCGCCGGTTGCAGCCGGCCACCGCGCCGCGGGGCATCGGCCGCGAGGTCCGCGGCATGCTGGTCGTCGGTGGCTGGATGCTGGGCTTCCTGCTGGTGATCGGGCTGGTCCTGAACTGGATCAGCGGCTGACCCATCCAGCCGGAACGCACGCCACCGGGGGCCGAGGTCAGGCGGGGTCGCGGACCTCGGAGGGGGCGTGCAGGTCCAGCATCGGCTGGTCGAGGCCGTCCAACAGGCGGACCCGCACGCCCGACGTCAACAGGAACTCGCGGGTGTCGTCCCAGCCGTCGTAGCGTCCGCCGGACGCCACGACCTCGCCCAACCCGGAGTTGGCGATCAGCTTCGCACACCCGAAACACGGGGCGCCGGTGCAGTACAGCGACGCATTGAGACGATCGTTGGGGGTCGAGAACAGCAGCGCGTTGGCCTCGGCGTGGATGGCGATGCACTGGCTGTAGTCGTGGCCCTGGGGTGAGTCCGACAGCGCCCGTGGGCAGGCCCCGTCCATGCAGTGCGGGTGCCCGGACGGGGCGCCGTTGTACCCGGTGGCCACGATCCGCCGGTCGGCGACGATCACCGCCCCGTGCTTGCGTCGCAGGCAGGTGGCGCGCGTGGCGGTCGCCCGTGCCAGGTCCAGGAAGTAGCCGTCCCAGGTCTGGCGGCCGCCGTCGTCGCGGGCGTCGGGCCCGAAGGCCGTGTCGTCGGCGTTCATGCGGTGGTCCTCGCGCCGTCGTCGTGCGGGTGGCGTGGGCGTCGTTGCCCCGGCAGGGTCATGCGGGCGGAATCGGCGGGATCATGCCCGGCGGCAGGGCATCGCGGCCCTGCAGCGGTGACAACTCGAACTCGGGCTCGCCGATTCGCAGGAACTCGACCGGCTCCTCGTCGCGGAGGTGCTGCTCCACGATCTGCTCGACGTCCCCGACCGTGACACCGCCGTACCAGACGTCGTCGGGTGCGACGTACATCACCGGCCCCACCATGCACGGTTCCAGGCAGAACGACGCCACGACCTTGATGTCGTCGAGCCCGTGGGCGCCGGAGAACTCGCGGACCAGTTCGAACACGTCACCACCGCCACGGTTGAGGCAGGACGGCCGCGGGTGGGCCTCGTCGCGCTGGTTCACGCAGACGAAGACGTGCTTGCGAGGCTTGCCGGCTCGGGCCATGGTGGTGGGGTCCTGGTGTCCGGGGCTGGGCGACGCCACGACGGTAGCAACCGGTCGACACGTCGCCGCCGACCGTCGGCCACGGCCGACGGAAGGGTGGGACGTCGCCCGGCGTTGGACGGATGCATGATGCCCGGCGACCTGCGGAGGACCACATGACCACCACGCGCACCGACATCGACGCGGCGGTCGCCAGGATCCTGGACCGCGCCGACCAGGGTGCTCGGCGGGTGGCCGTCGTCGGCCTGTCGGACCGCGCGTGGCGCACCAGCCACGGGGTGGCCGCGGTGCTGCAGGCACGTGGCTGGGAGATCGTGCCGGTGAACCCCACGATCACGTCGAGCCTGGGCGTCCCGGCCGTGGCGTCGTTGGCCGACGTCGACGGACCGGTGGACCTGGTGGAGGTCTTCCGGCGGACCGAGCACCTGCCGGGCGTCGCCACCGAGGCCGCCGCGATCGGGGCCCCGGCACTGTGGAACCAGCTCGGCCTGTGCAGCCCCGAGGCCGCCGCGATCGCCCGTGACCACGACATGGACTACGTCGAGGACCGCTGCCTCAAGGTCGAGGTGGCGCGACGCTGATGCAGACCGTGGATCGCCTCCGGCGTGGCGGTCGACGTCGACGGGTGAGCCCGCGGTCGCTCGTGCAGGCGTGGTGGCCGGCGGCGCTGGCGGTCACCCTCGGGCTGGTCCTGGCGTTGCAGCGGTGGCACTGGATCGACCTCCCGAATGCGCTGGAGGTGCTGGTGCGGATCGTGTTCGTCATGGCCGTCGCGGGCTGGATCCTCGGTGACTTCCTGCGATTCGTGGTCTGGTGGTTCTGGACTCGACAGCAGCCGTGATGCGCCCCTCGTCCGCGCGCGCATGACGTCTCAGCCCGCCGTGGCCACGTCGGCCACGCGGCCTCCCGAACGCCGGACCACCACGTCCGGGGACAGTGGGAACACGCTGTCGGGCGTCCCGGCGGCCGCCCACACGACCTCGTGGTCGAGCAGGTCGCGATCGACCAGGGTCGGCAACGGCGCAGGATGGCCGAACGGCGGCGTGCCGCCGATGGCGAATCCCGTCGCGGACCGGACGAGGTCGGCGTCGGCCTTGGTGACCCGGGTCGCGCCGAGCAGGTCGGCCACCCGCTCGACGTCGACCCGGTTGGCCCCCGAGGTCAGCACCAGGACCGGCTCGCCGTCGGCGGCGAAGACCAGCGACTTGACGATCTGCGCGACGTCACAGCCGATCGCGGCCGCGGCATCGGCGGCCGTCCGGGTCCCGGCCGGGTAGCGGTGCACGTCCACCTCGTCGGGATCGTCGAAGGTGGCCAGGAAACGGTCGGTGGCGTCGGACATTTCTGTCTCCGGTCAGTGCAGGTCCTGGTCCAGGACCCCGGGTGGCGAGGGTGAAGGGGACGCCGGCTGACATCCGCCCAGGTCCAGCCAGCGGTTCGGCGAGGTGGTCGTGTCGGTCATGGCGCGTCCGGCAGGTCGAAGGTGGCATGCAGTGGCGGGGCGTCGGGGGCGAGGGCGGCTCGGACCTGCAACGTCGCACCCGGTGGCGGCGGTGGTCGGAACCGCACCTCGCCGTTGGAGAAGCCTCGGTCTCCGCGGCCGACCGCGTCGATGATCGTGGCCCGCCGACCGTCGATCGCGATGGCCCACGCATCGGCCGCCGGGACGCGACGCGCCAGTGGCGTGGTGCCGTCGTCGTCGATCCGGGCGAAGCGCAGGTCGGCGACGTCGTCGTACACCTCCACCGACAACAGCACCAGCCGGTGACCGTCGGTCGTGCCGAGTTCGTGCACCAGCGGGTCGACGCGCACGGGATCCATGGTCACCACGTGGTTTGGGAGGGCGGGCGGGGACGAGGGACGACGGTAGCCACCACCCGGGTCCGCACCGCAGCGGGTTCTGGCACCATGGGGACATGCGATACCTCGACCATGCCGCGTCCACGCCCGTGCGCCCCCAGGCCCGTGCGGCGCTGGCGCAGTGGCTCGATCCGGACGACGGGGTGCTCGGCAACCCGTCGGCCACGCACGCCGCCGGACGCGCGGCCCGCGTGGCCGTCGAGGTCGCCCGCGAGCAGGTTGCGGCAGCGCTGGACGCACGCCCGGCCGACGTCGTCTTCACCTCGGGTGGCACCGAATCGGACAACCTCGCCGTCAAGGGGCTTGCCTGGGCCGGGGCCAAGTCCGGCCGGCGCCACGTCGTGGTGACCGCGGTCGAGCACCCTGCGGTGCGGGAGGCGGCCCGGTGGCTGGCCACGCAGGGCTTCACGCTGGACGAGGTGCCGGTGGGCCACGACGGCCGGGTCGACGTCGAACGCGTCCTGGCCGTGGTCACTGACGACACCGCCGTCGTCAGCGTGATGGAGGCCAACAACGAACTGGGGTCCTGCAACGACATCGACGCCCTGGCGGCGGCGCTGGTCGACCGTCCCGCGGTGCTCCACACCGACGCCGTGCAGGCGTTCGCGACCCGCCCGGTCGGGCTGCGGCCCGGGCTGGACGCGTTGTCGTTGTCGGGCCACAAGTTCGGGGCACCTCCCGGCGTGGGAGTGGCCGTGCTGCGCCGCACGGTCGGCGTGGAGCCGCTGTTCCACGGTGGCGGGCAGGACCGGGGCGTGCGGTCCGGGACCTTCGCCGCCGCCCTCGATGCCGCGTTCGGGGCCGCCGTCGAGGCCGCCGTCGACGACCGCCACCGCCTCGCAAGCACCGCGACCGCGCAGGTCGCGCGGCTGCGGCAGGTCGCCACCGCCCTGGACGGGGTGCACGTCCACGGACCGACGGCCGCGAGCGACCGGCTGGCGACCCACCTCCACCTGGGAATCGACGGGGTCGAGGCCGAACTGCTGAGCTTCGGGCTCGACCAGGCCGGCGTCGCGGTGTCGACCGGCGCGGCGTGTGCCGCCGGGGCCGCAGCCACCAGCCACGTCACGGCCGCCTGCGGGATCGACGACGCCGCGGTGCTGCGCCTGTCGGTCGGCTGGACCACCACCGACGACGACGTCGAGCGCGCCGCGGACGTCCTGGTCGATGTCGTGACCAGGTTGCGCGCCGGCCGCGGGCTGTTCGACGACGGACCCGTCGACGCCGGCGCCACGACTGCGGCGGTGACGTCGTGAGTCGGGTGCTGGTGGCGATGTCCGGTGGCGTGGACTCGGCGGTCGCGGCCGCGCTGCTGGTCGAGGCCGGCCACGACGTGACCGGGGTCCACCTCCGGCTCGCCGACGTCCCGGTCGAGGACCAGGTCGTCGGCCACGGGTGCTGCAGCCTCGACGACGCGTCCGACGCCCGGCGGGCCGCGCAGGTGCTGGACGTCCCGTTCTACGTATGGGACCTGGGGGACGTGTTCCGGCAGGAGGTACAGGACCCGTTCGCGGCCGACTACGCGGCCGGGGTCACGCCCAACCCGTGCGTCACCTGCAACGAGAAGGTCAAGTACGCGGCGCTGCTGGCCCGCGCCCGGGCCGTCGGATTCGACGCGCTGGCGACCGGCCACCACGTCCGGTTGCGCACGCCCGACGGGGACCCGATCACCACCCCGGGTGGCCCGGCCCACCTCCACCGGGCGATCGACGATCGCAAGGACCAGTCCTACGTGTTGTGGATGGCCACGCCGGACCAACTGGCGCACTCGCTGTTCCCGGTCGGGGAACTGACCAAGGACCAGGTCCGGGAGCGCGCGGCCCGGTTCGGACTGCGGGTCGCGACCAAGCCCGACAGCCACGACATCTGCTTCGTCCCCGACGGCGACACGGCCGGGTACCTGGCCCGTCACCTGCCGGTCGTCCACGGCGACATCGTCGACACCTCGGGCACCGTGCTGGGCCGCCACGACGGCATCTGGCACTACACCGTCGGCCAACGTCGAGGTCTCCACCTCGGCCACCACGAGCGCCGCTTCGTGATCGATGTCGACGCCGCCACCAATCGCGTGGTCGTCGGTCCGCGCGAGGCCCTGGCGACGTACGCGTTCGGGATCGACGAGCCGTCCTGGACCGCCGGGATCGCACCGGGGTCGGACCCGCCGCTGCGCCTGCAGTTGCGGGCCCACGGACGACCGTTGGCCGGTCGGGTCACGGTCGGGCCCGACGGGACTGCCCGGGTCGACCTGGACGACCCCGCGCACGGCGTTGCCGTCGGCCAGTCCGCCGTGGCGTACGCCAGGGACCACTGCCTGGGTGGCGGGCGCATCACCGTCGTGGACCGGGCGGTCGCGTTGGCAGCATCCGGGTGACCTCGCCGCCGGAGGATCCGGGTCAGCGAGGGCTCCGTGCTGTCGGCGTGGGACGTGTCGGGCGACCCGGCCTGGTCGCAGGAACTGGAGTGGGAGGTCCACCGGGTGGACGCCTTCGCGGGCGGCACCCTGCTGGTGAGTGGGATGTCGGAGGAACGCCTCGCCAGCGAGGAGGATCCACTGCCCGGCTTCGAACAGGAGCTGGTCGCTGCGGACGGTCGGGTCCGGTCGGTCCCGGACGACCTCGTGGACGAGTGGTCGATGGACGGCCCACTGGTCCAGGTGGTCGACGGAACCCCGATGTTGCTGGCCAGCCCGTTGGGCGGTGAGGCAGTCCAGACATGGGTGATCGCCGAGCAGTCCCGTGCGGCCGTCCTGGCCCGCACCGCATCGCACGAGGTGGTCCGTCCCGGATGGCTGCATCCGGCCGTGGAGGGGCCATGACCGGCTGGTCCTGACTGCCCTCGGCGGCGGACGTGGCCCACGTCGTGGGCGATCGGGGAATGGGGTGACAGGAGGACTCCGTCCGACTTTACTGAGGTGCATCCGTTCGGCCCGCTGCCGACCGTCGTGTCCCCCACCTCACCGCCCATCACCGCACCAGCCTCCCCTCACCGCACCAACCGCACGAGCCTCGCCTGACCGCACCAACCGCACCGACCTCCCTGACCGCTCCGACCTCCCAAGGAATCCCCATGAGACGCCTCGCCGCCGGGCTCGCCCTGGCACTCGTCGCCGCTGCCGCCAGCCCGGTCATCGCCCAGGACGCGTTGCCGCAGGCCGTGACCACCGACCGCGAGATGGTGGTCACCGCCAACCCGCTGGCCACCGCCGCCGGCGAGGACATGCTTCGCCGTGGCGGCACCGCCGCGGACGCCATGGTCGCCGTGCAGACGGTGCTCGGACTGGTCGAACCGCAGTCGAGCGGACTGGGCGGAGGCGCGTTCCTGGTCTGGTACGACGGCGACACCGGGGACCTGACCACCTACGACGCCCGCGAGAAGGCGCCGCTGGCCGCGACCGAGGACCGGTTCGTCGGGTTGGGATTCTTCACCGCGTGGCAGAGCGGGTTGTCCGTCGGCGTGCCGGGCACACCTCGTCTGATGGAGGTCGTGCACGACGAGCACGGACGCAAGAACTGGAACAGCCTGTTCACCGACGCCAACCTGTTGGCCCGGAGTGGCTTCGAGGTCACCGCCCGGACCGCCGACCAGGTGAACGCCCTGCTCGCCCTGAACCCGTCCTGCACCGATCGGCTGTTCTTCCGCGACCCGGTGGCCTTCGCCTACTTCACCAACGGCTCGGCCACCGACTGCGCCGCCGTGCCGGCCGGCACCCGCATCCGCAACCGCGACTACGCCGACACCCTCCAGGCCCTGCGCCGACGCGGCGCCGACGCCATCTACTCCGGCGACCTCGCGGCGTCGATCGTCGACGCGGTCCAGACCGACCCCGCCATCCCCGGCGACATGACCCTGGCCGACCTCGCCGCCTACGAGGTCATCGAACGCGAACCGGTCTGTGAGGAGTACCGCGGCCACGACGTCTGCGGCATGGGTCCGCCGTCGTCGGGTGCGCTGGCCGTCGGACAGATCCTCGGCATCCTCGAGGGCTTCGACCTCGGTGACGACCCGCTGGGGGAGGACTTCGTCCACCTGTTCGCCCAGGCCGGCCGCCTGGCCTTCGCCGACCGCAACCTCTACGTGGGTGACACCGACTTCGTGACGGTGCCCGTCGAGGGCATGCTGGACGACGACTACCTCGCGTCGCGGGCCGCCCTGATCACCGACGTGGACATGGGCACCGCCCAGCCCGGCACCCCGCCGGGGGAGTTCGACCCGACGGGTCCGCAGGCCACCGACACCGAGAACGGAACCAGCCACGTGTCGATCGTGGACCGCTACGGCAACGCCCTGTCGATGACCACGACCATCGAGAGTTCCTTCGGCAACGGCGTGATGGTCGACGGCGGCGGGTTCCTGCTCAACAACGAGCTCACGGACTTCTCGTTCTCGCCGGTCACGGCCGACGGCCAGCCGGTCGCGAACCGGGTCCAACCCGGCAAGCGCCCGCGCAGCTCGATGTCCCCCACGATCGTGCTGGAGGACGGCGAGGTCGTGCTGGTCACCGGCTCGCCCGGCGGCTCGTCGATCATCGGCTACACCGCCCAGTCCATCGTCAACGTGCTCGACTTCGGGCTCGACCCGCAGCAGGCCGTGAACGTGCCGCACCACCAGAACCGCAACGGCTCGACCAACCTCGAGGCCCCGATCCCCGGTGTCACGTGGGACTACGACGTCGACGCGCTCGCGGCCGCGCTGGAGGCCCGCGGGCACCCGGTGTCCATCGGTGCACTGACCAGTGGCCTGTCGGTGATCCAGGTCACCGACGACGGGTTCGTCGGTGGTGCCGACCATCGTCGCGACGGCACGGTCGGCGGTCGCTGACGGGTCCAACGTGGGAACGACGACCGGTCCGGTCCTCCGCGAGGGGGACCGGACCGGGTCGTGTCGGGTCGTGTCGGGGGCCATCGTGCGCTGGCGGATCAGTTGCTGCGGTCACGCCACGGGAGCAGCAGTCGTGCCACGCCCAGCAGCACCACCGCCATCGCGCCCAGCCAGTACCACACCGACTGCGACACCGGCAGGCCCAACAGCATCAGTTCCTGCAGACCCTGGAACGCGTGCGTTGTCGGCAACAGCCACGACACCCAGATGACCGGGACGACGATCCGGTCCAGCGGCAGGAACAGGCCGGAGAAGAACACGGCCGTCAACAGCAGCAGCATCGAGAACTGGACCGCCTGGCTGTCG
>JAGXFT010000192.1 GCA_024637135.1 Nitriliruptorales bacterium | reverse complement strand
GTATCCGATCGTGACCGTGGCATCCGTCACCGTTTCCAGCCCGAGCCGATCCGCCAGCGTGGCTGTGACCACCAGCCCGGCGTTGGCGACCGCGTTGGCGTGGTCAAACCTGACGGTGATGCGGTCGAGACTGTGGTTTGATGTCATCATCTGGAAGGTGCCTCCGGCTGGGCAGTCTGAACGTGTGGTAACGCCCATTCTGCTCCCACCGGAGGCACTTTCCCGTCAACCTCGACCGCTCACACGGTGGATTCAGGCTCAGTCAGCAGGCCACCGTCGAGCACCGTGGAGGACGCGCAGGACGACGACGGCAGCGGGATCGATGCGATACACGACCACGTCGGGCGTGCCGATGACCACCAGTTCCCGTGTTCCCTCGACACGCCCGGCACGTGCCAGCGTCGGGTAGCCCGCCAGGCGTCCGACCGCCGCGTGGATGCTGTCACCGACCGAGATGGCCGCCCACGGGTCCTGAACGGCGATCCAGTCGAGTTGGTCGTGCAGGTCCCGGACCGCCCGAGGCAGCCACTGGACCTTCACGCGGTGCGGCCCGAGCCCCGACGCTCGAACCCGGCCCGCTGGCGCTGCCAACTGGTCGCGACGTCATCGTGTGGCACCAGGTCGACCGTGCCCTCGTCAGCCTGCGCGACGGCCGCCTCGACCTGCTGTCGGAACCAGGCATCGTGCCCGTCGTCGGCCTGTTGCCGGGCGACATGTCGTCGCATCAGGACCCGGAGCAGTTGGGCGGCGGTGCGCTCGTCCGCCTCGGCGGCAGCCGCAAACGCAGCCTTCAGGTCCTCGTCCACCCGGAACGTGAACGTGCTGTCAGCCATCGGGCCCCCTTCCTGCATGTGGGGTACACCGTAACACGGTCCGCTCGGGGGCAGGTGGCGTCATCGAAGGCAGAACGCCCACCGGTCTCCGGCGACGCGCGGTGCCTTGGCGGGTCAGGTGCGGCACCGGCCACAGGCACCAGGGCTGATCTGGATCGAGGCGACTCCGACAGCGTCCATGATCGCCATGAACGGGGGCCACAGGGCGTCGTCGATGAGCCGGTTCTGACTGTCGATGTCTCCCAGCAGGCCCTCGCGCAGCAAGCCCGTGGCGACACCGTTGCGGTCGACGGCGCGACACGCCAGGTGGCGGACGCCGTCGACGCCCGGGCTGGCGTGGAAGAATCGGCCCCACTGCTGGGTGACGCGGTAGCTCGCGACATCTTCCTCGCCCAGGCTGGTGGTCGCCCCCACCTCGGCACACGCCGAGGGATCGTCGAGCGGGAACAGCCTGGTGGAGGAGTGCACGGCGACCAGGGACCCGCGCCAGCGCGGGCACACCTCCGCAATAGTGCCGCCACGATTGAACACCTCCAGGGCCGACACGTCGAATCCGGTCGCGCCGTACCACACCACGTGGTCCGGGTGCTCTGCGGGTGGACCCGGCGGGTGCGGGTCGAAACGAGACAGCGGCCCGAAGGTCCGGGGTTGGTCGGCCGACGAGGCGTTCCGGGACGGATGCCAGATTCGCCACAGCGACGGCGTGGACGTGACCGTGTCCAGACCGGATCGTCCGGCCGCCGGAGGGCTGGGCAGGGTCACGCCCCGACGGCCGATGCTGCCGCCACCACCGCGTCGACGTCGCCGGTGGCCAGCACGTGGGCCGGTGTCCGGCCGTCCAGCGTGGCGTTGGGCGTGGCCATCCACTGCGACAGCCCGAGCACCCCGGCAGGCATGGCGGCCATCACCCGGTCGATGCCGTCGACGCGGACCCGCTGTGCACCCAGGTCGAACTGCCAGTCCGGGAAGCGTTGGCCGTCGGGACCGTCCAGGGCGACCAGTCGTTGGCTGGCCAGGAGGTTGCTGACCTGGTTGGGCGACACGTCCAGCAGGTGGGCGACCTCCCCGCGTGGCACCGACGTGTCGTACACGGCCTGGCGGGCCCGGGCCAGGCGCGCTCGGTTGCGGCCCTCGATCTCCGCGAGTTCGGTGGCGCTGGGGCGAGTCGGCAGTCCCGGGAGGTCCGCCCGGGGTGCCGTGGCGACAGCGGTGAACTCGTCGAGTCCGTGCTCGAAGGCCTCGACGAGGTTGCGCCGGGTGTCCGCCGAGATGCTCATGCGTTGCCCTTCCAGACTTGTGCTGGATGATATCACAGCTTGGTCAATCCGAGCGGATTGGGGGGGTTCCAGGTACGGGTGCCGTTCCGCCGACCCCCGTCCCGGACGACAGACGCCGTCGTGTCCGGGTGCCGACTCATGGCGTCGAGGACTGGACGCGGCGTAGGCTCAGGTCATGAACGAGGTGGCAGCAGCACGCGCACGGCTCCACGCCCTTGGCGAGGCAGAGCTCGACGAGATGTGCCAACGACATGGTGTGCGCGTCCTGACCCTGTTCGGGACTGGCGCCGACCCGAATGCCGACGAACCCGGGGACCTCGACCTGGGAGTCGTCTTCGAGCCTGACGCGGACCACGACCTGCTCGGGCTGTTGGACAGTCTCGTGCGGGTCCTGGGGACCGAACGGATCGACCTCCTGGACGCGGAACGTGCCAGTGAGACGGCCCGGCGGCGAGCCATCGCGGACGGAATAGGGCTCTACGAGTCCGAGCCCATGGCCCTGGCGTTCGCCGCCATGGCCGCCGACGCACTGTTCATGGAGACCAGCGACATGCGCCGCGCCGCACTCGAGTCGCTGTCAACATGACCCCACCGGCACTGGACATCGCCGCCTGCGCTGAACGGTCGCTGATCGACAACCGATGACATTGGTCGGGCTCGAACGGATGCGTTGCGCCAGGCTCAGACGTGGAGCCGGCGGTCCATCCCGTGGGCTCGAAGGACCCGCCAGGGCACCGGCGGAAGGTGGTCCATGGTCGCACCGGCAGCGTCGACGCCGAGGATCTCGACAAGCCGGTCGTGGAGGTCGTGGCGGGCGGATGGGTCCGCGGTCGCCATGACCGATGGCTGCAACCAGAAGGAGGACGGGATGGCCTCGCGCCAGGGCCGGGTCGGTACCAACGCGTCCAGGGTCGCCATGGCGTCGTCGGACAAGACGCGGCGGAACGCCTCGATCATGATGCTCCGGTCCCCCGCCATGGCGTGTGTCTCCGTTCGTGCCCGTCGTCACCTGTCCGTTGGGCGACGCCGAGGGCCACCGTCGTTCGCGATCACGCTACCAAATCCCCCGAACCGTCATCCGTCCATGGGTGGAGGCAGACGAGGCAGGATCGTTCCGACCGCCCCGGTCCAGGGGTGGTCACCGGTCGTCTGCCGGTCGGACGAGGGGGTTGTGGGTCACCAGGTCGGGAAACGAACCGAAGTCCCGGTCGGCCGTCCACAGCGACTGGACCCGGTGGGACAGGCAGATCGCGGCGATCCTCGCGTCGTGCACCTTCGGTCCCATCGTGGCCGGACCCAGGAGCATGTCCAGACGACCCAGGTGGTCGTCGCCCTCCCCCAACAGCACGCTCCACGGCGAGGCGACCAGGCCACGGATGGACGCCATGGCGACGTCGACCGGGGTGGGCGAGCTCCACAGGCTGCGTGTCACCGTGGCCAGGAATTCGTGTACGCAGGGCCACGGCAGGCCCCATTCACCGTGCTCGCCCTCTGCGACGCCCCGGACCACCTCAATGGCGCGAGCGTGCACGGGCGAGTCACCCCGATGGGCGTACACCAGCACGTTCGTGTCCAGCGCGATCACGCTGTCGGGCCCGTGTCGACGGTGGGCTCGTCGTAGGCCAACTCGTGGGGTGCACGCTCCGGCATGGGATCCCCCGGCTCACCCACCACGATCGGTTCCCAGGTGAAGTCGGTGGGTCGAGATCGTCGCCGGAGTTCGTGGCGCAGTCCCCGCTCGATCAGTTCCCGCAGCGTCACACCGGTCTCGTGGGCGAGTCGCTTCGCATCGGCGGCAAGCTGATCGGACAACTCAACCGTGGTCTTCATGCGGTCTCCGGACGAATACGGGCGACCGTACCGGTTGACCCATACCCCCGTGCCAAGTCAGTGAGCGCGGCGACTCGGGTGCCAGCGACGGCGTCCCGACGTGACCCAACGTGGTGTCAGGCGGCGGTCAAGGGCTCGATGTCTCGTGTCAGGGTGTCGCCGAGGCGGTCGCGCTCCACGTCGAGGTCGTGACGGATCTGGAGGTTGAGCCAGAACGTCTCGGAGGTCCGGAACACCCGCGCCAACCGGAGCGCGGTGTCCGCGGTGATCGCGCGTCGACCGGTGACGATCTGCGAGATTCGACTCTGCGGCACGTCGATGGCCTTGGCCAGCCGGTACTGGCTGATGCCCAGGGGCCCGAGGAATTCTTCGACCAGCACCTCGCCCGGATGAACTGGAGACAGCCTCTCCATGATGGTCCTCCTCAGTGGTAGTCCACGATCTCGACGTCATACGCGTCGCCAGTGTCGAACCGGAAGCAGATCCTCCACTGCTCGTTGACGGATGCTCCATTGTCCTGACCGATCGCCTCGAAGTTTCTCCAGGCGATTTCCCGGGGGCACCCGGAGATCGTCGAGGTTGGTGGCGGCCTCCAGCATCCGCAACTTCCGCAGCCCACCTCGCTGGACCGCGGGCGGCCATCCGCGAACGGTTTCACGATCGGCCAGGCGCTCGGTGTCCTTGTCCGCGAAGGTCCGAATCACGAACGGATACTAACGCGAGACGTAAGCACAAGCAAATCCCCTTGCCGGACGACACGGTGACGCTACGACGAACCAGCGAACAGACAGCCCCGATCGTTCCTGGTGTGGACGACCAGGAGAAGGGGTGCCGCCATTCCTGCCCCGTGATTGTCGCATCAAGTCACCAGGCTCCGAAGTTACGATGCCCGTATGAGGACGACCATTCGCATCGACGACGAGTTGCACCGCCGCATCAAGCAGGTGGCCGACCAGACCGGCCGCACGATCGGCGAGGTGATCACCGATGCTGTGCAACGCGCGCTGCACGATCGATCCGCCCAGGAATCCCACGGGGCACTGCCCACCGCTGGCGGCGACGGCGTCCTGCCCGGTGTCGACCTGACCAGCAATCGGACGGTGCGGGACCTGATGGACGACGACGCCATTGTCGATGCGCTTCGCTGACGTCGAACCTCTTGGTGCCACCGCCACGGATCCAGGACGGACCCCGACCCGGATCACCGTGTGGACCGACCACAGGCCAGTGCGATCGACGCTGACGCGCACGGGTCGTGCTGATTGACTCGACCCTGCCCCCCGCCGCCGACCACCACGAGGCTCCGGATGCCATCGCCACCGCGCCCGTCACGAGGACCACACCGCACCGGCGGACCACACCGCCTGCACGGACACGACCATGCGTCCACGTCGGAGGTGCCGGACTTCACGCCGGGGTACGCGCCGGCGTCGGAACCGGAGTTGGTGGGGGCGATCCAGCGCGCCACTCGCGAGGACCATCCGCTCGCCCTGCTGGCCCTGGCCAGTTCGATCCTGTCGGTGTTCGATCCGCGCAACGTCGATCCCTTCCCGACCGACGACGACCCGTCCGCCGGCCGCGACCCGCTCGCGGCTCGGGCCGAGTTCGTCGCGTCACTGGTGGGCGTGGAGGTGTCCACGACGACGGCGCTGATGACCGCGATGGCGCTGCTGAGTGACGATGACGACGTGGTCGACCCGATGCGTCGGGAGCTGGCGCGACGCCACCATCGCCTGCCGTGGTGGCTCGGGAGGATCACGCCCGTCGAGGTGGCTGGGACCTGGCGCATGACCGACGTGCTGGAGCAGTCCGAGAACCGCCTCGTCGAGGTGCACACCGCCGGGGGGCAGGTGCTGACGCTGGTCGTGCTGGTCAACCACGACGTCGGGCACGTGGTCACGGACCTGATCACCATGCCGTCCCCAGCGATCGACATGCTGGACCTCGCCGCGGGTTCGCCCGACTACGCAGACATGGTGATCGGCGAGGTGGACCCCGCCGACACCAGGGCGGTGCTCGAGGTCGCGATCGAGCACGGGGCCCACACCTGGCCGCCGTACGAGACCGAGGAGTGGCCGGCCGGGCGGGCACTGGTCGAGTGGGCGCTGCGACTGCTGCCGGACGGCGGCACCGGACGCGACCAGGACGAGGCCGACCTCGATCCTGAGCGCGTCGACGCGCTCGTGCGCGAGTTCCTGTCGTCGCCGTTCGCCAACGAGCTGGGGCCGGACGACGAGGTGGTCGCCCATTGGCTGACCGAGTTCCGGATCGGCTGGGCCAACGGCGACCCGCACCAGTGGGGCGAACGCAGCGTCGACATCGTGCTGTCGGACTGGCTGCCACGCAAGATCCTGGGGTCACCACCCGAGTTGCGACGGGTGCCGGAGGTGCTGCGTGCCCACGTCCGTTGGGGCCACGAACAGCTCGGTGTGCGGGCGCGCCTCACCGACGACGTGCTGGCCGCGGTAGACATGTTGGAGGCGGACTACCTCGACATCATCGCCACACCCCGTCACCAGGGACCGATGGCCCTGCTGGACGCGATGGGGGTGGCCGCGCCGGTCGATGCCCAGGAGTGGTCCGACGAGTTCGGCACCGGGTGGGTGGACGGCCTGGACGTGGGCACGGGTGAAGGATTCGACCCCGGGTGGCTGGACGATCCCAACCCGGCGCTGCTGGCCGCGCTGCGGCAGTCCGCGTTGATGCCCGGAGCACTGGCGGCCATCCAGGTGCCCGGGATCCAACGCGAGGTCGGCGGTGCCGAGGCGCTGGCGGAGTTGGACGACAAGCCGCTGCCGGACGAACCGCTGGACCTGTCGGATGCCCCCGATGACGTCCACGCCCGGGTCGAGGGCGTCGCCACGCTGGTCGACGACGCCTGCGCCGGCTTGTTGGACCATGAACATCGCACTGCCGCACGTCGGTTGCTGGCCGACGTGGCACGGGCCGACCCTGCCCTGTTCCGACGTCGGTCCAGTGACCGCCGGCTCGCGGCCGCGGTCCTGTGGGTCGTCATCGAGGCCAACGGTGGGTATCCCACGGGATCGGGCGTGTCGGTCGGTGACCTGGTCGAGTGGTTCGAGCAGTCCTCGTCCCCGGCCGAACGGGGTCGGACGTTGCTGGCCGCGTTGGACATCGACCCCGGTGACCTGCGGCGGCATCGGCTCGAACTGGGAACTCCTCGGTACCTCACCAGCCACCGTCGGGCGTGGATGGTCCG
>JAGXFT010000191.1 GCA_024637135.1 Nitriliruptorales bacterium | reverse complement strand
GTGGACTCCGGGTCCGAGAAGTCCATCGGCAGTGGGCAGAAGAGGATGTAGGCACCTGGTTCGAGGGTTCCGGTGACCGTGGCGCTGCCACCCGGGTCGGCGAATGGTGCGTTCCCTTCGACGTTGACGAACTCGGCCATGCCGCTGGCGTCGCCGGTCTCGTCGGCCTGCCCGATCGCCTCGAGGTAGCGGGTCACGAACGCCACGTCGTCCGAGTCGTCTTCCGGTGCACCAACGAGCAGCATCAGGTGGGGAGCTTCACCGGCGTTGACCAGGCGGAGGCTGTGCGGACCTGCCGGGATGCGGGCCGGCGCGTCGAAGGAGAAGTCGGCCGCCGTCACCTCGAGTTCGGGGAAGCCGCACGCGGTCCGTGCGGTGTCCTCGATCGTCTCGACCGCCGGCGCCAGGTCAGCGTCCTCGCCGATGCTCGCGTCGCCGGTCGCGGCCCGCTCGACCCCGGCGGCCATGGTCGTGACAGCCGCAGCCGCCGCGGCCGGCGCGGACTCCTGCATCGCCGCCACCAGCGGACCGATCTCGGCGGCATAGGCCTGCATCTGCTCGGCCGTCGGCTCGTCGGGACCGCCCGGTGGGCTGATCTGGTCGAACTTCACGACGGCGTCGCAGAACACTGCCGTCCCGGCCGGGGCGGGCGTGGTGGTCACGACCGGCGAGGACGCACCCGACGACCCATCGGTCGGTGCCGCGTCGGTCGGTGCCGCGTCGGTCGGCGTCGCGTCGGTGGTCGGCGTGGCAGCGGGATCCGTGCTGCAGCCGGCGATGGCGACAAGGGCCAGTGCCGCCACCACGGTGTGGCGACGCTTCACCCGCTGAAATGTTGGTTGGGGTGTGCTCATGGGTCGTCCTTCCGGCGTGGCCGCGCGGTCCACGGCGTGTACGGCCATCGTGGCTACGGCCGCCGCGCTCGGCATCGTGGAGATCACCGAAATCCGAACGCGGAGTCGGCGTGCCCGGCCGCTCCGCTCGACGTGGTCCGATCGGCCGGAGGGCTAACGTGGGGGGATGGTGCAGCTCGTGGCTCGCGACGACGAGCAAGGACGGGGCCTGGCGTCGCTGCGCGCCGTCGGTCGCGTCGTCGTGGTCGGGCCCGGCGGGATCGGCAAGACCTCCCTGGCACGAGAACTTGCCGCCAGCCTGTCCGACGAGCGCCTCGTCGTGGAGGCCGATCGCGTCGCACGAACCCGCGCGATCGAGTCCCTGGTGGTCGACCTCGTGGGTGGGCCACGACCGGGCGACGACGCCGCCGACGTGCTGGCGAGCCGGACCGGCCGCCGCAAGCTGGTCCTGGTACTCGACGGTGCCGACGGGATCGTGGACCAGGTCCTGGCGCTGGCCACCGCCGTCCCGGCCGGGCCCGACGGACCCTGGGTCGTGGTGACCTCGCGCGTCCAGCCCGGCCCGACAAACTGGCCGATCCTGCGACTGGGCCCGCTGCCCGCCGACGGCAGTGACTCGCCGGCGGCAGCCCTGTTCCGCGAGCGCTTCGCCGCGGCCGGTGGGGACCTCGAACTGCTGGCCGCCGCACCCGAGCAGCACCAGCGGATGGTGGGCGAGACTGCAGGGGTGCCCCTGGCGATCGAGGTGGCCGCGGCTCGGGCAGCCGTACTCGGCTTCCACGACCTCGATCCCGCGGCAGCAGTGGCCGGGACCCGTGACGTGGTGGCGGACTCGCTCGCCCGCAGCCTCGATGCCCTGCCCGACGACGCGGTCGCGCTCTTCGATGCGCTCGGTACCACGTCGGGCCGGTTCCCGGTCACCTTGGCTGCCGCGCTCGTGGACCACCCCCGCAGCCGGGTCGAAGGAATGCTCGCAACGCTGGCACGGCACAGCCTGGTCCAGGTCACCCCCGACGGGTTTGCGATGCTGCCCCCGATCCACCGCCAGGCATGGCGACGCCTCGACGTACAGCGCGGCCGAGTCGTTGCTCGACACCGCGACTGGTGCCTGGACCGGGCCCGGGTGCCCGGGACCGAGGCCGAGGCCCGGTCGTTGGTCGCCCTCGACCTCGACCTGTGGCTGGCCGTGGAACGGGCACTGGGCACCGAGGACGTCGCCGCGGCGTGTGCCATGGTCGAGGCCCTCGACGACGCCTACCGGATGACGGGTCAGCACCGACGGCGTGTGGAGCTGATCACCGCCACGCTGGACCGCCTGCCCGGCGAAGCCCGCTTCCGCCGTGACCGTGCCGGTCTGCTGCGGTGGCTCGCCCTCGCCCACGACGACACCGATGGGCCTAGCGCCGCCGTGGGCTGGCTGGACCGCGCTACCGCCGCCCTGGGCGAGATCGCCGAGGACGACCCGCTGAGCATGGCCATCCGCCGGAACCGGGCTTCCTTCCGGGCCGTGGCGGGCGACCCAGCCGGTGCGGTCGACGTGCTCCTGGAGGTGGCCGACCGATCGGCCAGCACGGGCGATCTCGACGCCGAACTGCACGCCCGCCGCTTCGCCGCGAACGCGCTGCTCGAGCTGGGCCGTCTCGACGAGGCCGGGACCCAGGCCGGCCTGGTCGTGAACCGCGCCGGCCCGACCCGCCCCGCACTGCGCCAGCTGGGACTCGACAGCCGGGCGATGATTGCGCTGGAGCTCGGCGACCGTGCCGGGTGTGAGGCGATCGGCCGCAGGCTGGCCACGACGCCCACGGACGGCTCACGCCGCCTGGACGGCGAGTACCTGATGCTGGTTGCCGACCCGGCGGTCCATGCGGACCGCCCGGCCTGGTCGACTCCCGGTCCAGACCGGCGTGACGACGTCACCGCGACAGGAATCCTTGCCGAGCTCGGGCGAGCAACCCGACTGCTGGTCACGGGCGACCCGACCCGGGCCCTGGCCGTGGCCACCGACGTCGCGGTCACCGCCGAAGGCTGGGAGGTCGTGTGGGCGATGCTCGACGCCCTGCTCCTGGCCGGCGACGCCGCCGACCTGTCCGGTGACGCAGTCCAGGCGGCCGCCTGCCATCGCCATGCGCTGGTCGTAGCAGCCCAGCGCGGCTACGTCCTGCGCGTGGCCGACGCGCTCGACGGGCTCGCCCGGGCGCGTGCCGGTCCGGACCCGCGTCGGGCCGCGGCGACCGCCGCCGTCCTGCGACGCAACTGCGGGGCGGTCGCCCGGCCCCGACCATGGCTGCCGCGACCCGACCCGGCCATCGTGCGTGGCGGCACCGCCCCCGCCCCCGCGTGGATTGTCGCTGGGCAACTGAGCGCCGACGGCGTGGCCCACTTCGCCTCGCCCCAAGCCACTCCCCACGGTCCGCTCGACATGCTGTCGCCAGCCGAGCGGCGAGTGGTCGCCCTGGTGGTCGACGGATGCACAAACCGCGAGATTGGGGAACGACTCCACATCGGGCGCCGCACCGTGGAGACACACCTGCTCCATGCATTCCAGAAACTGGACGTGAGCAACCGGACCCAGCTGGCCATCGTGATCGCCACGGCAGGACCAGACTGATCGGGTCCGACCTGCGCGGAGGCGACCGACCACCGAGCGCTGGTCCTGGTGATTCGCCCTGGGAGGAGCGGCGCCGTCTTCGAGGCCCTGCAGTTCGGACTGCCGAGCTTCTTGTTCCCTGAGGTGGCAGCTCAGGGTTCAACGGTGATGTAGTGGCCGCTACGGAGGGTCCTCAGGGCCATCTTGCCGGTCGGGAGGTGAACAAGTCGGAACCTCTCCCAGTCGCCGATGCTGGTGCGGTTGGCGTTGCATTCCCGCCCGCCACCGCCTTCAGCGGTGAGATGGTGCCCATTGATCGTGCGAAGACTGACGACATTCCCACCGTGCCCGATCACTGTCCAGCGTTCCCAGTCGCCGACCTGGCTACGGTTCGCGTTGACCCCTGATCCGCCGCCACTCTGAGCGCTGAACAGACCCACATGGGACAGCAGCGCCACGTGCCTGCCCCCCAGGTTCGCCAACGTGAACGATTCCCAGTTCCCCACGTCAGTCCGTGAGACCACGACCTGGCCGTGGTCATCAGGATCAGGCTCGCTGGACACGCCGGGGATCAGCAAGCCGAGCGCAGCGGCGATCGCCCACCCGACGGGCGTACCCGAGCTGACGGCGTTGAACACCGCTGCCACTACCGGGATGCCCAGCGCAGCGGCGATCTGGGGGGAGTAGGCGGACGCGACGATCACGAAGTCCATCACTGTCCTGCCCGCCATGACGAGCTTGGCACCCTCGACCAGATCGGCAAACACGCCGGGTAGACCGCGCGGGACGACGAGAAGGCCAGTTGTTCCCACAACCCCGGTGATCTCGACGCCCTTGTTGCCGCCGAGCTCGTTGATGGTCTCGATGTATCCCAAGCTCGCACCGATCACGGCGACGACCAACGGCGCTTGGGGCCCGGCCAGCGATGCCACCAATGGGGTCAAGGTGGTGACGTCCGCCAACAATCGCCGGGTCTGGTCGCCGTCACAGATCAGGGTCCACACCGGGCCCTGCATCTTGAACGTTCCGATCGTGGCGAGATCCTTGACAGCCCGGACCATGTTGACGGTGTCGTCGACACTGATGTCCTTGGCATCACCGGACATCAATCGCTGCCGCAACGGCTTGAGCTGCTGGAGTTGCTGCTGAATGGCTCGATCAGCTGGGATCTCGGGCAACGGTCCGTCGACCAGGCCCTTCCCCGGGTCGTCACGATCGGGTCGTGCGTGCTGGATGCCTCCGAGTGCGCCTGGGTCGCTGCCGGCGCGGGGTCGCTGGCTCATGCCCGGACTCCAAGATGTTGGCTGCCTCAGTGAGTCGAGCGTGCTCATGGGCACCGTCGCATCGTGGAGATCACTGAGTTCCGCCGCGGCGAACGATCAAGCAGAATCACGGACGGATGCGGAGGGTGCACCATGGTTCACGAGCCGTGGCTGCCCGCGCCCGTGGCATCGGCTGGCGGCGTCGAGCTGTCGCCATCGAGTACACAACGACCATCGTGAGTGGGTGTGGCCGGTCACGCCGATCTTCTGGAAGGCGTGCCGCAGGTGGCTCCAAGGATCCCATCGCGACGCCGCTCCCGACAGGCGATCGTGCGGTCCCTCTCTCCGGGATCACCAGCCATGGGAGATCCGCCGATCTCGGTGGGTTCGATGTGGACGAGCGGCAAGGGGGCGACGAGGCACGACGTCTGGCCGCCGGTGGGGCGGCTGTGGAGCGAAGTGATTGTCGGGGCTGGCTGGGCAGCAGCCGATCACGGGCTGGGGCCGGGGTCGGGTGGGATCGAGCCGTCGGTCGGTGAGCGGTCATCGGTGATCCGGCGAAGGTGTGGTCGTCGGGGTTGGCGGATGCTGTAGCCCGACGCGGCAGTCCAGGTCCGTGACCCGTCGGGGTGGCGTTTGAGGGTCCAGTCGCGGCGACCTTTGGCCTGGTTCCAGCGGGCCGACAGCAGTCCGAGGTTGTCCACGTCGGTGCGGCCACCGGCCTCCCAATCCGTGACATGGTCGACGTGGCAGTGCATCGCCGGCGTGGTCGAGCACGGGGCGGTGTCGTGCAGGTCGCGTGCGATGATCGCGTCGCGCAGCCAGCCGTCGGCGAACCGTTGCCGCCGTCCGACCCCGACGACCTCGCCGACATCATCCAGCACCACCAGGCGGCAGTCCGCACCGTGGGCGTCGACCCAGCGGTGGATGGTGTCGGAGGTCGCCTGGATGCGGCCGGCCAGCCCGGTCAGGATCCAGCCGGGCACGGTGCCGTCGAGCAGGGTGTCCAAGGAGCAGGTGACCAGCAGCGACGGCCGCCCCGATGCCCGTGCGGTGTCATCGGGGTCGAGTGGGGTGAGTGTTTCGGCGTCCCACCCGGTGACCAACTCGAACAGCGCCAGCCCACGACGCACGGCGTTCCGACGGCCCAGTCGGACTGCGTGCCGGCGGGCGTCGGAGAGTGCGACATCATCGGTGTCGGGGTCGGCGGGGTCCGGAGTGGCGTCCAGCGGGAAGCGGTCGACAGCGTGGTGGTCCATGCGCTGCACCATGGGGGTGAAGTGGTCCGCGTCGTATTCCGACAGCAGGGTCCCGGACCCGTCCAGACGCGGCATCACGATCGTTCGGTTGTGCTCGATCGGACGGGCGTCACGTTCCGTGCGGGCCGCCTCGACCAGTTGGTCGACCAGCCAGTCGACTTCGAACACCAACGCATCCGCCTCCATGTCCACATAGTTCGGGGCCAACTCCGCAACGAGGTCGTCGACCTTCGCACGGCCGGCGGCGTCGACCCGCCCGACCGCGGTGACCACGGCACGGACCTGGCTCCACGAGATCCAGGCCTCGACGAACGCCTGGCGGGTGGACGGCATCCGTCCCAATGTGGTCGCCACCGTCAACAGCGTGCGCCGTTCGAACCCCGCCGCCCGACACGTCTGGGACAACACCAACTCGACCGCGACACCCAACGTGGCCTCGGTCGCACCGATCTCGATCACCCGGATCAACGACTCGACCGCCTCGGCGACCAGCCGGTCGGCGGCCGCGAGCTGGTGCACGAGCCGACCGACCATCGCGGTGGCGGCATCCGCGGACCAGTCCAGACCCGCAACGGCCGACGGAACCGGCGGCACGCCGTCACGGGCGACCGGCAACGGGTCGGGGGTGGGGGCGGGGGTCGAGTTCATGCCTGCGACGGTACGACGGGGGTGTGACATCCGGTGCTGTTTCGACCCCTTGCGCGAGCAAGCAGCGCTCGTTGCCGGACGTTCGAACGAGGCGCAGGCTGGCGGCCTCGGCGCCATGTCCGGCGTTGTGGTTGCAGATCGGGAACCGAGAGACGTCGGCACGGACCGAACGACCCCGTTCGCGCCGACCAACGACTCGTGACCTCCCTGCTCGCGCCGCACGCTGGACGTCGAGGTCGGGTCGGTGTGGACGATCTGCACACTGCGGGGTGGCAACGACCGATGTCGGTGGCCGTGGCCGCGGAGTGGTCGGGAACTTCGCAGCGAAAGTTGTTGCATGAAGAACATGTTGTTTCGTTGGACCTGACTTCGTAGGATCAGCCCACACGGCGCGCCCCCCGCGCCATCGGGGGACACGGAGGACCCTGATGTCGACAGCCATTCCTGCACGCACGCGAACGGCCCGCCGCGCGCTGGCACTTGCCGTGGTGCTGGTTGCGGCCCTCCTGCCCACCGCGGCGGACGCGGGCCGGCCCACGACCTCGACCAGTTCCGGCGCCGACATCTCCTGCGAGGTCGACGCCGGGTTCCTGGGCATCTTCGTGTCCGACGAGGAGGACGGGTTCACCTTCGTCGACCTCTTCTACGAGTCCTTCGACGGCGACACGCTGTACGGCTTCGGTGAGGACGCCACCTTC
>JAGXFT010000190.1 GCA_024637135.1 Nitriliruptorales bacterium | reverse complement strand
GACCTGCTGGTCACCCCCGTGACGGGCGCCTACGGGCACTCCATGGGTTCGAACTACAACAAGTTGCGTCGCCCGCCGGTGGTGTTCGTCCGCGACGGCGTCGACCGCGTCGTCGTCCGCCGCGAGACCCACGACGACCTCCTGGCCACCGACCTGGGGTGACGGGGCGACGGATCCTGTCACACGCGCTCCCTATGGTGATCGCGCACCGGACGGGCGGCGGGATCCCACGCCGCCGCCTCCCTTCCTGCCTCGCCGAACCGGTGACGCATGAACCCGCTGACCCTCCAACGTGCTCGACAAGGCCCCTGATGTCCTCGCCCCCGACACCTCCGCCGGACCCGTTCGGCGACGCATCCGAGGACCAGGCTGGGCGGTCCGGACTCGTGGTCGACCTCGTGGACGTCGCCGCGGCCGAAGTGGCACTGCTCGACGCGGTGGCGCGCGCCCGCCGAGGCGACCCGCTGACGAGGGTCTCGGTGGTCACACCCACTCGCTTCGATGCGTTGACCCTGCGACGACGACTGGCGAGCGCGCCGGGCGGGACCGTGAACGTGCAGTTTGCGGTCCTGGACGACCTTGCCGCCGAACTGGCGATGCCCCTGCTGGCACGCACGTCCGGTCGACCCCTGACCGACGACGTCCACGACCTCCTGGTCGCCGAGGCGTCGCGCCGCCACCCCGGCGCCCTCGGACGGCTGGCCGACAACCCCGCCACCGTCGCCGCCCTGTCCCGCGCCGTCAGCGCCCTGCGGACGGCGACGGCCGGTCTCGACCCGGAACCGGTCCTGGCCGCACTGGCCGACAGCGATCGGGACGGCCCCGGCATCCGCACCGCCCTGGCCACGATCCACCGTGAGTACCGACGGCTGGTCGGGACGGGCCACCACGACCACCACGACGTCGCCCTGGCCGCACTGACCGCCGATGCCGGCCGGATCCGCGACGTGGTCGGTGCGGTCGTCGTGCACCTCCCCGAGGCCGCCGGCCGCGCGCCGACACCGGCACAGGCGCGGCTGCTCCAGCGCCTGGCCCACCACGTGCCCGTGACGGTCCTGGCCGGGTGGTCGGGGGACCACCGCGCGGACGCGGGGACGACGGCCGTCGTCGCGGCACTGGCAGGACGGTCGATCGGGTCCGATACGCCCGATGGTCGACCGGCAACGACCGCCCCGCGGGCACACCGGGACATCCACGTCGTCGTGGTCCCCGATGCCCACGAAGAGGTACGGACAGCCGCTCGCGTGGTCACCGGCGCACTCCACGACGGGATCGACCCGGCCGACCTGCAGGTGCTGTACACGGCAGACGAGCCCTACGCGACGCTGCTGACCGAGGCGTTCCGGGCGGCCGGCATCCCCCATCACGGACCGACCACCCGGACATTGGCCCAGTCCACGGCCGGCCGAGTCCTCGACGAGGCCTGGACATGGCACGACGAGGGACATCCCCGTGCGCGGCTGCTGGACCTGTTGGGCTCGGCACCGATCCGTGCGGACGGGCGCCGCGTGCCGGCGGGGAACTGGGACCGCATCGCACGCGAGGCAGGCATCGTCGGTGGCCGGGTGCACTGGGACAAGCGGCTGGGTGGTTGGGCGGCCGGACAGGCCAGCGACGCGGAGCACCGCACGGGCTGGTGGCGCACGCGCATGCTGTCCGACGCCCAGGTTGGGACCGAGCTGCGCACGTTCGCCCTGGACCTGGCCGACGACCTGGAGGCGGTGGGGGTCATGACCTGGCAGGAGTGGGGCGGCTGGGCCCTGCACATGCTGGATCGGCTCCTGGGCACCGCCAGGGGCGACTGGTCCTCGGCGGACGTGGAGGCCGAGGCCACCATCCGACAGCGGCTGGCCGCACTGGCCCACCTCGACGACGTCCGGGCGGAGCTCGACCTGGACGACCGGCCCGTCACCCGGATCGATTTCCAACGGCTGGTCCGACGGCATCTCGACACCCCGGCAGGTCGCGTCGGCCGTGCCGGCGTCGGGGTGCGCCTGGCCCGGCTGAAGGAAGCCAGCACGTCGACCACGCAGCACACGATCGTGGTCGGCGCGGTGGAGGGTGCGCTGCCGCCACGACCGCGCTCCGGCCCGTTCATGCCCGACGACGTGGTCGCCGGACTCGCCGAACACGGGCTGGCCCATCCAGACGACACGCAGGCGGCCGTGGAGGCGCTGCGGCGATCGTTCGCGCGGGTCCTGGCCACGGCCGAGCGCACCACGCTGGTCGTCCCCCGAATCGACCGCCGCAGGCAACGCCCGGCTCGACCCGGGCCGTGGGTGCTGGAGGTCCTGGCGGCGCGGACCGGTCGTCCGGTGGCGGTCGACGACGTCCTGGAGGCGCGGGACGAGGTCGCCGGGCACGTGACCCGGGTCGACTCGGCGGTGGCCGGGATCCTGTCCTCGCCAGCCCCCGCAGGCCCGGACGAACTGCGCCTGCGGGCGCTGGCCACGCACGTGTGGAGCGGCCACGACCTGCGCACCCACGACGCAACGGCCGAACTGGCAGGGCTGGCCGACGCCGTCGTCGTGGTCGACGCGCGCCGCTCCCCCGACTTCACCGCCTGGGACGGCAACCTTGCCGGGCACACCAACCTGTTGGTGCCGCTGGCGGAGGCCCCCCAGTCGCCCGGCCGCCTCGCCCAGTACGGCCAGTGCCCGCGGCGCTGGCTGTTCGATCGCGGGTTGCACGTCCGTGCCGTCGAGGAACCACGTCACTGGCTGGACATCGGCGCGCTCGACCGCGGGAACCTCGTGCACCACACCCTGGAGGACTGGATCCGGGAGACCCTCGACGACTCGACCGCGGCCGCGCGACCGTTCCCCCCCGGCACCGCCGCCCCGGCCTCGATCGAACGCCTGCAGGAGATCTTCGACCACCACGGCACCCGTCTCGAGGAACATGGCCGAACCGGTCTGGTCGCGTTGTGGCGCCAGCAGCAACGCGCCCTCTGGCGACGCCTGCAGCGGTGGCACGCCGGCCATTCCACGCTGCTGGCCACCGGCTGGCGACCACGGTCGGTCGAACTGTCCTTCGGCCTCGACGCCCAGGACGGCCTCCGGGTCGAGGCCGGCGGCGTCGTCTTCACGTTGCGGGGCCAGGTGGACCGGGTCGACGTCACCACGTCCGAAGACGACGAGGTGACCCACGTGGCGGTGCTGGACTACAAGACCTCGCACCCCAACACCTACCGGGGCATCGAGGACGACGTCACGCTCGGCGGCACCGAACTCCAGCTGCCGATCTACGGACTGGTCGCGGCGGCGGCCCACCCCGACGCGGTCGTGTCGGTGGGCTACTGGCACGTGCATGACAAGGCCACGTCCGCCCCGCCGGCGGCAGTGCCGTTCGACGCCACCGCGCGGGCGCGAACCGACGAGGTGTTGACCACGATGGCCCACGGGATCACCGGTGGGGTCTTCCCGCCGAACCCGGGTGACGAGAGCCTGTGGCCCACGCCCGGCTTCACCAACTGCCGGTACTGCCCCTTCACCACCATCTGCCCGTCCCACGGGTCCAGGCAGCGGGAGGCCCGACGCGCGTTGGCCAGCCCCGAAGCCGCGGTGCTGCTGCCGCTCGTCGAGTCTGCCGTGCTGGCCACTCACGACCAGGTGGGGAGGAAATGACGATGCCACCCTCCACCGACCGCGACATCGCCCTGCCGGACCAGCAGGACCGCGACGTCATCAGCGGCGTCCACGGCACGGACACGACCGTGTTCGTCGACGCCGGTGCCGGCACCGGCAAGACCACGGCGTTGGTCGACCGAGTCGTGACGCTGGTCACGGCCGGCGTGCCGGTCACCCGTCTCGCCGCCATCACGTTCACCGAGGCGGCTGCCGCCGAGCTTCGCCACCGTGTCCGCACGGTGCTGGAGCGCCGCGCCGCCGACCTCCATGACGAAACAGACGCCGATGCAGTGGCCGTGCGACGCGTCGCGGCTGCCCTGGAGCAACTCGACCAGGCCACCTTCTCCACCCTGCACGCCTTCGCCCACGGGATCCTGTCCGACCACCCGATCGAGGCCGGCATGGCGCCCGACTTCGAACTGCTGGGGGAGATCGAGGAGGCGGCTGCGTTCGACCTCCAGTGGGACGCATGGCTCGCCTCCTTCATCAACGACGACGCCGTGCAGCCCGCCCTGGCGCAGATGGACCTGGTCGGACTGACCATCCCGCGTGTGCGTGGCCTGGCCGAGGCCCTGCACCGCGACCTCCACCGGATCCCGGCCGACCTGCCCCGGCGTCCGACGGGCTACGTCCCGCCCGACGTCGACCTGTCGGACGTGGGGGCGTGCGTGGACGACATCGAGGCGATGGTCGCACACGGTCGGGCGGCGTCACCCAGCGACAAGCTGATCCCGCCGCTGGAGGTGTGGGCACGGGTCGGGCGCGAACTCGTGGACGTCGCCACCGCGCCGGACGCCGATCGGGCACAGGTGTTCGCGGCGATGCAGGCGGTGCTGGATGCCCCCTCGCTCGGCGGCTCCGGCGCCAAGGCGGCGTGGGGCGACCTCGGTGGCGGCAAGGCCGTCCGCGACCGCGCCAAGGAACTGCCCGGGGCCTGCGAGCGGGTGGTGGCGGCCCAGGCCGACCACCTGATCCGCACGCTGGCGGGCTGGACGGCGCACTTCGTGACCCGGTGGGCGGACCAACGGCGCCGCACCGCCACGCTGGTGTTCCAGGACCTCCTGGTGCTGGCCCGCGATGTCCTTCGCGACGATGCCGGCGTGAGGTCCCGGGTCACCGACGAGCTCGACCACCTCCTGGTCGACGAGTTCCAGGACACGGACCCGGTCCAGATCGAGATCGCCGTGTTGCTGGCTGCACGCGACCCCCGGGCGGTGGCCGCCTCGGCCGACGCCAGCGGTGCCGTGGACTGGGTGCATGCCGAACTCGTCCCCGGACGACTGTTCTTCGTCGGCGACCCGAAGCAGTCGATCTACCGCTTCCGCGGGGCCGACATCGGGGTCTACGAGGGCGCGAAGGAGGTCGTGGTCGGCGACGGCGGCGACCTGCGCCACCTGACCCACAACTTCCGCTCGGTCCCCGGTGTCCTCGACTGGGTCAACGAGGTCTTCGCGGAACTCATGGAGCCGGAGCGCCACGCCCAGCCGGCGTACCGGCCGCTGACCACGCAACGCGGCCCTATCGGGCCGGGCGACCGGGCCGCGGCCGACGGTGTCAGCGGCCCCGCCGTCCGCTGGTTCGGCGGGTCCTCGGACGACTCCGCCCAGGACACCCGCCGGGTCGAGGCCGACGACGTCCTCGACGTCGTGCGCTCCATCGTCGGGATCGAGCAGGTCCATCACCGGGACACCGGCGAGGTCCGTCCGGCGCGCGCCGGCGACATCGCCGTGCTGGTCCGCCGCCACGCGACCGCGCGCCAACTGGAACGCTGCTTCGACGACGCGGGGCTCCCGCTGGTGGTCGAGGCACGGTCGCTGGTGTTCGGCACCGACGAGGTCCGCGACCTGACCAACCTGCTCACGGCCATCGAGGATCCCAACGACGGGGTGGCCGTCGTCGCTGCCCTGCGCCACCCGGCGCTGGGATGTTCGGACGCCGACCTGTTGACATGGAGTCGTGCCGGCGGGAACTGGTGGGTGCCCGACGACCCGGACGCCGACGTGCTGGCGCGCCTGCATGACGACCCCGACCACGCCGTGGGACCCGACCACCCGGTCGCGCGCGGCCTGACCACGCTGGCCCGCCTGCGTCGCGACCGCGCGGACCGGACCATCGGGGGGGTGGTCGAGCACGTCATCGACCAGCTCCACCTGGTCGAACTGATGCTGGCTCGGGGGCGCCCACGGGACCGCTGGCGCCGGCTCCGGTTCGTCGTCGACCAGGGCCACGCCTTCCATGCCGGTGGCGGACACCTGCGTGGCTTCGTCCGGTGGTTGCGCCAGCAGGAGGAGGAAGGCGTGCGTGCGCACGAGCACGTGGTCGTCGATCCCGACGACGACGCCGTCCGTGTCACCACGGTCCACGCCGCGAAGGGGCTCGAGTACCCGATCGTGATCGTGCTGGGCCTCGACAGCGGGACGAACAAGCCGCCCAACGACCCCCGCCTGTTGTGGGCCCCCGACGGCCGTCCCGAACTCAACCTCGGCAGCGACCTCAAGACTGCCGGGTACGAGCGCATGCTCAAGGGTGACGACGAGGTCGTCGGCGCCCGCACCCACCATCGTCACGAGGAAGCGCGACTGCTGTATGTCGCGACCACACGAGCCCGCGATCTGCTCGTCGTGTCCCTGCACCACTCGTGGCCCTACTGCCACGCCGCATGGCTGTTGGAGCGGTCGGAAGCCCTGGGTGGCCGATGGGCCCGACAGGACACGGCCGGCGCGTCGATCGCCACCGCCGGGAACCCGGAGGTCGGTGAGCCCATCAGTGGCGAGGAAGTCCGGACGTTCCGTCGTCGCCACCACGAGCTCGCGCGGGCTGCGGCGCGCCCCCGGGTGCTGGCAGCCACGACCATCGCCGCCCAGCTCGCCGAGGCCGATCACGGCGTCGAGGACCGACCGGCATCCTCCAGGACCGTCGGACCACCGGCCTCGCCATCAGGTTCGGAACCCGACGATCGCCAACTGGCCCTCCGGATCGACGACAGGTCACCACTACCTCCGTCGGACGGGCCGGACCACGCCGTGCCGGACGCCCGTGTGGAGGTCGGCGGCGTGCCGGACGACGTCGCTGGTGACGAGGCAGCAACCAACGACGACGACGGCGACGACCGCGGGACGTGGCGCCGGGGTCGGGCCGGTTCGGCGGTGGGCAGGGCGGTGCACGGCGTCCTGCAGGCGGTGGACCTCGCCACGCTCGACCATGTCGATGCGCTTGCCCGGACCCAGTGCGCCATCGAGGGCCTGCCGCTCGAGGACGCGACCCTGGTCGCGGACCGGGTCCGGCGCGCGGCCGAGGCCCCGGTGGTCGCCGAGGCGCTGGCGGGCGGCCGCCTGTGGCACGAACTCCATGTCGGTGCGCCGGTGGACCGGGAAGGTGCCGAGCCCATCACGATCGAGGGGTTCATCGACCTGTTGGTCGAGCTGCGACCGGGAAACGGCCACGCTGGGCCGGGCGACCTGGTGGTCGTCGACTGGAAGACCGACGCCGCCGACGGCCGCGACCCGGCCGACGTCGTGGCCCGATACCGCCCGCAGGCTGCCACCTACGCGCTGGCCCTGGAGATCGCGCTCGGTCGGCCCGTGGCGCGCTGCGTCTTCGTGCTCACCGGCGTGGCCGATCCGGCGCGGCGGCAGGTCGAGATCGCGGGGGACGACCTGGCGAGTGCCATCGCCGACCTGCGGACAGCGCTGGCCGACCTGGCGTGAGGCCTACATCCGTTCTACATCCGGTCTGGGGCGGACACGCGCAGCAGGCCGAGCACGTCGGCCAGGACCTGGCGGGCGGCGGCCGCGAGGTGGTAGCGGGCGCGACCGAGTTCGACATCGACGTCGTCGCCCAGCACGCGGCACTCGGTGTAGAACCGGTGG
>JAGXFT010000189.1 GCA_024637135.1 Nitriliruptorales bacterium | reverse complement strand
GCCCACGAGGTCCGCGACGCGATCGACCTCGACGTGATCATCCTGATCGCGGCGTCGTTCGGGCTCGGCCAAGCGGTCCAGGTGACGGGCCTGGCCGATCGCCTGGCCGGCGGCCTGGTGAGTGCGTTCGAGGGGTTCGGCACGTACGGGATCGTGTTCGGGATCCTGCTGAGCCTGACGCTGCTGACCGAACTGGTGACCAACAACGCTGCGGTCGTGGTGGTCTTCCCGGTCGGCGCGGCGATCGCGGCCGGAGAGGGGATCGACCTGCGCCACCTCGCGGTCGGGTTGGCCGTGGCCGCGTCGTCGTCGTTCCTGACCCCCATCGGCTACCAGACCAACACGATCGTCTACGGCCCCGGTGGCTACCGCTTCACGGACTACCTGCGGGTCGGACTTCCCCTGAACCTGACCGTGCTGGTGGTGGCGACGTTCCTGGTCGTCCAGCCCTGACCGCCGAACGACGGCCGCTCGACGAAGGCCGTCGGTCGGATCGGTTCCCGCCGTACCGTGCGCCGGACCCACCGTCGGGAGACAGCATGGTCACGCCCCGTGCACACGATCGGGATGCCGGTGGCGACCCCGGACTGCTGGCCGCGAAGGCCGCCGCCCGCGACGCCGCCTGGGCCGCGCTGGCCGATGCCGGTGCGGGTCGCTTCCCCGGCATCCGCCACCGCATCCCCAACTTCGTCGGTGCCGAGGCGGCCGCCGAGCGCTTGGCCACGACCGACGCATGGGCGCGGGCCACGGTGGTCAAGGCCAACCCGGACTCGCCGCAGTGGCCGGTGCGGACACGGGCCCTGGCCGACGGGAAGGTGGTGGTGATGGCGGTGCCGCGGCTGGCCTCGCTGCCGCCCTTCGTCGTGCTCGATCCCGACGACCTCGACGTGGCACCGCGGCGTGCCTCGTCGATCACCGGATCGGGGCGGTACGGCCGCCCGGCGGGGGTCGACGAGCTCGACCCGATCGACCTCGTGGTCCAGGGCTGTGTGGCGGTCGATCGTGACGGCCACCGGGTGGGCAAGGGCGGCGGGTTCGCCGACCTCGAGTTCGCGATCGCAGCGAAAGCAGGGTTGCTGGACCCAGAGGTGCTGGTCGCCACCACGGTCCACGACGCCCAGGTCCGCGACGAGTCCCTGCCGGTCGATCGCCACGACGTGGTGCTGGACCTCGTCGTCACGCCGACCACGACCGTGGTGGTCGACCGTGACGGCCACCGCCGTCCCGGGCTCGACTCGGCCCTGCTGACCGCGTCGAAGCGGGCGGCCATCCCGCTGCTGGCCGACCTCGGACTGGGCCCCGACCCGGACCCCGACCCGCATCCCGACGACGACTGAGGACCGGCACCGACGACAGACCATGGTGGTCGCCGCGGTCGGGGGACCGGGCATATCCTGACGTCACCACCCAACCCCGCGAGGCTGCACGTGGTCGAGATCGCCGACGCCCTGTCCTACGACGACGTGCTGCTGGTGCCGCAGGCCTCGTCGGTGCTGCCGCGGGACGTCGACGTCTCCACGCGTCTGCACGACCGGGTGCTGCTGCGCCTGCCGATCATCGCCGCGGCGATGGACAAGGTCACCGAGGCCGAGATGGCGATCGCGATGGCGCGCCAGGGTGGCCTGGGCGTGATCCACAAGAACGCGTCGGTGGCGGCCCAGGCGGGCATGGTCGAGGCCGTCAAGCGCTCCGAATCCGGGTTCATCTCCGATCCGATCACGCTCCACCCCGACGAGACGGTCAGCCGGGCGCAGGAGTTGATGGGCCAGTACCGGGTCTCGGGATTCCCGGTCGTGGACGCCGGCCACCACCTGGTGGGGATCGTGACCAACCGCGACCTGCGCCTGAACGCCGACCCGGTCGCACCGGTGTCGGCCTACATGACGGCCGAGGACCTGTGCATCGCGCCACGCGGCACCACGCTGGAACAGGCGCGCGACCGGATGCAGGAGCACCGCGTCGAGAAGTTGCCGATCGTGGACGACGACGGCCGACTGCTGGGGATGTTCACCTTCAAGGACGTCGAGAAGGTCATCAAGTACCCCGACTCGGCCAAGGACGACCGCGGGCGGTTGCTCGCCGCGGCGGCCCTCGGGGTCGGTCCCGACCTCGACGAGCGGGCCGAGGCCCTGGCGGCGGCGGGCGTGGACGTGCTGTCGATCGACTCCGCCCACGGCCATGCCACCGGGATCCTCGAGGCCGCCGCCAAGATCGCCGACCGCCACCCCGACGTCGTGCTGATGGTCGGCAACGTCGCCACCGGCGAGGCCGTTCGGGCGGCCGTCGACCACGGCGCGCAGATCGTCAAGGTCGGGGTCGGCCCCGGTTCCATCTGCACGACCCGGGTCGTGACCGGCGTCGGGGTCCCCCAGTTCACCGCCGTGTCCGACTGCGCCGAGGTCGGCCACGAACTGGGTGTGGCGACCATCGCCGACGGCGGCATCAAGTTCTCCGGCGACCTGGTCAAGGCCCTGGCGGCCGGCGCCACCGCCACGATGATCGGCAACCTGTTGGCCGGCACCGATGAGTCGCCGGGCTCGTTCGTGACCGTCGGCGGTCGCCGGTACAAGGAGTACCGGGGGATGGGCTCGCTGGACGCCATGCGTGCGGGTTCGGCCGACCGCTACTTCCAGGAAGCGGACGGCGACGCGGCCGGGCGTCCGGAGCCGACCAAGCTCGTCCCCGAGGGCGTCTCCGGGCTGTTGCCCTACCGCGGGCCCGTCGGTGACGTCACGACGCAGCTCGTGGGTGGCCTGCGGTCGGGCATGGGCTACCTGGGCGCGCGCACGCTCGACGACCTCCGATCCCGCGCCGTCTTCGTGCGCCAGTCGGCGGCCGGTGCTGCCGAGAGCCACGTGCACGACCTCGACCACGTGCACGAGGCACCCAACTACTCCCGACCCGAACGCGCCTGACGCACGCCACTCGGAAATGTGACTGTCGTCCTGTCGCCGGACCCCCGTCGGCCAGTACGGTCGAACCTCCGCGCCGACTGCCGACCGACCCTGCCGAGGCCGCCCCCGTGATCCGACTCGCCCACGCCCGACTCGCGGTGCTCGGTGCCGTGCTGGCGGTGCTCGGCATGACCACGACGGCGGTCGCCCATCAGGCCGACGACGAGCCGGTCGCCGTCGACGAGTTCGGCCACGATCGCAACTCGCTGACGGGCACCATCGACCAGGTCTGCGGGCCGGCGCCCAGCCACGACGCGGCCGCCCAGCGCGACGGTCGGGTCGCCCTGATCCAGTGGTTGGACCAGTCGTACCCCGAGATCGAGGGGTTCGCCGGGTTCTCCTGCCGCGAGATCCACAACCGCCGCACCGCGTGTGTCGGTCGCGTCGAGCCCGCTCGCTCCGACTGCTGGAGCACGCACGCCGCCGGGCGGGCCATCGACGTGATGGTCGGTGGCGCCGGCAACCAGGACGGTGACCCCGTCGGCAAGGCCGTCGGCGACCGCATCGTCAACCACCTGCTCGAGACCGTCGATGGCGTCCCGAACTACCGCGCCCGCATCATGGGCATCCAGCAACTGCTGTGGAACGGCACCTGCTGGAGTACGGCCCAACACGCCGACGCGGGCATCGTCGACGTCGACCAGTTGGACGACGACTGTGTGGACGACCACGACAACCATGTCCACATCACCCTGTCGGACGCCGGTGCCGACGGGCTGACCAGTTTCTTCACCGGCGAGGTCGCGGATCCCGACGTGCTCGCCGCTCGGGTGGTGGAGGACGAGGTCGAGCGTGACGAGCACCTCGTGCTCTACGACAACAAGACCGGCCGCGTCCTGCTCCGAGGCCTGGACGACGCCGGGGCCTTCACCGACGTCGAGGCCACCGACGACCTCGGTCGCGGCTGGACCTCGCTGGCCACGCCCGACGTCGCCGGCAACGGCGACCAGGAACTCTTCGCCTACCGCGCCCGTGATGGCAAGCACCTGGTGCGCGAGGTCCGGGGCGACGGCACGCTGGGCGGCCGCGTGGGTGGTGGCCGGACCCTGGAGGCCGGCTACACCCTGGCTGCCACGCCCGACGTCGACGGTGACGGCGACGACGAGTTGTTGCTGTACCGGGCCGACGACGGCCACTGGGCACTGCACGAGTTGCTGTCCGGCGGCGACCTGGGCCCGGCCCTGCAGGCCGGCGACACCGACATCGACGTCTTCTTCAGCAGTGCGGGCACGCCCGACCTCGACGGTGACGGGGACGACGAACTGGTCCTGTACCGCCGCTTCGACGGCCACCACCTGGTCATGGACTTCGCCGTGCCGGGCGCCGATGCCGATGCCGCCGAGGCCAGTGGGGACGCGTCGATGTTCGACGACGCCGTGTTCGACACCGACGAGGACGGCGAGGTGGATGTCGACGTCGCCCTGCGACCCCTCGACCCGCTCGGCACCGACGCAGCCGACAGGGGCGACGAGCCGCTGGCAACCGACGACGAGGCCGCGGCGGACAGGGATGCGCCCGGCGTCGACGCGCTCGACCTCGCGCTGACGGCCGGGTTCACGGCCGTCGCCACCCCTGACGTGGACCAGGACGGGATCGACGAGGTGCTGCTCTACCGCGCCGGTGACGGGTGCCTCGCCATCCGACGCGTGGGGCTTCCCGCGGCCGACGACGTCGACCAGGCCACCGACACGGACACGGTCACGCCCGACGAGGGCGACGACGCGCTGGGACCGTGCCTGGTGGCGCCCGACGCCGCCGCATCCGACGACGGTCCGGCCGAGGGCGACGACGTCGCCGCCGGTGAACCCGACGGCATCGACGACCCGGGCGCGCGCTGGCTGGTGGAGTCCTGGGACGAGGTCGAGGCGGGCTGGACGGCGGCGGTCACCGTCGCGCTGGGCCCGGACGAGCCGACAGACTGAACCGATCGAGCGGCGTCAGCGCCGCGACGATGCCGGTGGTCGCACGCCCCCGACCCGGGCCGTCCCACGACGTCGATCGCGCAGGCGACGCAGGCCCGCCCGGATCGCCTGGTACGCCAGGGTCAGGATCGCCACCCCGGCGACCAGGAACGACACCGCGAGGATGCCGGCCAACAACGGCTGCTCGGTGACCAGCCACACCATGCCCACGACCAGCCCGTCCTCGAACAACGACACCACGATGTTGGACACGGGCTCGGGCGAGGTGTTGATGGCCAGCCTGGCCCCGGCCTTGGTGGCATGGGAGCCCAGCGCAACCCCACCGGTCGTAAGCAGGGCGACGATCGTCGACACGTCCGACTGCGACGCCAACGATGCGCCGATCGCGGCGGCCCCGATGGGTCGGATGAAGGTGTGGATGACGTCCCACAGGTTGTCGAGGTAGGGGATCTTGTCCGCGACGGACTCGACGAGGAAGGCCGCGAGCGCCACGCCGATGACTGGCCACGACTGCAGCGTGTCCGGGATCTCGACGATCTCGGCGTAGCGGCCCATCAACCCCAGGACGGCGACCGTGGCGTACAGGTTGATCCCGGACGCCCAGCCAATGCCCAGCAGGGCAGCGAGTCCGACGTCCATCCGGGTCCCTTCCGCGGCCGTTCGGTGTCCTCAGGGTATCCCACAGGGGCCCGAATTCGGGGTTCCACGGCTCGGGGGAACCCCTGACGGACCCCGAGACGCCCGTGGCGCCGCACCCTCAGCCGACCGGGGACCGGCGGTGCAGTCGTGCGAGCGCACGGGTGTCCAACACGTCGACGAGGTCGTCGGTCGTCACCAGGTCGGCGTCCAGCATCGTCGCGGCCGCGAACACCTGGTTGCCGACGCTGCCCAGCGTGGCCAGCAGGTCGGGGGCCTCGGCGGGCGTCAGCGCGCCGCCCTCGGCCAGTCGTTGGATCACCTTGCGGCGGGCCCAGCCGTCTGGGATCGTCACGACCACCCGGAGCCGATCGTGGCCGTCCATCGCCGCGAGGGTCGGCAGCGAGCCCACCACCATCCGCAGGGCGCCAGACGCGGTCGACTGGTGCAACCGGGCCACCAGTTGCTCGACGTCCCCCCGGGCGCCGCCCCAGGTCGTGCCGCCGGAGGACACCGGCGTGAACCGTCCGACGACGTCGTCGGCGGCGACCCGGCGGGCCTCGAGGCGACGGGCCCGGTCCTCGGCCTCGCGGACCCGGTCGGTGGCCTGGCGCGCTTCCGTCCGGGCCCGCTCCGCCGCTCGTGACTGTTCCTCGGCGCGCCGTTCGGCGTCCTCGGCGCGAGCCTCGGCGGACTGGATGCGGGTCTCGGCGGTGCGGGCACGGGCCTCGACCTCCGACTTCGCGGTCTGGGCCTCGCCCAGGGCGTCGGTCAACTGGTCGACCCGTTCCTCCAGCGCACGCACCCGGGCCTGCTGGTGCTCGCTGGACTCGTTGCGGTTCGCGGCCGAGGCCGTCGAACGCTGGGGTGTGGGCCGGGCCACCACGTCGTCGACGCCGGTGGCCGCGGCAGCCGCCGCGCCGACGGTGCCGATCGTCGCGCGACGGGCGTCGGGGGACCCCAGGGCGGCCTGGATCTCCGCGAGGTCGTCGCCGTCGAGGCGTCGCACCATGTCCAGCACGGCGCGCGACTGCTCGGCCGTCATCTCCAGCCCGGTCTCGGACTCGATCCGGGGGACCAGGTTGGGGGCCACCCGTTGGGCGACGAGGACGGCCAGCTCCCGCTTGTCGCCGGCGGGCAGCTGTGTGAACAGGTTGAGCGCGGCCATGCCGGCCCGGGCGCGCTCCACCTTCGAGCCGGTGACCATGGCCATGGCCTGGTGGACGACCTCCTGGGGTGTGCTCATGGGGGTGTGCTCATGGCGCCCAGCCCTCCCGTCGTCTCACGTGCCGGCCGCTCAGCGGTGGTCGATCGCGCCGTCGTCGTCGCCGTCGACCGGGATGTCGCTGCCCTCGGCCCGGTCGCCCACGGCACCCTTGAGGATGTCCAGCAGGTCGATGCCGGTCAGGCCCTTGATCATCGGCAGCGTGGACGAGAGCGCCTCGGTGACGTCGGCCGTCAGCTTGGACGCGCCCGTGCCGCCGCCGGTGCCGTTGGAGATGATCGTGGTGGCCCCGGCGCGCGACAACGGTTCGGAGGCAGCGGCGACCACGTCGGGGAGGACCTTGAGGGCCTCCAACGAGATGCCGGCCTCGGTGTACTCGCGCAACGCCTCGGCCAGTTCGCGCCGGGAGTTGGCCTCGGCCTCACCCTTGGCGCGGATGGCGTCGGCCTCGGCGAGCCCGACATCGCGGGCCTGGATGGCCTGCGCCTCGGACTCCAGTCGCAGCGCCTCGGCCGCCTTGGCGCGGCGGATCCGGTCGGCTTCGGCCTCGGCCTCCGCCTCGATCTGCAGCGCCTTGGCGGCCTCCTCGCGCCGGATGCGACCGGACGCGGCTTCCTGTTCCTCGGTGAAGCGGGCGGCCTCGGCGCGTCGCTGGGCGGCGAACTTGTCGGCGTCGGCCTTCTCGCGGATGGTCGCGTCGAGTTCGCGCTTCTGGCGTTCCGCCTCGCGTTCGGCGATGCGGATGTCCTGGTCCTTGGCCTCCATCTCGCCGGCCTTGGTGGCGCGCATCTGTTCGACGTCCACCTCCATGCGGATGCTGGCCTTCTTCATGTCGAGGTCCTTCTGCGACCCCGCGATGTCCTGCTCGACCTGGATGCGACGCTGTTCCTTGGTCAGGCGCGCCGACTCCTCACGCAGGGAGGCGTCCTTGTCGGACTCGGCCTGGGCGATGCGGGCGTCGCGGCGGGCCCGCTCGATCTCGGGGACACCCAGCGCGTCGAGGTAGCCGTTCTCGTCGGTGATCGACTCGAACACGAACGACAGGAACGAGTACCCCAGCGACGCCAGTTCGGCAGCGGCCTTGGTCTTGAGGTCGTCGGTGAACTTGGCCTGGTCGCCGTAGAGTTCGGCGACGCTCAGGCCGGCGACGATGGTGCGGAGGTGACCGGCCACGACCTTGGTCAACGAGTCACGGATCTCCTCGACCCCCATGCCGAGGTAGTTCCCGACGGCCAGTCCGACCGTGGGGAAGCCCTCCTGGCGTTCCTCGGGGCCGACCGGGACCTTGACCGTGGCGGTGCCGTCGACGTTGATCGGCGTGCGCTGCCCACCGGCCAGCACCCCCCGCAACTTGACGTCCAACTGCATCGCGTGCAGCGGGAACTTCTCGGCCTCCTCGATGAACGGCGTCACGAACGTGCCGCCACCCACGATGACGCGGAATCCCTCCCGGCCCTTCCCGGACCTGCGCCCGTAGACGATCAGTGCCTCGTCGGGACCGATCCGGCGGTAGCGGCGTCGGTAGATCAGCCACAGGATCAGCAGCACCACCCCGAACGCGAGCACGTAGCCCATCACGGTGAAGAAGGTTCCCAAGGCGTCGGCCATCATGGTCCTCGTGGTCTGCGGGCCCAGCACGATAGCCGCCATGCACCGGCCCCGGTCGTTGCGGCGCGAACCACCCGTGGGGTCGGCGAGTGCCCGCCGGAGGACCTCAGCCGAGCAGGCCCAGGGCACGCAGGGCAACCGCCACGCCATCCTCGGTGACCGTTGCCGTCACCAGGTGGGCGGCGCCGATGATGTCGTCCGCGGCCTGGCCCATGGCGATGGCGGACCCGACGATCTGCAGCGCGGGCAGGTCGTTGTGGCCGTCGCCGATCATCGCCACCGACGCCAGTTCGATCCCGAGGTGGTCCGCCACCGCCGTGATCGCGTGGGCCTTGTCCACCCCGGGGGCGGTGACGTTGAGGTAGGTGCGCTCGGGGTGGGCCATGGACGTGGCCGTGCCGACCGTCAACCCGGCGTCGGCGAAGGCCGCGTGCAACCGGACCGACTCGGCGTCGTCGAAGCCGACGAAGGTCGCCTTGAGCACCGGGGCGGTCGGGGGGTCGTCGACCGTGGAGATGCCCTGCGGCCACTGTTCGAGGCTGCGCCAGTGGTCCTCGGCGGACTCGTCGTCGCGCGTGATCGTGAAGCCGTCCGAGGTGTAGAGCTCGCCGTAGGCGTCGAGGTCGGCCGCGATCGCGAGGATCGCCTGTACGGCCGCCGGTGCCAACGGCCAGTCCGCCAGGGTGGTCCCGTCGTAGCGCACCTCGGCGCCGTTGTGCAGCACGTGCGGCCCCGGCACCGGGAAGCGGCGATGGATCCGCTCGGCGCCCTGGCGCATGCGACCGGTGACGATGCCCACCGGAATGCCGCGGGCCGCGGTGGTCTGCATGGCGTCCGCGACCACGTCGCTCACCAGGTCGTCGGGGCCGAGCAGGGTGCCGTCGGCGTCGCAGGCCAGCCACTGGATCGGTGGGGCCTCCCACGCGTCGAAACGCCCACCAGCGCGCAGGCCCGGTGGCAGGGTCGCGTCGCTCATCCGACGGCCCGGATCGAGCCGAACTTCTTCTCGTACTTCGACTGGGCGTTGGCCAGCGACGTCATGACCTGGCCGACCATGGTCGGCGCGAGCTTGATTCGGGCCACCACCTCCGCGTTGACCTTGCCGGCCTCGCCGCTGGGCAGCAGTTGGCAGAAGTCGAGCGTGAACTCGTGGGCGGTGTGCTGGACCACGGCGAAGTTGGCGTACTGGCCGTGCTTGTGCTCGTCGGCGACCACGACCCGGATCTGGGCCTGCTCGGGTCGCGACGGCGGGTCGTTGTCGGGTCGCGACGGCGGGTCGTTGGTGGGTTCGTCGGCCATGTCGGGGTCCTTCGGTGGTCTCGGGACGGGGTGGCCACGTGCGCCACCGCGGCCACCTCGACGGTAGGCCGTGGCCGCCGGGCCGGTGGGTAGCCTCCGGCGCAGTTCCCCAACGGACATCGACGAGGGCGGGCACGTGCGCCAGCAGTTGGGCTCCCTGCACGACCCGGCGCTCGAACAGTGCGGTCGGGCCGCCCCGTTGGTCGAGCGGGTGTGGGCACTGGATCCGACCCTGTGGCCCGACGTCTCGCACGAGCCAGCGCGGTTGGGCTGGCTGGCGTCCGCCGAGCGCACCGGGGAACGGGCCGCCGACCTGCAGGCGTTGGCGGACGCGATCGTGGCCGACGGGATCACCGACGTGCTGATGCTGGGGATGGGCGGCGCCGTGCTGTCGGTCGCGGCCCTGGCCGCGTTGGTCGAGGTTCCGCGCGTCCGCCTGCACCTGCTCGACTCCACCCATCCGGACGCGGTGGCGCGCCACCGGGCCGCGTTCGACCCCGACACCTGGCTGGTGCTGGTCGCGTCCAAGTCCGGGACCACCGTCGGGACGCGTGCGTTGCTCGATCGCTTCCATGCCGACGTGGTCGATGCCCGCGGGGACGTCCACGCCGGCCGGCACCTGGTCGTGCTCACCAATCCCGGCTCGCCCCTGGTGGAGGTGGCGCGTGCCCGCGGTGCCCGGGCCGTGGTGGCCACCAACGAACGGGTCAGCGGGTGCTGGTCGGCCCTGGACGTGCTGGGGATGCTCCCGGCCGCCCTGTTGGGCATCGACGTGGCGTCGCACCTGGCCGCGGCCGGGTCCGACCTGTCGATGGCCCGGTCACCGGCGTTGGCCGACAACCAGGCCGCCCGGTTGGGCGCGATCCTGGCGGCGGCGTCGATGGCCGGCCGGCACCACCTGGTGCTGGTGTTGCCGGAGCACCTGGCCGGGTTCGGGCACTGGGTCGCCCACCTGGTGGGCGAGTCGTTGGGCAAGGCCGGACGTGGCCTGGTCCCGATCGTGGACCACCACCTCGACGAACTGGCGCAGTACGGCCCCGACGTGCTGCTGGTCGCGATGGGCGAGCGCGAGGGACTGCGCGCCCTGGCGGACCACGGACTGCCCACGGTCGTGCTGGACGAGCCCACGCTGTCGACCCTGGGGGGTGCGGAGTTCCGGTGGGAGTTCGCCACCGCGATCGCGGCGGCGCTGCTGGCCGTCGACCCGTTCGACGCCCCGGCAGGGGTCGCCGTCGCCCGTGCCACTCGGGACGTGCTGGCGGCCGACGACGCGGTGCCGGCCATGGTCGAGGCCGGTGACCTGCTGGATGCCCTCGACGAGGTCGACCGCTTGGTGCTGTCGGCCTGGGTCGACCCGGCCGGTCCGATGCGGGAGGAGGTGCGGCGGGCGGGCGCCGTGCTGCGCCGCCGGTTCGGGATCCCGGTGCTGGTGGAGGTGTGTCCGCGCGCGCTGCACGTCACCGCGCAACTGCACAACGACGGGCCGACGTCCGGGCTGCACGTCGCGGTCCGGGAACCCCCGCACGCGACCGTCGACGTGCCCGGGCAGCCGTGGGACTTCGAGCGCCTGTTCGACGCACAACTGACCGCGGAACTGCAGGTGCTGGCGCGCAACGGCCGGCACGCCGGACTGGTCGACCTCGACGACCTCCTGGACGCCTGACGGCCTGTCCGTCGGACAGGTTGGAGTCAGTCGTCGCGGGTGGCCTCGAGGAGGCGCAGCCAGACCTCGGAGACGGTCGGGAACGACGGGACGGCGTGCCACAGGCGTGCCACGGTCACCTCGCCGACGATGGCGATCGTGGCACTGTGCAGGAGGTCGGCGACCTGGGCACCGACGAACGTGGCGCCGATGACGACGTCGTCGTCGGTGTCGATCACCAGTCGGGCCGGGCCGCCGCTGTCGCGGCCCAGCAGTGACCCGCCGGCGACGGCGCCGGTGTCGTGTTCGACCACGCGGATCGACCGACCGGCGTCGCGCGCCTGTTCCTCGGTCAGCCCGACCGCGGCCACCTGGGGGTCGGTGAAGATCACGCGCGGCACGGCCCGGTCGTCGGCCCACGCCGGGTCGGTGTCGCGGCCGCCGAGGCGGTCACCGACCAGTCGTGCCTGGTACTTGCCCTGGTGGGTCAACAGCACGCGCCCGTTGACGTCACCCACGGCCGACAGCCACGGCACGCCGTCCACGACCAGGTGGTCGTCCACGGCCAGGTAGCCGCCGCGGCCCGGCACCACCCCGACCGAGTCCAGGCCGAGGTCGTCGGTGTTGGCGCGACGCCCGACCGCCACCAGCAGTTCGTCGCCGGTGACCTCGTCGCCTCCGTCCAGGCCGACGACGACCCGGCCGTCGTCGTCGCGGTGGACGCTGGTCGCCGCGGCGCCCAGTCGCACGTCGATCCCGTCGGCGACCAGCGCGTCCAGGAGGGCCTGGGCGGCGACCGGTTCCTCGCGCCCGAGGAGGCGGTCCTCGGCCTCGAGCACGACCACCTGGGCCCCCAGTCGTCGCATCGCCTGGGCCATCTCGACCCCGACCACGCCACCGCCCAGGACGACCAGCCGGTCCGGGATCGCCTCGGTGCTGGTCACGTCGCGGTTGTCCCAGGTCCGCGTCCGGTCCAGTCCGTCGATCGGCGGCAGGGATGCCGACGTGCCGGTCGCGACCACCACGCCGACCGTGGCGCGCAGGACGGTCGTGGTGTCGTCGTCGTGGGTCACCGTGACCTCGTGGTCACCGCTCAGGCGTCCGTGGCCGCGGACCAGGCCGATCCCGGCCGAGTCCAACCACTCGACCTGGGATGCGTCGTCCCAGTCGGACGCGAAGGCCGTGCGGGAGGAGAGGGTGGCCGCCACGTCCACCGTGCCGGTCACGGCCGGTGCGGCCCCGGGCACCCGCCGCGCCGCTGCCAGCACCTCGGTCGGGCGCAGCAGTGCCTTGGAGGGCATGCAGGCCCAGTAGGAACACTCGCCCCCGACCAGTTCGGATTCGACGACCACCACGTCCAGCCCGTTCCGGGTGGCGTAGTCGGCCACGTTCTCCCCGACGGGGCCGGCCCCGATCACGATCACGTCGACGGTGCTGGCCATGGCAGGTCCTGGGGTCGGTGTCGTGAGGTGGAACCGTCCGCTCCGGGGCGACATTCCCGCCCCGGCTACCGTCGGGTCGCACGCGCGGTTAGCTCAGCTGGGAGAGCACCGCCTTTACACGGCGGGGGTCGCAGGTTCGAGCCCTGCACCGCGCACGCCCCATTCGATCGATCCCGGACACCGCGCATGACCGACACCGTCGCCGACTGGCTTGCCCTGGTCGACCGCCGCCACCCGGAATCGACGGCCCAGTCGTGGGACCACGTCGGTCTGCAGGTGGGGGCGCCCGACGATCCGGTCGAGCGGGTCGTGGTGGCGCTGGACGTCACGTCTGCGGTCGTGGCCGAGGCGGCCCGGGGACCACGCACCCTCGTGCTCGCACACCACCCGTTGCTGTTCCAGCCGCTGGTGGCGTTGACGCCGGCGACGGCGACTGGGCGGATCGCGCTGGCGGCGGCGCGGGCCGGGGTCGCGGTGGCCGCCGCCCACACCAACCTCGACGTCGCGACCGACGGTGCAGGCACGTCCGACCCGGTGGTCCGGGCGCTCGACCTGGTCGACGTCGAGCCGCTGACCGCGGCCACCGAGTCGGTGGACGAGGTCGAACTGCTCGGTCGCCGCGGCCGGCTGCCCGAACCGATGTCGTTGGGGGCCGTGGCGGCCCGCCTGCGCGACCGCCTGCCCGCACCGGACCTTCGCCTGGCCGGCGACCCGGCACGGGTGGTCGAGACCGTCGCCGTGGTCGGTGGGGCTGGTGACTCGATGGTGGACGTCGCCGTCGCCGCGCGGGTCGACGTCTACGTCACGGGCGACCTGCGCCACCACGTCGTGCTGGACGCGCTGGAACAGGGGCTCGCGCTCGTCGACGCCGGTCACCACGCCGTCGAGGTGGCCGCCCTGCCGCCATGGGTCGAGCTGTTGCGCGCGGACGCACGGGACCGGTCGTTGACGGCCACGGTGGTAGCGTCCGCCGTGTCGACCCGTCCGTGGTCGGACCTGCCGGACTGACCCGGTCGGACCGACCCTGTCGGGGCCGGCAGACCCGCGGTCGCCGCCGACGTCGACCCGGCTCGACCCGCGTCCGACCAGGAGCACCAACCGATGCCCGAGCCCACCGCCGAGCAGCTCGAACACCTGCTCGACCTGGCCGCGACGGATTCCGCCATCCGGCGTCTGCGCACGAGGTTGGCCAACCTGCCCGAGCAGGAGGAGTTGGTGTCGCTGGGGGAGCGCCGCCGCGCGGTCGACGACCAGCACGCTGACGTCCGGCTGGAACGCGACCGGGTGACCACCGTGGCCCGCACCCACGACCGCGAGGTCGGCCTGCTGCGCGAACGGCTGGCCGCCGAGCAGCAGCGCCTCTACGGCGGGGACATCACCAACGCACGCGAACTTGGCAAGATGGAGGCCGAGATCGGCGCCGTCACGTCCCGGATCGACGACCACGAACTGGCCGAACTCGACGCGCTGGAACAACTGGAGGAGCTCGAGGCGTCTCTCGACGACCTGGAACAGGAACTGGCGCGACTGGACCAGCAGACCAGCGAGGTCCAGGCCCGGCTCGACACCTCGGCCGCCGGACTGCTGGCCGAGATCGCCGAGCACGAGGTCGTGCGCGACCGCCAGCGCGACGATCTCCCCGACGACCTGCGTGCGCGTTACGACCAGTCCGCCGCCACCACCACAGGTGACGCCGTCGGTCGCCTGGACGGGGAACAGTGCACGGCCTGCGGGATCGGGTTGTCCTACGCCGACGTCAACGAGTTGCTGGACGGGCCACCCCTGGGGAACTGCCCGAACTGCCGGCGCCTGCTCGTCGTCGGCTGACGGCGGTCAGGCCCGCTCGGCCCAGGCGGCCAGTACGGCCACGACGTCGTCGGGATCGCGCACCCGCGCCACCGCATGCGTGTGCCGTGGCTCGGTCGACACCACCACGGCCATGCCGCCGCGGTCGACGGCGACGGCGAACATCGCCTCGTCGGTGACGTCGTCGCCGAACGACACCGGGAGCCGCGAGTCGTCGCCCAGCAGGTGCTCGGCAGCCGTGCCCTTGTCGACCCCGGCCGGCCGCAGTTCCAGCACCTCGTGACTGGGCAGCACCACCATGTCGTCACCGGTGTGGGACGCCAGCACCTCGCGCACCCGATCGAGGTACGCGGTGGGGTCGGCCACACGGCGGCTGTGCACGGCCACGCCGGTGGGCTTGGGTTCGACGTACCAGCCGGGCTGGTCGCCCAGCAGGTCGTCGAGGTCGCGGATCGCGGCGTCGCGACGACGCTGAACCACCTCGACGTCGACCAGCGGCTGCACCTCGTCGGCGCCCTCGGCGTACTCGGCACCGTGCCCGCCGGCGTAGGAGACCCCGACCTCGATCGGGACCTGGCGTCGCAGGAACGCCACGGGGCGTCCGGAGACCAGCACCACCCGGGTCCGGGCCGCCAGGGCGACCAGCGCGTTCACGGCGCCGTCGGCGGGGACGGCGGCCTCCGGGTCGTCGACCAGGCCCGACAGGCAGCCGTCGAAGTCCAGCAGCAGGACGGCGTCCGCCAGCGGCGGCAGCAGGTCGACCACCTCGGCCGGTGACGACAGCGTCGCGGGCGGGCCCGCCGGGGTGTCGTCGGCCATCGCTCAGCTCACCCGGACCGCGCGCGGGTCCGAGGTGATCGTCGCCAGTTCCTCCTCGACCCACTTGAACACGTCCTTGTCGGCGACGTCCTCGGCCATCGACGTGATCCTGTTCCGGCGGTCCTCGGCGTCAAAGGTCAACGACTGGGCCATGCGCGCTGCCAGGGACTGCACGTCGAACGGGTTGCACATGATCGCGTCGTCCACGAATTCCAGGGCCGCGCCGGTGAACTCGCTCAACAGCAGCACGCCGGCCTCCTGGCCCTCCTCGTCGCGGGCCGCGTGCTGGACCGTCACGAACTCCTTGGCGACCAGGTTCATGCCGTCCTTGAGCGGGGTGACCGCCATGACGTCGGCCAGCCGGTAGTAGGCGGCCAGCCGGGTCTTGGGCACCCCGCGGTAGAGGTAGTGGATCGGGACGTCCTGGCCCGGGTCGGTGAAGCGACCGTTGATGTGGCCGACCATGTACTCCACCTGTTCGCGCAGGTCGCGGTACTCCTGCACGTCGTCGCGCGACGGGACCGCGATCTGGACGAAGGCGAACTGGTCCTGGAGGTCGGGGCGGTCCACCAGCAACTGCTCGATGGCCTGCAGTCGGTGGCGGATCCCCTTGGTGTAGTCGAGTCGGTCGACGCCCAGCACGACCTTGCGACCGTCGAACTGCTGCCGCAGCTCGGCCAGTTCACGCCGGGTGTCGTCGGCGGTGGCCAGTCGAGAGAACTCCGACACGTCGATGGAGATCGGATGCGCGGCGGTGTGGACCGAGCGGCCGTCAGGCAGGTGGATGAGGTCGCCGGAGACCGTCACGTCGCGACGGGTCCGCTGGACCGATCGGACGAAGTTCTCGCGGTACCACTCGGTGTGGAAGCCGATCGCGTCGGCGCCCAGCATCCCGTCCAGCAGTTGGTCGATCCACGGCAGCCGGGACAGCAGTTCGGGCGGCGGGAACGGGATGTGGAGGAAGAGCCCGATCGTGGCGTCGGGCAGGCGGTCGCGCAGCATCGCCGCGGCCACGAGCAGGTGGTAGTCGTGCAGCCAGAACACCGGGTCGTCGAGGTCGAGGTCCGCGGCAGCGTCGGCGAACCGGAGGTTGATCTTCTCGTAGGTGCGCCACCACTGGCGGTCGTAGACCGGTTCGGCCAGCAGGTCGTGGAAGAGCGGCCACAACGTGCGGTTCGAGAAGCCGTAGTAGTGGTCGTCGACCTCGGCGTCGGTCATGGCGATCGGGTGCATGTCCGCTTCGAAGCCCTCGACGCGGGTCGGGACCTCGGACAACCCGCCGTCCCACCCGACCCAGTGGCCGTCGACCTGTTGCACCACCGGCCGCAGGGCCGTCACGAGGCCGCCGGCGGAGGGGCGCCATGCGTCCCCGTTGCGAGACACGGGCAGTCGGTTGGCGACCACCACGAGTGGACGTCCGGTCAGGCTCATCGTCGGATCTGTCGTCGGGTGGAGAACGGTGTGGGCAACGGTCCGCACGGTAGGCGATCGGGGTGATGGATGGATCGGACCGTCGGACACCGGGGGGCCGTACGCTGGCCGACGTCGAAGGGAGCCGGTGAGGCGGCCGCGGCTCGGGTTCGCCCGGGTCGAGGAACGTCCGGACTCCATGGGCAGGACGCTGGGTAACTCCCAGGCGCAGCGATGCGTGGAAAGCGCAACAGAGAGCAGACCGCCCCGACCCGGATCCCAAAGGGAACCGGGACGGGGTAAGGGTGAAACGGTGGTGTGAGAGACCACCAGCGCGACGGGTGACCGTCGCGGCTGGGCATGCCCCGTCCGGAGCAAGGCCAAGCAGGAGGCGATCGGTGCCCGCCGCGCCTCCGGGTGGGCCGCACGAGGCGACGAGCAATCGTCGTCCCAGACAGATGGTCGCCCCCGGTCCACTCACGGACCGGGAACAGAATCCGGCGTACGTCCGACTCCCTTCGACACCACTCCACGCGGTTGCAGGTCGCCGCCCCGGCATCGATCCGGGGCCGGGTCCCGGTGCCGCGCCGGGCCCTACGACACCGGCTGCAGCGTGACCTCCGTGGCAAGGGCCTCCCCGGCGCCGTCGACGCGACGAGCCTCGATCGTCACGGTCACCGGCCCGCGCTCGGCATCGGCGAGTCCCGGCGTGCCGAAGAACATGCCCCTCGTCTCGCCCGCCGCCAGTTCGCCCGGGTAGGTGTCGATCGCCGGGTCCGACGCGACCTGTCGCCCACCCTGGCTGAAGGTCACACCGGCCATCGCGAGGGCACCGTCGGTTCCGTTGGACACGTCGAGGACGACGAAGAAGGCGCGATCGTTGGCGAACGCGAACGCGTCACCGGCGCCCAGGTCGCCGTCGGGGCTGGTCGGTGCGGTCCAGACGGAGTCCGCGATCGGCGTCCCGTTGCGCGAGAAGCTGACGACGTGGCCCTCGCCGTCGACCTGGACGTCGCGGAACTCGATCCGCTGGTTGGAGGCGTCGACCAGGTCGAACCCGGCGTCCACGGCTTCGATCGTGGCATCCAGGCTCGGCGGGAACCCCAGGGCGGTCGACGCGGCCCGGAAGTTGGCCAGGTAGGAGCCATACGCGGCCGCGGGTGAATCCGGCGCGGCCACGCCGTCCACCGCCGACTGGTCGTCGAGGGCCTGGAAGTACGCCCCCGCTCCGCCACCGACCCCGGGCGAGGCCCCAGAAGAGGAATCTGAAGGGGAATCTGACGAGAAGTCAGAAGGGGAACCTGACGAGGCTGTTGACGGGGTCGCGACCACCGTGGGCGTGGTGGCGGCCGGGGGCACGCTGGTCGTGGCCGGCGCGGTCGACCCGGTGGCGTCGATCGTGGCCGAGTCCGGGCCCCCGCCACAGGCTGCCAGGCAGATCGCGAGGGACAGGGCCAGGGCACGCGGGGAGCTCGTCACGGGTCCTCCGATGGCCGTCACGTCGTGACGGCGACGATCCAGTCTGCCACGTTCCCGAGCCCGTCGGGGCCAGTCCGCAGTGGCGCGAACGCCGGCGAACAGGCTGACCCGACGGCGCTCTCCCGAGCCGTCCGCGCGGCCGGCCAGGCGGGCGTGGTGGCGCATGTGGCGGCGCACGAACTCGGTGCTGCGGCGTATGCGATCAAGGCGGCGCGCGCGGCGGCGCCCGGATCCGAGGGTGAGCGTGCCGTTCGGCGCGAGTGCCGGTGGCAGCGCGAGCAACTGCCGGAGGCGATCCGCGAGCTCGTGCTGGACGATCAGCGGGTGCGCAACGAGATGTCCGACCGATCGGTCTGTGTCGAGGGGCCACCCGAACCATCCTTGAATGTCGAGACCAGCGGATGCGTGAGGGTTGCGACGTTCTCGAGATTGGTGCGACCGGCCGATGCCGCGGAACGGAGTGCGGCCTTTCCTGGCTGACCATGACGTGTTCGGGCGTCCGGTCGGACGGGTGGCTGACCTCGGCCCGTCACGCCTCTCAGCGACAATCTGGGCGGGGTACGGACGAGTCGTCGTCGTTGGTCCGAACCGCCGCGACGTGGCTGTCCAGGCGGCGACGCATCCGCCACGCCGTCTGCCGTGGGAGATCACCCAGCACGCAGGTGCCACGCGCCAGACGCCGGACCCGACCCCGCTGTACCTCCCAGCGCAACGCGTCCGAGACATCCTTGCTCGGCCGTCCCTGGGTGACGTACCCGCCACGTCCGAGACGCGCGACCAGGTCGGTGACGTCCAGGACCG
>JAGXFT010000019.1 GCA_024637135.1 Nitriliruptorales bacterium | reverse complement strand
GTCCGCGTCCCCGCCAAGGACCAGCCCGACACCACCGCCTGGAGAACGGTCTGCGCCTGACTGGCCGGACGCGGACCCGCACGGCCTCAGCGCAGCGTCGCGGAGTCGGTTGCGCGAGAATCCTGGATCGTCACGACCACAACCCGCCCGGGGCTGTGGGTGAGGACGAGCCAGGCATCGCCAGTCGGATCAGGCGTCGACCCGGACGACCACGGCGGCTCCGCTGTCCCCGGCGGCGCAGCCGGTGAACAGGCCGACGCCGCCGCCCCGGTCGACCAGGGTGTGCAGCAGCTCCACGATCGAGCGGGTGCCGGTCGGACCTTGCGGGTGGCCCCACACCAGGCTGCAGCCACGCGCGTTCATGTCCTGGAGCGCGACCCCGGTCTCGCGGGCGAACCACAGATCGTTGACCGCGAACGGGTTGTGGGTGGTGAGGGCATCCACGTCGTCGAAGGCGAGGCCGGCGGCGTCCAGTGCCCGACGCGCCGCCGGGACCGGCGCCTTGGGCATCTCGGCCAGCCCGGCCCGGCTGTGGCCGACACCGAGGATGGTCGCGACCGGACCGCCGTCGGCCAGGTCCCGCGCATGCTCGGCCGTCGTCACGACCAGTCCGGCGGTGCCGTCGGCCGGGTGGGTCTGGCTGCCGTAGGTCACCACGCCGCCGTCGGTGACCGGCCGCAACCCCGCCAGCCCCTCGGCGGTGGTCGGGACCACGCCATCGTCGGCCTCCACGACCGTCTCCCCCCGCCGGCCCGGCAGGCGGGCCGGGACCATCCAACGTCGTTGGAAGGCGCGGTCGTCGGCCAACGCCGACCGGTACTGCTCGTGGCGCAGCAACGTCACCTCGTCCAGTTCCTCGCGCGTGAACCCAGCCTCGGCGGCGACCTTCTCGGCCGTGGCGACCATCGCCTCGCGGGCGACCGGATCCCGTTTGAAACTGTCCAGCACCCAGTGCTCGACGTGCGGTGCCCCGCCGGGCGCGTCCGGTTGCGGCCAGGTCAGCACCGGCCCGTTGCTGGTGCGGTCGGCGGTGACGACCAGCACGCTCGTGTCGGTGCGGGCACCCACGCGCATCGCCCCCACCTCCAACGAGACGACACCGGTGGCGCAGGCCTGGGAAACCATCGGCCCGCCGACGTGGCCGGCCCCGATGCGCGCGGCGATCGTCGGCGCACCGTAGAAGATCTCGGGTTGGGGGACGGTCCAGCCGAACACCACCGACGACAGGTCGCCCGGGTCGAAGCGGGCGCGGCCGAAGGCGTCACCGGTGACCTGCACGGCCAGGTCGATGCTGGAGGTGGATGCCAACGCGCCCTGCCAGCGGACGAATGGCGACGACCAGGCGAGGTCGACGGGGATGGCAGCAGTCACGGATGGCCTGACGTTGGGCGGGGTCCGGGGCTCGACGACCGCCGTTGGACAACGCATGGTCGCACGGCGGGAAGAGGTCCGCAGTGATGCAGTCAACGCCATCGGGACACCACGTGTGCTGTCCGTGCCCCACAACGAAATCTCGGAAGTAGTGTGGCCGGTCCACGAACAGCGCCGGGGGCGTGGCAATGGCCGGGGAGACGACGCGACAGGTCGAGGCGCTCGTGCGGGTCGGGCGGGTGCTGTCGTCGACCGCCGACTACGAACAGGCGCTGGCGGCCCTGATCACCACGATCAGTGACCTGCTGGACGTCGAGACCGCCGGCTTCATGCTCTACGACGCCGAGCACGAGGAACTGCGGCTACAACAGCCCGCGTTCGGCATCGATGACCCGGCCGTGATCGCGGCCTACCGGGTGACGTTGCGCGAGGGCGGCAACGCCGTGCGGGTGTTCCTGTCCCACGAGCCCTACATCGCCCGCGAAGCGCCCACCGACCGGCGGCTCATCTCGCGCTACGTCGAACTGTTCCGGGCCAGGTCGGTGATGACCGTGCCGCTGGTGGTCGAGGGCGAGGCGATCGGGGTGTGCCACGCGATCAACAAGCGCACCGGCACCTTCACCGACGCCGACCTCGACCTGTTCACCCTGATCGCCCCGTTGCTGGCGGTCAGCGTCCAGTCCGCCGACATGTTCCGGCAGTTGCGGGGCCAGCGCCGTCAACTCGAACGCGCCATCCACCTCCAACGCGAACTGTCCCGCACCGCCTTCGACGCGCCGGGCATCAGCTCGCTGACCCAACGGCTGTCCGACCTGGTCGGCCGTGGCGTGATGGTGGTCGACCCGGGACTGCGGCCACTGGCGTCGTGGCGGTGGCCGTCGGACCTGGCGCCCGCGCAGTCGTGGCTCGGCGGGAGCACCCGCTTCGGGCTGCTGGACGACGACCGCGTCTCGACCCGTCCCGCGCTGGCGCCGATCGCAGTCGGACGCAACTTCGGCGGGTGGCTGGCGGTCGCGACCACCGAGGACGGCGGGGACCTGGACGAGGTGGACGTGCGGGCGGTCGAGCACGCCGCGTCGATCTTCGCACTCGAGATGTTGCGCGAACGAACCAGTTGGGAGGTCGAGTCGCGCATCAAGGGCGACATCATCCAGCACCTGACCTCGGGGTCGCTGACCGGACGCGGCGAGGCCCGACGGCTGCTGTCGGAGCTGGGCTCGACCGCCGACGGTCCTTGGCGGGTCGTGACCCTGACCCCGCACTGGCGTCGCGCGTCGCCGACCGGCGGGGCCGACCGTGACGAGGTCCACGGCCCCACCGCCCGGATCTACCCGGCCCTGGTCGAGCTGTGCCGGGAACTGCTGGGGGTGGCGTCGATCGCCCCGTGGCGCGACGGCTACCTGGTGCTGCTGCCGGCCTCGCCGGAGGATCCGCAGGTGGACATCGCGTTGGCCACCGACCTGCTGACCCGGGGCCAGGCGATGGCCGACGAACGGCGTCCGGGTTCGACGATGCGGGCCGCCGTGAGTTCGCCGGTACGCGCCGCGACCGAGCTCGGCAACGCCCTGCAGGAGGCCGACCGCGCCGCCCGGGTCGCCGACGCACTGGACGTCACCGACCGGCCCCTGGTCTTCGAACACCTGGGGGTCTACCGGGTCCTGCTGGGTGGCAGCGGACCCCGGGAACGGGCCGACTTCGTCGACGAGGCGTTGGGGGCACTGGCCGCCCACGATGCCGACAACGACAGCGACCTGCTGCCCACACTGCGGGCCTACGTCCAGGCCGACTTCGTGGCGGCCGCGGCGGCCAGGCGCCTGTTCGTCCACCCGAACACGTTGGCCTACCGGCTCAAGGCGATCCGGCGACTGCTCGGCGGCGACCCCTCCGAAGGCGACCTGCGCCTGCAGGTCGAACTTGCCCTGAAGCTGCAGGACCTCACCACGCTGACCGGCGTCCCCGCCTGACCAGGCGGTGGGGCTGGGTTCGTCGATCGCAGAGGCTGTTCCAGCTCGTGACCTGCAAGCGACGTCCAGGCGCCCGGCCGACGACGATCGCCGACGTTCTCCGAGTCCATCGTCGTCCCCCTCTCTCCGGCGTCACACCGAAGGGTCGTCGGTGGCGTCGCCGTCCGTTGCCGAGTCCGAGTGCGTGACGGACGTCGTCCGCTCGTCCTGCGAGTGGCTTCCACTCGTTGTCCAAAGTGGCTCCAGGACCACGACGGCGGTCTCCTTGGAGCGCCGGGCCGCGTAGGCGTCGAGGTTCGGGTTCGATCGTTGCCCACCGTGCCCACAGCCGGTCCCGCTCCTCGCCCTCGGCGGCCCGACCGGTGACCAGGCGCGGGCCGGCGACGAGTTCGACCTCGGCGTCGGGGTTGGCCTGCAGGTTGAGCCACCATGCCGGCTCACCCTCGCCCCATCCGTTCATGGCCATGGTCACCAGGTTCGGGCCGTCCTCGACGTAGCCGACGATCACCCGGCGCGGTCGGCCTGTTCGACGTCCGGTGGTGGTCAGGCGAAGCGTGCCCCAGCCCCCTCGCCGTGGTCGTCACAGCCCGACGCGACCACCGCTCACCCGGACAAGGGCGCGGTGTCCGTACCACGCGGCGCGGATGAACCAGCGAGGAGGAAGACGCGGCGGCCGCCGCGGATCACCGTGCGTGGATGCACGTCCTGCAGTCTCCGGTGTGTCGGTTTGGCGTGACATCATCATCCCGAGGGCGCTGGATGGGTGGTCTGCCTCCAAGTACATCGTGCACCCTCGGCACCTGTCGGGACAGTGCCGAACGCCCCGGACGCTCCGGGCCTTGCGGCAACAACCACTCGGGCTGCCGTTACCACGGAAGGGCAGCGGTTCTCGCGTGCGGCAGGAGGCGTCGCGATCTCGGCCTGTTGGATGCGGCCTGCGCTCGACCTCGATCGACGGCCTTCGGGGAGGACGCCTACCCGACCGTGCCGTTGAAGACCGCCGCACTGCTGGACTTGCTCGGTGGGCAACCACGCCCTTGTGGACGGCAACAAGCGGCTCGGCTGGCTGGCGACCGCCGTGTTCCTGGACCTCAACGCCAGACCGACCGACCTGTCCGACCAGGAAGCGTTCGACCTGGTCATGGCCGTCGCAGAAGGCGCCATCGAGCTCGACCAGATCGCGGGTCGACTCCATGACACCGCTGAGCCTGGCGCTACCTGATGCTCGATGCCACCTCCCGAACATCGGGATCAGGCAGATCCCCGGGAGATCCTGCGGCGATAGGTGACCATCGCGAAGGTGTACGCGACGACGAGGATGGCGACACACCAGGCCAGCGCGATCCAGATGTCGGTGCCGACCGGCTGCTGGGTCAACAGGTCGCGGATGGTGTCGACGATGGAGGTCACCGGCTGGTGCTCGGCGAAGGCGCGCACCGGGCCGGGCATGGTGTCGGTGGGCACGAACGCCGAGCTGATGAATGGCAGGAACACGAGCGGGTAGGAGAACGCACTCGCGCCGTCCACGGTCGTCGCGGACAGGCCGGCGATCACGGCGATCCACGTCAACGCCAGGGTGAACAGGATCAGGATGCCAGTGACCGCGAGCCACGCCAGCACGCCCGCCCCCGAGCGGAAACCCATGAGGAGGGCAACACCCACGACGACCACGACTGAGAGCAGGTTCGCGACCAGCGAGGTCAGCACGTGCGCCCACAGCACCGACGACCGGGCGATCGGCATGGACTGGAAGCGCGCGAAGATGCCACTCTTCATGTCCAGGAAGAGCCGGAACGCGGTGTAGGAGATGCCCGTCGCGATCGTGATCGGAAGGATGCCGGGCAGCAGGTAGTCGACGTACGGCTCCGACCCGGTGTCGATCGCGCCGCCGAACACGTAGACGAACAACAGCATGAAGGCGATCGGCATGATCGTGGTCGTGATGATGGTGTCCAGGCTGCGCGTGACGTGGCGCAGGGATCGTCCCAGCAGGACGCCCGTGTCCCCGATGAAGTGCGTGGTCATCGTCGTCCCCTGTCCGTGTCGACGCCACGGTCGGTGCCGGCGTCTCCATCCGTCCCGTCGTCGCCGACGAGGGCGAGGAAGACGTCCTCCAGGGACGGCTGCCTCTCGACGTATTCGACCGTGGCGGCCGGAAGCAGCCCTTTGAGTTCGGCGAGGGTGCCGTCCACGATGATCCGACCCCGGTGGAGGATCGCGATCCGGTCGGCCAGGTGTTCGGCCTCGTCCAGGTGCTGCGTCGTGAGCAGCACGGTCGTGCCGTGCTCGGCAAGTTCCCTCACGGCCCGCCACACCTCGATGCGCGCCTGGGGGTCGAGCCCGGTCGTCGGCTCGTCGAGGAAGATGACCGGCGGAGTCCCGATCAGGCTCATCGCGATGTCGAGGCGGCGGCGCATGCCACCCGAATACGTCGACACCCTCCGCGTGGCCGCGTCGGCCAGGGCGAAGCGATCGAGCAGGTCGTCGGCGATCCCGCCCGGGTCCCGGAGGTGCCGCAACCGGGCGATGAGTACGAGGTTCTCCCGCCCGGTGAGGATGTCGTCGACGGCCGCAAACTGCCCGGTGAGGCTGATGGACTCCCGCACGTCTCCAGCCTGTGTGGCGACATCGAACCCGCTGACACTGGCCGTCCCAGCATCGGCCGTGAGCAGCGTGGCCAGGATGTTCACGACCGTGGTCTTGCCCGCACCGTTCGAGCCAAGCAGGGCGAAGATGCTGCCCCGAGCCACGTCGAAGTCAACGCCACGCAGCACCTCCACGTCCTCGTAGGACTTCTCCAGTGCCTGCACGTGGATGGCAGGCCCCCAGACGTGGGTGGTGACCCCGGTGGCGGTCATCGGCATCTGCGTTCGCCCGGTCGTCACGCCCGGTCACCCGCTGCACGAGCGATGGCGGCGGTCAGCCGTGCCCGCTCCTTGTTGATCCACTGACCCTCCGAGTAGTTCTGGATGAACTCCTCGGCGAACGCCACCGGGTCGTCCCCGACGATCGCGCGGATCGGGGTGTTGCTGGCCGCGCTCTGTTCGAAGAGGTCGGCGAGATCCTCCAGCATCGACACCAGGACGTCGCCCCTGGCGATCGCGCCGAAGTACATCAAGTACCGCTCCAGCGCATCGATCGCCGCGTGGTAGTCCGCGGGAAGGTGGTCCTTGCGAACCTTGTACTGCCGGTACTGCTTCTTCTGTTCGAGCGACCCTGTGACCTTCTCGATCCATCCGGGTGCCATGGTCATCTCCCTTCGTCGTGGAGCTGTTCGAGTCGTTGTGTGAGGAAGCTCCAGGTCCCCCAGAACTCGTCGAGGTGGTCCCGGCCCTGGCCGTTGAGGGAGTACACCTTGCGCGGTGGCCCCTTCTCGGACGGGACCTTCTCCACGTCGACGAGACCGCGCTTCTCGATCCTGATGAGCAGCGCGTAGACGGTGCCCTCCGCGATGTCGGCGAAGCCCTTGTCCCGCAGCGATGCCGTGATCTCGTAGCCGTACGCAGGTCGCCCGGACAGGATCGCGAGGACGATGCCCTCCAACGTGCCCTTGAGCATCTCCGTCATCTGCTTGCCCACCGAACACCTCCCCGGTCCACCTGCTACTCAGCGTCACTGACTACCAGTACATAGTAACACTGAATAGTGGGGTGCACGTCGGGCGCGGCCTGACGACGTTGCCGCACGCGATGCCCTGCCCGTGCGACCACCCCGGGTTGGCGCTCGCCGAGGCCACGTCTTCGCGGATAGCGTCGCAAGTCGTGCGACGACGATCATCGAGGACCTTGTGGAACGGCTCACCATCGGCGTGGTCGGGACCACCCGCAAGGCGGACGAGCGCCGGCGACCCATTCATCCCGCCCACCTGGACCGCATCGATCAGGCAGTGCGCGGCCACATGCTGGTCGAGCGCGGCTACGGCGAGCACTTCGGGGTGGACGACGACGAGATCGCCCGCCACGTCGGTGGGG